>JAOUPR010000015.1 GCA_029879725.1 Gemmatimonadota bacterium | reverse complement strand
CCCGCAAAAAGGCTAGGTTTCAATCCACGCCCCCCACGCGGGGGGCGACGCTCTGATCCTAAACTCTTATGAACAAAGTAGATACATCGCAATCTGCGCGAACCCACCCGCGGTTATGTCCTGAGGCCGACATCATCGAAGGTCTGAGGTGTCAACATCCCCGCAAAGTCGGACTCCATCCCCCATCGCGAACCGTCCGGGACACACGCGGACACTGGGGGTTCGCAGATCCGCTCAAGTGATGAGTGGACCCTCCAGATCCACTCCCGTCGATCTACCGTGGTGCTCCACCCGACTCCGCCATTTGTTGCCCAACTGATAGAACCGCAAACTATCCTCCTCGGGATCGATCTCCTTGAGGAGGCGGAGCTTCAGGCGCGTCCACTGCTCCCAGTTCACATTGCATTCGAATACGGAGTTCTGGACCCGCTGTCCAAAGTCGAGGCAGGTCGCCGCAACCCGCCGTAGCCGCCGCCGTCCGTCGTCTGTTGTCGTCGATACGTCGTACGTGACGAGAACCACCATGGACCTACCTCCAGAGGAAGGCGGGGTAGGCGTCCAGGTCGCCCCGAAGAGTCCTCGCAAGTAGCCGTGCCTGGAGCAGCGGAACGAACCCGAGCGAGACCTTCTCTCCCAGAAACGGATGGGTGATGGTCTCCTGTTTCCTTGTCTGATACTGTTCGAGAACCTTCTTGCGAGAATCGTCCTTCAATCGCACGGCGCCGGCATCCTCCACCGTGAAGTCACGCGATCCCACCTGTTGCCGATTGATTAGCGAGAGCGCGACTCGGTCCGCGATCACAGGCCGCAATTCTTCCATCAGGTCGAGTGCCAAGCCGGCACGACCGGGTCGATCGGTGTGGAGAAACCCGACCTGCGGATCGAGTCCCACGGATTCACAAGCCGACCGACAGTCTGACGCGAGCAATGCATACGAGAAGGAGAGCAACGCATTGACGGGATCTCGCGGAGGTCTCCGCGAACGTCCGTTCATGGAAATCCCGGGTTCCGGGTTCCGCAACAACGACCCGAACACGGCGAAATATCTCTTCGCAGCCTCTCCCTCGATCCCACGTAACCGGCCTATCTCGGCAACGCGGGATGCGCGCTTCAGACATCCCGACAGGTACGCGACGCACCGTGCCAGTTCACCGTCCGCATCGCCATGATCACGTACGGCCCGAGCGACAACGACTCTGGAATTGTGGATCTTGGCCCGCACGAAGATTTCGGACAGCGCCAAGCACCTCCCAGGATCCTCGGACGCTCGGAATTGATCCTTCCGGAGCAGCACATTTCCCGACGTGGAGCCTCGTACGGTGGCAAGGAACCGTCCGTTCGGCTGATGATACGAGATCGAGACGCGGTTCCGGGCGCAGTGAGCCATGAGATATGGACTCAGGCCCACATGCCCAAAACAGACGATCGACTCCAACATGTGGATGGGCACGCGAAGCAGTGTTTGGCCCCCGCGCCTCACGACCACGGCCTCACCTTCCTTCGCCAAATGGCTGTCTTCGGTTGTGACGAACAATGTGTTCAGGTGGGTCTTCATTCCTGATCCTCCACCTTGATCGACCATGACAGCACACCATCGAGATAGGCGCGCACCGATGGTTTGCTACTCTTGGATGGCGGGAGACATACCGGTTCGAGCGAACACCGATCACATTGTTCTGTCCGCGCGCATACCGGCGTGCGTCCCGACCGCATCATCGTGTGGAGGCGCTCGGCTGTCCGTTCAGTCAGCGCACGGAGCTCGGCGGACAAGATCACCTCGCTACGCCGCCGCGTGCGCCCGTAGAACAGGACGCCGGTGCCCACCGCGACCGCGAACGCCTCCTCCAGACACATCGCCTGGGCACAGAGTTGTACCTCGTCCGCACGATGGGCTTTCGGCCGCCCTCGCTTGTACTCGACGGGAACGGGCCGCCATCGGCCAGTCCGGCCGGGGAGACAAACACCCTCACTGTCCACCCTGTCTACGCTGTGGAACTCCACTACGTCCGCCCTTCCAATCACACCCAGCCGGAATGATTTCAGGGTTACTCCTCGGCGTGTGAGCACATCGGACCGCAGATCCGAGCTCATTCCGTCCACTATCCGATGGAGATGGTCACCCTCCACCGTGTACGCATTGTCCGCCCAGGTCTGCTCCAGGTGGATGAGGCCCGCCTGACGCTCACAAAAGACCATGTGCTGTAGGGCGGAAAGAGGCAGCAGGTCGTCTTCGTCGAACATGGATCCGGCCAACGTGTTCATCGAGCTTCCGAAAATGCGCTGCTCTCGACCTTATCCCACGCGACACGTATCTTACACGTGCTGTCGTCGTGTACAGAATGGGAGCATCTCATGCAGAAGAAACTCACCATTACCATCGAGGAATCCGTGTACCGAGGACTGTACCAGCGAATCGGAGCCGGGAAGATCTCGCAGTTCATCGAACACCTCGTTCGGCCCTATGTCGTCCCTCAGGACCTCGACGATGCCTATGCCGCCATGGCCAACGACGAGGAGCGAGAAGCTGAAGCGTTGGAGTGGAGCGAAGGGCTGATCGGAGATGTCGCCGATGTGGCGCGGTGAGGTCTGGTGGGTTCGCTTCCCTTCGTCGGAGGGTGGCGAAATCTACAAGACGCGGCCTGCCGTGATCGTGAGCAACGATGCCTCGAATCGGCACCTGAACCGTGTCCAGGTGATCCCACTCACGAGCCGGACCGACAGGGTCTATCCCAGCGAAGCCGTAGTCGAGTTCGACGATCAGCGAAGCAAGGCGATGGCCGACCAGATCATGACGGCATCGAAATCCCGCCTGATCCGGCCTGCCGGCCGCCTGGCTCCTGACGACATCGACGCGGTGGATCGAGCTCTCGCGCTTCAACTTGGGCTCGAGCGCGCCACGGAGTAGCTCCACGTCGCCGTCACCTAGATCCGCCGCACCACGCGAACGGCCTCGGGAATCCGGCTCTCATCGATTGACACCTCATAGTCGCCGAACGCTCGCGGTACGGCCACTCCGTCCTTTCGTCGGACCGACACGGAATCGAAGAGTGTGTGGGACGGTGCGTTCCCCAATTGACTGCCGTGCTCGAAGACGATGAGTTCTCGCGAAGCCATGCTCCCGGCCGGACGAGCCGCCGACTGATCGAACTGGAAGGCGCTCTCAACTGCGGTCCAGAAGAGCTCGAGGTCATCCTCCCCGAAGTCCGTCTGCTCCGCGAGGAAAGGATTCACGACTCCGTGAACTCGGTACAAACCGTAGGGCACTGTGAACTTGCGGCCCATGGTCCGTTCTTTGTCGACATCCCGCTGGTTCGTGACCGAGCTGCGCGTGATGGCATGCTCCAACGTGACGACCGGGTCTACCGACCGACCAAAGGACAATTGAACAGGGCCTCGCACCTGACCGCAGTTCACTTCCATGCTCATCACCGCGCCGAAGGTACGGATATCGAAAAAATTGTGGCACATGAACCCCGTGACGGCCCGCGCCTTCTCCACATCCTTGGGGAGCTTGTTCTTCTCTGACTTGATCCCGACGTGCCCATAGGCCTCCTCATGGAACTCGTTTAGGACCGCACCGTCGGTGAAGTAGATGCGGTGGGGAGACTGGTTCTTCTTCACCAGCGACACGTAGTTCCGGACCTTCCTCTTCACGCAGACATCCGTCACCAGTCCATGACCGGTCTCCGGGTCGATGCGCGGAAGATTTCCGGCATCCGGATCCCCATTGGGGTTCGCGTCGGTGGCGTCAAAGAGGAATACGAAATCGTACCGGTTCATGATGGCTTACTCCTGGACGGGTTGGTGATCAGAGGGTTCGGAGCGCTTGGTATAGAAGTCCCGCGTCTGATGGTAGTACCCGAGAGCGAACAGGCCCTGGTCGGGGAGCGTGAGATGCGAGGGAAACCGCTCCAACGGGGCCAGGATCTCCTGAACCAGCCGCTCGCGCGTGACGCGAAGTCCACCTTCGAGTTTTCCGAGATGATGCTGGTACGTGCGGAGAAGACGGGGGAATACGGTGCCGGGCGTCGCCGAGGCGGCACTGTAGAATGAGTCACGAATGGTCGTGTTGAGTCCCGGCAACCCATCCTTCTGGGTCTTTTCGAGAGCAGCGAAGAGTCGCCCGAGGCGGTAGGCCGGATCGGGCTTTTCAGGATCGAGCGCCATGCTCACCTCCATGTTGTGGTTTCTGACGAGATATCCCTTGATCACACACGACCGCAGATAATCGACGCGCCGGTCCGCCCGGATACGTCGTAGGACGGCCCCGACCAGGGCGGTGGGGTACGGCTCACCCGTCACGATTGCTCGCATGAGGGGGGCCTCGAGGGTCGGCGGGATATCCTTCCTTTCCCGAGCCGCCTGATCGAGGAGAGCCCGCACGCCGGGGAATTCGGGGTCACCACGCCACTTCTCCGACGGGGGCTTGGGATCGATCCGAATGTCCCGATGGTGTCGGCGAAGGTTGTCGAGAAGAGCTCCGAGCCGGCCACGCATGAAGAAGCGCACGGACACGCGTCCGGCATTCGGCGACAATCCCAATAGAAAGTACTCGGCGCCGTCGGGATCGGGATCGAGCGCCCCATACGCTTCGCGTCCCTGCCGGAGGGCACGCAGGAACAGTTCCACGCGCTGCCGCTGTCCCTCGTCCTGGGTGGTGTCGGCATCCGCGATCGCGGATCCCTCTGCAGCGAACCTGAGAAAGATGTCTTCCGCGGGATTGGGTCGGCCCGTCCAGAACACAACGGTCGTTTCCCCGACGAACACGCGGTGCCGGTCCCGTTGCGGTCCATCAAGGAGAGCATTCAGTGCGGTCACGTACCGGAACGCCACGGTTTCCGACACAGGTGCGTTGTAGCTTTGTGACTTGCCGTAGGACTCATACGCCGGATCGTTGAACCCGACGAGCGCGCCACCCGAAGGCTGTGCTCCACGCACGCCCTTCACCTTCTCGTGGGTCCGGGCCAGGAAACCGACCTCTCCGCTCACGAGGCACTGACCCTGCGGATCGTCACCCCCGCCGTCCTTCGCCTCCCACCATCGCGGCGAGGCACGGCTCATCCACCATGTCTGGATGTTCTCGTCATCGTGGACGAAGCCATCTATTCCCTGGATCCGGAACAGTCCATATCCGGTAGTGGCGGCCTCGACGAAGTCCTCGAAATCGCCTGCTGATTCCGGATTCCACGTCTCCAGGAATCGGCACACCGCTGAAAACACCTCTGACGAAACAGCCTCCTCGACCGACAGATGCCGATCCCGAAACGCCGCAAACGCCTCCGCGGTACGCTCCGGATTCAGGTCGTCGATTTTGAACCCGAGCATATATTGGGCGTTGTCCCAGAGAAAGCATGGGTTGAGCCCCGACCCCGGAGGCTTGGTGGATCCCAGAACACGCCTTTGCCGCGGTCGCGCGCGCCGATCAACCACGGACCGGGCATCCTGGATCGTGACCAGTTGCCCGTCCGGCCGCAGCACGATCTCGAAGTTGATCTTCTGGAGACTGAATCCAGGACGGACAACCGCATAGTCGGCGTCGTCCGCCAGGCGGTCGTAGAGTTGGTTGAGCGCATGAAGGAGCATCGGGTCAAGCCCTCCCTTCCGAGAGTGGAGGTATCCGGATCACCCCGTCACGCATGGTCGCCTGGAAGAAGCGGGGTACCGCTTCCAGCCTCCGGCCCCGGTGCGATTCCACGACACTGCCGTCGGGAGATTCCACATACTCGATATCGTGGAGCATGAACCCGAGAGATACGTCCCCCGACAACTCCTCGTGGACAGGCGGAAATGCCTCCACGAGCCTGAAGTAGGCCGGGAACTCACGTACCCCGAGGTAGGGGTGGTGGAAGAACTGCCCACGAGACGCACGTCTCTTGAACATCTCCAGATGCTTCGCCTCGGGACTCCCCGGGGACTCGTCGGCCGACACCTCCACATGGGCACTGATGCCATACCGCACGTCCCGCAAGACCATGGCCGCACGCTGCTGGCGAACCTCCTGAATCGACACCCCGAGTCGGCCACTCCCGGCCCGCATCGCCGTGCCGGCACCGGTCGATCCTTTGAGCGGGATCTTGGTACTGATCTCGTTGCGGCGCACATGAGTGAACCGGATGGGATTGATGACGCGGATTTCGTCGACCACCCAGCGCATCTGCGGCTTCCAGTAGATGGCTTCGAGAATCCCTCTCGCCGCACTCGGGGTCATTACGTCGTAGGATACCCGCTCGACCTTCATCTCAGGACGGTTGAAGGCGGCGAGATCTCCCCATACTTCGAGTTTTACTCCGAACCCCATGATGGACTCCTCCAGCTATGCACTTAGAAACACCCCGGTACGCTCATCCAACCTCAACCCTGTGTGATTCGAATAATGCGTGTCGGTGGAAATCAACACCGGGTACTCGTCATGAACCATCTCAAAGACCCGTCCGCGGTAGCGCGCCCAGACCTGAAGCGGCACCTGAACCGTGTACCGTTGAAGCTTCCGACGCAGCTTCACCGGCGGATTCCCCCACGAATTCCGTAGTCGGTCGCACAATGCCTCGCCCTCCTCCCCCCAGGGGACAATGATGGGGCGACCGGTGTCCTCAATGAGACGAAAGCGCTCCGCAGCACGGGCGAACCCGAACAGAAAGGGCAGCTTCTCGTTGGTTCGATCGAGGTGGAACTCGCCAAGGATCTTCTTGTGATCCCACCGATCAGACTGATCCCAGTAGTAGAGTCGGAAGAAGTGCTCCACCGCCTCTGGGGAAAGCGGGTCATCGTGGAGAGGAAGGATCTCCCGAGCCTTCGCGGCGGTGTCTCGCAGGAACGCTTCCGACGACCGGTGTTCCGACTCGAAGACGATGGTGTGACCGAGTGCCCGTTCGCCCTCGCGGTTGCACCTTCCCGCCGCCTGGGCGATGGAGTCGAGGCCAGCCATGGATCGATAGACGACGGGGAAGTCCAGATCCACACCGGCTTCCACGAGTTGAGTCGAGATGACCCGGCACACCAAGCCCATTTCAAGTCGACGACGAATCTCCCCGAGTCGCGCGGATCTGTGCTCCGGACACATGAATCCACTCAGGTGGTAATCGCCCTCTCCTGGACCCAGGAGGTCGAACAGTTCCTGGGCATGGCGGCGGGTGTTCACGATGCACAGCACCTGGTCGAGGGCGACGAGTCGACTCGCAAGGTCCGAGTCCCGAACGGTCTGCCTCTCCACCGTGACCGACACCCGCTGGAGTGCGCGATGGAGTCCCCCTGGATCGGGAACGATCTCTGACTCGTTCCCGATGTCGAGACCGATGTCAAAGCCGGATCGTCGCGCCACCGCAGGCTGCGTGGCAGTACAGAGCACGACGGAAGCGCCGTAGTTGCGGGTCAACTCCTCGATGGCTCTCAGGCAAGGCGCCAGGAAGTCGACGGGAATGGCCTGAGCCTCGTCGAGAACGATCACCGCGCGGGCCAGATTATGGAGTTTGCGGCATCGGGATGTGCGCTTTGAAAACAGAGACTCGTAAAACTGCACGGACGTGGTCACCACCAAAGGGGCATCCCAGTTCTCGGCGGCGAGTCTGCTCGAAACAGTTTCCTCGTCGGGGTCCAGGTTGCTGTGGTGTTCGACGACGGGATCCTCGACGCCTTCTTCGACGAGCCGCCCCATGGCTCGCCGGAATATGTCGGCGTTCTGCTCGATGATGCTCGTGAACGGCACCACGTAGATGACCCGGTGGAGATCATTCGCGAGAGCATGCCTCAAGGCGAACGCCAGAGACGAAAGCGTCTTACCTCCGCCTGTCGGCACGGTCAGCGTAAAAATCCCCGGCCTGTGTGCGCCGGCCCGCCTACACGCCTCCAGGACCTCCGCCCTTCTCTTGTTCACTTCGGTCGACGGCAGACCGAAACCTCGCACATGCTCGTCGAGACTCCGGCTCATCCGTGCCAACACATCGGCAGGCCACGTGGGGCGCTCCTTGGACTGGCCGAGGTTCATGAAGGCCTCCGTATCCAGAAAATCGGCGTCCACCAGGCATGAAAAAATCATTCGCGCGAAAAGCTGGATCGCGAATGATTCCTTGCGACCCAGCGCATCCCTGAGGAATGGAGGAAGGTCGGGAAGGGGTTGGTCCGCGATAAGAGGCGGCGCCGTACCCCACGGCTCAACGCGCTTACCCAGCCTGGCTGCCAGGGAGGCACCCTCCCCCTGAGCGTCGTGCAGGCCACTGTGGTGGCCTGCAATCGCGAACGAAAGGATATGCCCGGGCACTCCGAACCGCGACACCGCATGCTGCGCACCGGCGGATGAGTGATCGACCTTGCCCACGGTTTCGGCAGTGTGGGCGTCACCCGTCGGGTCCGCCCGAAGGTACGCTTGGAAGGCGTCCGAGTATTTCCCCAGATCGTGCCATACGCCGGCGACCCGCCCCCACGCTCGGGCTCCGAAGACCTCGGCGAATGACTCGGCCCTTCGCGCCACTCCTTCCAGGTGATCCTCGAGACTCTGCCAATCCGCCGGCGGGCGCCCGGGGAGGGTGTGGGCAAAGTAGTTTCGCGTATCCCGATCCCGGGACATGGGCACTTTCATGAGATGGTCTGGATCATGGGAGCCGATCCTTTGCGCCTTGTCGCGTCCGCGGCACCTCCGCAGCGCGTCGGATGAGACACGATACCAGGAAGGTGTGACAGCGAGGCGGAACGGAAGCGGGTAGGGCCGCGGCGGGTGGACCGATCCTGAGCGGAGACAGGACCGGAGTGATTGTCTCCCAACGAGACAATGGATGGCATCGCCTACCGATACGCAAGTCGCCTCTCTTGCCCCCCACCCACCCCACCCCCATCATCCGCCTCTCGGCTCACCCCCACACCCAGAGGCACCCATGACCCGACGCGCCCTCGCCGCCGCCACGGCCCTCGTCCTGGCCGCGACCGCCCCCGCCCACGCCCAGTCCACGGCCCCCTTCGACCTCCTCGTCACCGGGGGACGGGTCATGGACGGCACGGGCAACCCGTGGTTCCGGGCCGACGTCGGAGTGCGCGACGGGAAGATCGTCGCCGTGGGAATGCTGGACGGGGCGGAGGCCCGGCGGACCATCGACGCCACGGGGCTCTACGTCTCTCCCGGCTTCATCGACATCCACTCCCACGCCGACGACGGGAGTGCCCGCATCGGCGGAGCCACCATCCGCACCGACGACGTGCGCCGGAAGGCCGCCCCCAACGTGGTCTCCCAGGGCGTCACCACCGTGGTCGTCAACCACGACGGGCGTTCGCCCTGGCCCATCCGCGATCAGCGCGCCCTCCTCGAACGCCAGGGAGTGGGGCCCAACGTCATGATGATGGTGGGGCACGGCACGGTGCGGGGACGGGTCATGGGCGACGACTTCCAGCGCCCCTCCACGCCCGAGGAGGTCGCCCGCATGCGGGAGCTGGTCCGCCAGGCCATGAGCGAGGGCGCCGTGGGGATGTCCGCCGGGCTGGAGTACGTGCCGGGGCGGTGGAGCACCACCGACGAGGTGGCGGCTCTGGCCGCCGAGGTCCTCCCCTGGGACGGAGTCTACATCTCCCACGAGCGCAGCGAGGGGACCGACCCCATGTGGTTCTGGCCCAGCCAGGACGACCCGGGCCCGCCCACCCTCCAGGACGCGGTCATGGAGACCATCGAGATCGGACGCCGCTCCGGGATCCGCGTCGTGGCCTCGCACATCAAGGCCAAGGGTGCCCACTTCTGGGGCTCCAGCGGGTCGGCCATCCAGCTCATCCAGCGGGCCCGCGACGAGGGCGTGCGCGTGTGGGCCGACCAGTACCCCTACGCCACCAGCGGCTCCGACGGGGGCACCGTCCTGATCCCCCGGTGGGCCCTCCAGGATCCCGACGCCACGAGCCGGGAGAACGCCCGCCCGGCCGCCGAGATGCTCCGAGAAGCCATGGCCGATCCCGCCACGGCCGCCGACGTGCGCACCGACATCACGCACGAGATCCGCCGACGGGGCGGAGCGGACCGCGTCGTCATCTTCGAGTACCCCAACGAGGACTACGTGGGGAAGAGCCTCCAGGAGGTCTCCGACTCCCGGGGTGTCGACCCGGTGGAGATGGCCATCCTCCTGCAGTACGAGGGGGACCCGAGGCGGCCCGGCGGCGGACGTCTGCGCGGCTTCTCCATGTCGGAGATCGACGTGGAGAACTACGCGGCCCAACCCTGGGTGGCCACCGCCTCCGACGGGGGCATCGCCATCCCCGAAGACGGATCCGTACACCCGCGCTACTACGGCACCTTCCCCCGCAAGATCCGCCGCTACGCCATGGAGGTCGGGGCTCTCTCGGTTGAAGACGCCATCCGGTCCAACACCTCCCTCCCGGCCCGCATCATGGGACTCCCGGACCGCGGTACCATCCGCGAGGGAAACTGGGCGGATCTGGTGGTCTTCGACATGGCCACCATCGCCGACCAGTCCACCTTCTTCGAGCCCCACCAGCACGCCGCGGGCATCGTGCACGTACTCGTCAACGGCGAGCATGTGGTGAAGGACGGCGAAATCCTCCACACGCTTCCGGGACGCGTGATCACGTCGCGTGTCGGGGGTTCTCCCGGCGTCTCCCGGTAGCAGGCCTCCCCGGGGCGTGACCCTTCCGTATCGAACGCGAGATGAACCCATGAACAGAGTTGCCGGCGTCCTGGGGGTCCTCCTGATCACCGCTCACGGAGGCCTCGCCGCCCAGGACCGGTCCTTCTCGTCGAGTGATCGGGATGTCCTGGGGACGTCGGAAGATCTCACGGCCGCTCTGACCTTCGCCGACGTGGACGGCGATGGCGACATCGACGTGCTTGTGGCCAACGGGCGCCATTGGCCCCAGTCGAACGAGGTCTACCTCAACAATGGGCGTGCCCGGTTCACCGTGGGACATGCCCTCGGGCCGGAGAAGGCCACCACCTACGCCGTGCCCGTGGGCGACCTGGACGGAGACGGCGACCTGGACGTGGTGGTGGCGAACGATGCCGCCGAGAACTGGGTGTACCTCAACGACGGGCGGGGCCACTTCACCCTCGCCTGGCCGGTGGGGCCCGAGGTGGAGCCCACGCGCAGCGCACAACTCCACGACATGGACGCGGACGGGGACCTCGACCTCCTGGTCACCAATCGAGGAACCCCCAACGGGATCTTCCTGAACCAGGGAGACGGACGGTTCGGTGACAAGATCGAGTTCGGCGAGGCGCGGGGCTCCACCATCGCCGTGGCCGTGGGCGACGTGGACGGAGACGGAGACCCCGACCTGGTGCTCGCCAACCGCGACGGACAGGCGAACCGGGTCCTCCTCAACGACGGCCGACTCGGCTTCGCCACGTCGACGCCGTACGGGAGCGGGAAGGACGAGACCCGGTCGGCCGCGCTGGCGGACGTGAACGGAGACGGGCTCCCGGACATCGTCACCGCCAACATCGGTGAACCCAACGGAGTCTACCTGGGCGACGGCCATGGCGGCTTCCGCCAGGCCGCCCTGTTCGGCGGCGCCGACGAATCCTACGCGCTGGCGGTGGTGGACGTGGACCGGGACGGCGACGTGGACGTCATCGTGGCCAACGCCGGCGGCCGGAACGCGCTCTACATGAACGACGGCACGGGCACGGTCTGGGAGGAGAGATGGCTCGGCGAACAGGCCGAACTCACCTACGGCGTCGCCACCGCGGACCTGGACCGCGACGGGTACCCGGAGATCGGCTTCGCCAATTCCGGCGCCCCCAACCGCGTGTTCATGAACCGCCCCGCCCGGTAGCCCGCGCCCCGGGACGCCGCTGGCGTGTGGCGCGGGGGCGGCGGCATGAAGCGTCTCGGATCGGGCCCACGCCTGCGCCCCGGAACACCAACCTCCGATCCGCTCAGCGGAATGCCGGCGCCCCCGCGCCCACACGCTACAGGATTTCCCGCACCCTCTCCACCGGGCGGGCGATCACCACGCGGCCTCCCCGCTCCACGATGGGCCGCTGAATCAGGTCCGGGTGCTCCGCCATGGCGTCGAGGATGGCCTCCGCCCCCACGGCGGGATCGCCGAGTCCGAGCTCCGCGTACTGCGGCGCTCTCGTCCGCAGCGCGTCCCGAGGGGACACGCCCGCCCGTGCGAGCAGATCCGCCAGCTTGTCCCGGGGGATGGGGTCGACGAAGTAGTCCACCCGCTGGAAGTCCACGCCGTCCTCCTCCAGGAGCTGGAAGAGTTTCCGGCACGTGGTACAGGTGGGCTTCTGATACACGATGGTCCGATCCTTGGCCAAGAGATGCTCCTCCGCGGCGTGAATGAGTTGGAACCATACGATTGCGGAAATCCGGCACGCGGGAAATGGTCGCGGCACGACGAGTGTCGGTTGGCCCCGCGTGGCGTCGGCGGGTCGGCCCGATCACGCCCGGGACTCAAGCCGAAGGTACGTTCGGCCGAAAGGTAGACGCATCGCCCCCTCCCGACACCGAGAACCCATGCGCCTGTGGAGCATTCACCCGAGCTACCTCGACGCGCGAGGACTGGTGGCGCTGTGGCGGGAAGGCCTCCTCGCTCGCGCCGTGATCCGCGGGGCCACGCGGGGCTACCGGAATCATCCGCAGTTGGAACGATTTCGCGCCCACCCATCCCCGATCTCCGCCGTCGACCACTATCTCCGGTCGGTCGTCCAGGAAGCGGACACGCGAGGGTACTCCTTCGATCGCCGGAAGATCGGCCCGGTGCGGGACGGATCGCTCCTCACGGTGACCTCGGGCCAGCTCGAGTTCGAGCTCACCCACCTCGAGGCCAAGCTGCGCCGTCGATCGCCCGCGGACCTGTACCGCCTGCCGCAGGACGGCCCACCGCGCACGCATCCCCTCTTCGTCGTGGTATCCGGTCCAGCCGAACCTTGGGAGCGAGGAGGTCCCGACGCCGCCCCCGGGTGAGATCCGTGGCCCGCGCCTGTACCGCGGCACAGGTGGGCTTCCGGGCCAGTATGATGCTATCCTTCGCCACGACAGGCTCCTCCTCCGGATGCACCGGGACCGAACGACTCGACGACCCCAGCCCGACGACGATGCCCCAGGACACCCTTCACGACCTCGGCCTCCTCATTCGATCCCGCCACGGGCTCGTGAACATCGAGACCCATGAGGACGACCGCGCGGAGGGGCTCCTGCGCCACCTGGCCGACGGACTCCGCCTCCCCTTCTTCACCTGGAGCCGGGTGCGGGGTCTGGTCCGCGACGGGATGGGAGATCCGATCTACGATACCAAGGACGCGCTGAAGGCGGTCCGGCACATCGGTGCGGCACGCATCCCCGCGGTCTATTTCATGAGAGGGCTCTCCGGGGCTGTGGAGGGGAACGAGCTCCTGGCCGAGTACCTCCGCGAAGCCACCGTCACCATGAAGAGCGTGGACGGCGCGGTGGTCCTCACCACCGACGGATCGGAGCTTCCGGGCGCCTTGAGAACCATGGCCGCGCACGTCACCCTTCCGGGCCCCTCCGACGAGGAGTTCCGGAGCCTCCTCAACCAGATCGTCCGCGACATCTCGCAACGCCAGACCGTGGAAGTCGATCTCTCCAGAGAGGAATCCGACACCCTGATCCGGAACCTCTCGGGCCTCACCCTCATGGAGGCCGAGAAGATCCTCACCAAGGCGATCGTGGAAGACGGAGCACTGAACGCCGGCGATATCCAACACGTCATCGACCACAAGAAGAAGGTGGTGGAGCGGGAAGGCCTCCTGGAGTACTATCCCGTGGAGACCAGCCTGGCCGACATCGCGGACCTGGCCACCCTCAAAGCGTGGCTGGCCAAGCGCACCGCCGTCGTGCGGAATCCCGGAGACGCCGACCGCTTCGGGCTCGATTTCCCCAAGGGGGTGCTCCTCCTGGGTGTTCCCGGATGCGGGAAGAGCCTCTCCGCCAAAGCCGTGTCGGCGGAGTGGGGACTCCCTCTGCTCAAGCTCGACCCCTCCAATCTCTACAACAAGTACATCGGAGAGAGCGAAGGGAACTTCAAGCGCGCCATGAAGGCCGCCGAGCGGATGGCTCCGGTCGTGCTCTGGATCGACGAATTGGAGAAGGCCTTCGCCACGGGCGGGAGCGAAGACGGGGGGGTGTCGCAGCGCATCCTCGGGAGCTTCCTCTCCTGGATGCAGGATCGCACGGGAGAGGTGTTCGTGGTGGCCACCGCCAACGACATCTCCCGCCTTCCCCCGGAGTTCCTCCGCAAGGGCCGCTTCGACGAGATCTTCTTCGTGGATCTCCCGGACGGAATCACGCGCCAGAAGGTCTTCGAGATCCACCTCGCTTCCAGAGGCCACGACCCCGAGCGGTTCGACCTCCTCGCCCTGGCCGAGGCGACGTCGGGGTTCAGTGGCTCGGAGATCGAAGAGGTGGTGGTGTCGGCACTCTACACGGCCTTCGCCGAGGAGACGGAGATCGATACCGGGGCGCTACACCGGGAGGTCGCCGCCACCCGTCCACTCTCCTCGACCATGGCCGAAAAGATCGCGGGGATGCGCGAGTGGGCGCGGGATCGAACGGTACGGGCCAATTGATCGCCGTGGTCCGCGGGCGGGGCTCAGTGTGCCAGGGCCACGGGCCAGGCGGGCTCCGCCTCGTGTAGATCCAGGAATCCGGGGCGGTTCGCCATCTCGCCGACCTTCGTGATGAGCCCCCGATCCACTACTTCCAGAAAGGCGTCCACCACCGCAGGGTCGAAGTGCTGGCCCCGGTCCACCACGATGCGCCGCACGGCCTCGCCGTGGGAAAGGGCCGCCTTGTACGGCCGCTCGTTGGTCACCACGTCGTAGACGTCGGCCACCGCGACGATACGCCCCACGATGGGGATCTCCTCTCCCACCATCCCTTTGTAGCCCCGCCCGCTCCACTGTTCGTGGTGGGACGCCGCGATCTCCCGGGCGACCCGCAGAAGGGGGAATCCGCCTCCCGACAGGATCTGTGCACCGATATCCACATGGGAACGGATCACTTCGAGTTCGTCCTCCGTCAACCGGCCCGGCTTCATGAGGATGGCGTCGGGCACGCCGATCTTCCCCACGTCGTGGAGTGGGGCGGCCCGCCGGATCAGATCCACGTCGTTCTCGGCGAAGTCCATCACGCCGGCGATCATCCCGGAGAGCACCCCGACCCGCTCCGCGTGCTGTCCGGTGACGTCATCCCGGTATTCCGCGGCCAGCGCCAGGCGATAGAGGATCTCCACCTGAGCGTCCGCCAGCTCCCTCGTACGCTCCTGGACCTTGTGTTCCAGATGGACGTTCTGCCTGCGGAGACGCTGATGGAGGTGCCGGGTCTCGAGAAGGTTCTCGATGCGCAGGAGCACTTCGGTGGTCTCGAACGGTTTGGTGAGGAAGTCCCGGGCGCCGGCCGTGAGTGCCCGGTTGCGGCTGGTGTCGTCCAGGTCACCCGTGAGCACCAGGATGGGAAGGTATTCCCCGTCGGGAACGAGCGGCGAGAGAGCCTCCATGACCTCGAACCCGTCCATCCCCGGCATACGGAGATCGAGGAGGAGGAGGTCGGGCTCCCACTCCACGAACGTCCGCACGGCATCGGCGGACTCGGTGACCCCCCGGATGGTGGTGTACCCCGCCCACGTGAGGAGACGGGTGAGCGACCGAACGTTCTGCGCCTCGTCGTCGATGACGAGAATACGGGCGTCACGAAGTTCCGGCGAAGCTTTCTGCGGTTGGACCATCGGGTGCGGAGTGATTCGGTGAACGATGCCCCGGCTATCCGAAGCTCACATTGAGGTTCGGCCGCACACCCCGATCCCTTTAAGGATTAAGGAATGAGCCTCTCCGCCCGGGGGAGATCCCTCCCGGCGCCCACGGAGTCGAACTCCCGGCGGCGCATGACCAGTCGGTCTCCGGCGTCTTCGATCCGCCGAAAGCCCAACAGGTGGAAGAGCTGGCGCGCGAACCACCTGGCCACCCGCTTGTCCACCACCACCGCCTCGGCGTCGGTGGGATCCCTCCGGACACCGGGAAGCCACCGCGCGGCCCGGTCCGCCCGAAGCCTCCGCAACACGTACGAAGCGTGCAACCAGAAGGGCTTGAATTCCTTGACCAGGAAGAACCCGTCGTCGCCCTGTTCCTGGTACAGAGGCATGAGGATGCGCGACGCCTCACGCGCGGTGATGGACCCACCGGCATCCGACGCCAGCGGCTCTCCCGACCAGACCGGCTGGAAGTTCCGGTAGCCGGGGTTCATGCGGAACCCGCCGTGCCCGTTGAGCTCGTGCCGATATCGCATCTCCATGGCCCGGGGGAGACCCTTGCTGGACCGCCTCAGGATCCTGCGCGCCTCCACCACTTCGGGCGTGCGGGCCTCGGAGAGGAGTCCGGTCACGGTCACTCCGATCCATATGGCCGCCTCGGCGCGATCCACCGCCATCTCCTCTTCGTGCTGGCCGCTCTCGAACGCCACCGCGATGAGCCCATGATGTCCGAGGAACGCCAGGAGCGTGCCGGACACCAACTCCTCCAACCCCAGGATCATGGGAACGGGAAAGTGGCCGGCGAAGGCCCGGTTGGGGAGGGTGTCTCCGAAGGTCGAAAACGGCCCGCCCTCTCCCGACGTGGTGTGCAGGTCGAGCACGTACACGGGCCCCCGGGCGGACTCGACCACCTGTTCGATGGCTTCGAGCAACTCCACCTGCTCCCGGTCTTCGCGGTCCCACCCGGACCGGTCGGCTCCCCGAAGCCGGTCCAGGCGTTCCGGGGTCCAGGCCCGGTTGAGATCCCGGTCCATGAACCGGACGCCGTGCGCCAGCGCCTCCAGATTACCCACCATCGCCACGAATTCACCGGACATATCTCGGGCACGACGGTTCAACTCCGTCAGGACGCGCTCCATGGCGACGACCCCCGCCGGCTCGTTCCCGTGCAGCCCCCCGATGCATAGGAGCGTGGGCCCATCCCGGTCTCCCCGGACCCGCCCGCGCACCCGATCCATCCCCGCCGGGGCCACCATCATCCTACTCCCGCTCTCCCTCACGATATCCCGGTCACTCCTTGAGCTTGTCTTCGAGGAGTTCATAGGCGATGGGCATGAAATCGCGTTCGCTCACGATCCCCACCAGCTTCCCGTCCTTCACCACGGGAAGGCACGACACCTTGTACCGGCGCAGGAGGTCGATGGCCTCCAGGGTGGGCGTCTCGGGAGCGACCGAGACCGGGTCGCTGTCCATGATCGCCTTCACCGGGGGAGCTTCGTCGGCGGATCCGTCGAACCCCTCGGCCATGAGGCGCAGGAGGGACCTGTAGGAGACCAGACCCACCAACCGGTGCTGGTCGTCTTCCACCAACACGTGGCGGATCTGCTTGCGATCCATGAGGAAGGCGACCATGTCCACGAGTTCGTCCTCGTGGACGGTGAAGAGGGCCGTGGTCATGTACTGCTCCACACGGAGGTAGTTGAGGCTCCAGCCGCCGGCCTCGGAGAGCGTGGCGGGCGTCCACGTATGCCCGGGCTCACCGCTCAACTGTCGCATGGTCATTCCCGCGGTCACCGCCGCGAGGCGCTCCGCACGTGTGCCCTGGTCCTTCATTCCACTCAGCGACGTCATCGTCCATCGCACTCCGTTCTGCCCCGACTCGACCCGCTCCTGCACGATACCCAGGTATCGACGGATGTCCCCGTCATCCACACCTGCGGACTCCAACCCACGGGCCGCCAGAGGGAGCAAGCGCTCGGTGATGAGGCGACGAGCGCTCACCGTCTCCCCATCGAGCCACTGGAAGCCGGATTTCAGGCCGTGGCGCGCGGCCCCGAGGAAGTTGGCCTTCACGTCGTCGAAGTCGATGCGTTCGCGCACGTCCCCCCACTCCGCCCCCGCCCCCATCACCACACCCACCCAGAAGGCGGCGTTCGCGACCTCGTCCACCACCGTGGGGCCGGCCGGCAACACACGGCATTCGATGCGCAGGTGGGGCTTTCCGGCGGAGATCCCGTAGCACGGGCGATTCCACCGATACACGGTACTGTTGTGGAGTTGAAGCGCCTTCAACCGGGGAATCCCTCCGGACCTGAGGCAGGCGATGGGATCCTCGTCGACGTCGCTGGTGAGGAGCACCCGGAACCGGGCGATGTCCTCCTGGAACAACTCCGTGACCGACTCGTTCACCCACTGGTCACCGAACCGCACCCGGGGCGCCAGCTCCCGCATGTGCACCGTGGCGCTGCGCGTGTCGATGGACTGTTGGAACAGGGCGATCCGGGTCTCGTCCCAGAGGCGCTTCCCCATCAACACCGGCGAATTCACCGACGCGGCCAGCACCGGTGCGGTGACCACCTGGGCCAGGTTGTACAGGTGCGCGAACTCCTCCGCCGATACCTGGAGGTGTACCTGGCAACTCGTGTTGCACGCCTCCAGCATCACGGAGTCGTGCTCGATGTACAGTTCGTCCGTTCCCTCGATACGCAGCTTGTGTGCTTCTCCCCCCCTCATGCGCGCCAAGGCGTCGTTGAGCGCGTAGTACCGCTCCATGGGGGTGATGTTGTCCAGCGACAGGTCCGACTTGGTCAGTGTCGGGAGGATTCCGGTGAGCACGACCTCCGCCTGACTGGCGCGGGCGGCATCGCGGACCTGCTCCACGAGTTCCCGGATGCGCGCCTCCATGTCGGAGAAGCAACTTCCCTCCAGGAGCCGGGGTTCCACGTTGGCTTCGAGATTGAAGAGCGCCAGCTCCGTGGTGAACGGGCCCTCGAGACGCCCGAGCACCTCGGTGGCCACCGGCGCGGGACGCCACCCGCGATTGACCAGGAACATCTCCTGTTCGGCGCCGATGCGACGTACTCCCGTTTCGATCCGCCCCTCTCGCAGGATCTCCTCCAACGCCTGGAGATCCCGGAGAAGCGCCTTGGTGAACCGCCGGTTGGCGTCGGGGCCCACGTTCTGTACCGACACATTTCGACCCATTGATCGCAGCCGCGGTCAGGGGGAGGGGTTTGCCAACCTAAGATTCCCGGGGATCGCTGGCTACTCCACGAACACGGCGATCTGGCCGAGGGACTTCTTCGAGATGTCGGGTACCGTGGCACCCGGCGCGGGGTAGCCCACCACCAGAACCAGAAAGGGTCGCTCGTTTTCGGGCCGGTCCAGCACACCATTGAGGAACTTCATGGGCGAAGGCGTGTGCGTGAGCGTGGCCAGACCCGATTCATGGAGCGCCGTGATCAGGATCCCCGTGGCGATCCCCACGGACTCCGTCACGTAGTAGTTCTTCAGCTTGCTCCCGTCTTCCGCCACGGCGAAGCTCTCGGCGAATACGACGATGAGGTACGGTGCGTCTTCCAGAAACGGTTTGTGCTCGTCGGTGCCGAGGTGGGCCAGCGCGTCCAGCCAATCGGCGGGCGCTCGGCCCGAATAGAAGGCCCGCTCCTCCTCCTCGGCGGCGTTCCGGATCAGCCTCTTCTTCTCCGGATCGGAAACCACCACGAATCGCCACGGCTGCCGGTTGGCTCCGTTGGGAGCGGTGCCCGCGGCCAGAAGACACTCTTCGATCACCTCCCGCGGGACGGGTCGGGAGTCGAATTCCCGGACCGTGCGGCGGCGGCGCATCTTTTCCAGAAAGGCTCGCGCGCGCCGCTTCATCTCTTCGGGAGGAAGTTCCTCGTATGCGGGAAGTGGGATGAATCGGGATGTGGACGACGGCATGAACTTCAGCGGGCGGAGCGAACGAGGTGGTCGTAGACGTCGGCGTACGAGTCGAATCGGCCCATGGCCTCCAGGACCTCCGCCGAAGACCGGCGCAGGACTCGGGTCATCATGCGCAGGTTCACCAGTGCGATGACGTCGGTGTCTCCGAGATCCATGGCACCCCAATCCCCCACGGGGCGGCTCCGGAACTCCGTGTAGGCTCGTGCGAGAACTCCACCCGGTTCCCCGGGAGGGAGTGGCACGTGGAACGCGGCCGCGCTCACGTTGTAGCGCGCGGCGAGCTCCGTCCACCTCGTTCCCGTCCTGCGGAGCGCCATGAGCGCTTCGGCCGAGATGCCCGACTGGTCCTTCACGAACAGAACCACGGGGATCTCTCCGACCGGCAGGTCCCACTCCGCCAGGATCTCCACTTCTCGCAGCGGAACCTCGAAGAACTCCGCGACCCCGCGGAAATACGCGTCGCGCCGAGCCTCGTCCCCGCTACCTCGCTGCGCCGCCCCGGGGTGCCCCAGAAGGAGCCCGACCCCTGCGACGAACACCGCTATCCTCGTGGACATCATCGAAACCTCCCGGAAGAGATCCTGCCTTCTCCAATCTCTCCCTCTGGAACGATTCAGGCCAGCCTGTCCCGTACGGCCCTCCTTCTGCCCCGGCGACAGACCCATGCTCGTGCCCGGCGCAGGGATCGTGCCACGATGGCAGCACATTCGCCGGATTCCTGGCACGCCTCTTGTAGTTGATGTCGTACGGAAGCCTCGATGGATTGAGGGGAATCACTTCAGAGAGGGGGGAGGCAACCATGGGAACGGACGGAAGGAACCGAAACGGGCAACACGACGTCACCCGCCTCCGCTTGGCGATGGAGACGGCGCGCCGTCCCGAGGAAACGGACAACGAGGTGGTGTTCGACTTCTCCGGGCTGCACGGGATGGACGTCATGGATCTGTCCTTGGTACTCACCGCGCGGCTCCAGGCGGGGCAGGACCACCGCATCTGGGTACGCGCCCTCCCGCAGTCGGCCTGGAACATCCTGCGGTCGCTGCGGCTGGATCACCTCTTTTCCCAGTATCCCTCTGCCGACGAAGCGATGAACTGACACTCGTCCGGACACGGTGGAACGAGGAGGCCCCGGAGACGCTCGCGTCTCCGGGGCCTCTTCTTCGTCCTTACCGTGTGTCCTTGTTTCAGGACACTCAGGGGCTTCCGTCGGACACGATCCGGCGGAAACTCTCCGGGTTCCACCGGGGCCGATCCGTGGCGTTGGCGATGTCCACGCCCAGATAGAACACCAACCGGGCGATTCTCGCCGCCTTCTCGGCGTCGATGGCCCCGGGCTCGTCGCTGGGGCGATGGTAGTCCTCATGGACGCCGTTGAAGAAGAAGAGGATCGGCACGCCCTTCCGGGCGAAGTTGAAGTGGTCGGACCGGAAGTAGAATCGCTCGTCGGGCCAGATGTCGTCGATGGCCGTCATCCGTAGCTCGGGATGCGCGCCGTTGACCCGATCGAGCGTCTCGCCCAGGTCCGAATGCTCCTTCCCGATGGCGACGATGGTGTCGGGCCAGTTTCGTCCCACCATGTCGGTGTTGAGATTGGCCACCATCCGATCCACCGGGACGGAAGGGTGTTCGGCGAAGTATTCACTCCCCCACAACCCCTTCTCCTCTCCACTGACCACGAGGAAGATGGTGGAACGCCGGGGCGCCACCTCCAGCGACGCCATGGCCTGGGCGACCTCCATGACCGCCGCCGTTCCGGACGCATCGTCGTCTGCACCATTGTAGATACTGTCGCCGGAGGCGTCGGGAGTGCCCACGCCCACGTGGTCCATATGGCCGGAAAACACGACGTACTCGTCCTTGAGAACCGGATCGGTTCCGTCGAGGATCCCGACCACGTTGGGCGCATGGGTGGGCGTCACCGCCACGCTGACCGCGAGGTCGAAGGTGAGCCCGTCCACCTTGGTGACCTCCATTTCCCCATCCCCCCTCCCCTGCAAGGTCGCCAGCCGCAGACCCGCCCCCGCGAGCAAGGGGGCCACCGCGTCCCCGCGAAGCTGGAGGAGCGCGACCGGCGGGGCCTCCGGGGCCTCGCCACCGGGCCTGCGGACGGACGGACGAAGACCCCGCGCCGCGCCGCGCCGGAACGCTGCAGCGCCCATTCCTGTCACCACCAGGATCGACGCCGGACCGGACTCCATCACGGTCCGGATCACCCCGAACTGTGCCCGCCCCACCCGCTCCACGGCGTCACCGAACACCAGGATCACGTGCTTGCCGGCGACCTCGATGGCGCTTCCCCCGGTCGGTGAGCGGGTTCCGGACACCACGACCACCCCTGCCTCCACCGATCCGGTTGCCGGAGCGCCGAAGATGGGCATGATCTCCTCGCCGAAGCGCATCACCGCGCCGGTGGATGCCTCGATCCGTGAGGACGCGACGTCGATGGACGTGGACTCCAGCGGGTAGTGCTGGAGGAAGCCGCCGTCCTCCGCGCCGCCGCGAAGGCCCAGACGACGGAACTCGGACGCGATCCAGAGGGCGGTTTCCTCCAACTCCGGGCTCGGCGTATCCCGTCCCCGCATGGAGTCATGGGCCATCACCTCCACCCTCCACTGGAAGTCGTCGGGAGTGATGGTGGCGGCCGCACGCTCCACGTCGGTGGCCGCCGCCTGCGCGCCGAGATGGACCGGGAGCGTCCCGATCGTGAGGGCGAACGTCGACACCCACGCCCTCGCCCGTCGATTCCGTCCAGTGATGGGCATTATGTTCCGTACCTTGAAAGAAGTGTCCATTGCCTCACTTTCCATCCTTCCGGAAGTGACGCCGGAAGGATGAATGCCGAACAGCGACTCCTACACGAAGTCACGGAGAAAGATACGTTGAACATCGTCGTTCTGGGTGGTGGCCGCGTCGGCCACGCCATGGTGCTGGATCTGGCCGGGTGCGGGCATGCCGTCACGCTGGCCGACATCGACTCCGACGCTCTCGCCAAGTTGGCCGACTTCCCGGGCGTCGCCACCGTCCGCGCGGATCTCGGCGACCCGGCCGAGCTCGCCCGCGTGGTCGCACCGGCGGAGCTGGTGGTGGGCGCCGTCCCCGGGTTCATGGGCTTCGAGACGGTTCGTCGCGTACTCCTCGAAGGCAAACCGGTGGTGGACATCTCGTTCTTTCCCGAGGACGCCATGGAGCTCGACACCATCGCGCGCGAGGCGGGGGTGCCCTGCCTGGTGGACTGTGGCGTGGCGCCGGGGCTCAGCAACCTGGTGTTGGGCCGGATGGAAGCTGCCCTGGACGAGACGCACCGATTCGAGTGCCTCGTCGGAGGGCTGCCGGTGTTGCGTACCCTCCCGTACGAGTACAAGGCGCCCTTCTCACCCATCGACGTCCTCGAGGAGTATACCCGACCCGCGCGCTTTCGCATCGACGGGCACGAAGTCGTCTTCCCCGCCCTCTCCGACGTGGAGCTGGTGGACATCCCGGGAGTGGGAACCCTCGAAGCCTTCAACACCGACGGCGTGCGCAGTCTCCTGCGGACCTGCAGCACTCCCACCATGGTGGAGAAGACGATGCGGTACCCGGGACACGCCGACCTCATGAGGACGTTCCGGGAGACGGGGTTGTTCTCCACCGAGGCGGTGGATACGCCCTCCGGTCCGGTGGTCCCCCTCGATCTCACCGCGAAGCTCCTCTTCCGCGCCTGGAAGTACGACGAAGGGGAGGAGGACCTCACCGCGATGCGCATCACCGTGGAGGGAGTGGACGGCGGGAAGTCGGTGCGGCACGTGTTTCACCTCCTCGATCGGTACGACCCGGTGACCCGGATCTCCTCCATGGCCCGGACCACCGGGTACACCTGCACCGCCATGGTGGCGCTCGTCGCTTCGGGAACGTGGAAGGAACCCGGCGTGGCTCCGCCCGAGTTCGTGGGGAGGCGAGAGGATTGCTTCGACGCGATCCTGGCCTATCTCTCCGAGCGAGGCGTCCACTTCGGACCGCAGGGTTGACGGGAGTCTCCATGGGCGCGTCCCTGCCGATCTTCTTCGACTGCCTGAAATGTCCGTCCTATTGTTGTTCGTATCCCCGCATTCCGGTCACGGGTCGCGACGTGAAGCGCCTCGCCCGGAGATTCGGCATCGGCGAGGAAGCGGCCGCTCGCCGGTTCACGAAGAAGGGGAGTGACCCCGGCGAGCGGGTGCTCCGGCATCAACAGGACGAAGCCTACGGATCCGTGTGCCGTTTCCTGGACACCGATTCCCGTCTGTGCACCATCCACGACGCCCGTCCAGCCATATGCCGGGACCACCCCGGCACGCCGCACTGTGGCTACTACGTGTTCCTCACGTCGGAACGCCGACTCCAGGAAGACCCCGAGTTCGTGGCCAGGGCATACAACCCCTGACCGGGCGGCCGAGCCGTCAGGACACCCCGAATCCCGCCTCCTGGAGCACCTCGCGACCCACGTCGTCCGTGCTGACCACCCGTCCATCGAGGAGGTGGATGCTCCGGTCGGCTTCATGGGCGTACCGTGGATCGTGCGTGACCATGCAGATGGTGGCCCCGTCGGCGTGCAACTCCTTGAGGAGTTCCAGCACCTGGTTTCCGTTCTGGGAATCGAGGTTCCCCGTGGGCTCGTCCGCCAGGAGGATGAGGGGCTTTCCCGCTATGGCGCGGGCTACCGCCACGCGCTGTTGCTGGCCCCCGGAGAGCTGGCTCGGATAGTGCTTGACCCGGTGCGCCATCCCGACCCGTTCCAGCGCGGCCATCACCCGCTCCTTCCGTTCCGCGCCGGGCATGGAACGGTACGTGAGGGGGAGTTCGACGTTCTCGTACACGGTGAGATCGCCGATGAGGTTGAACGCCTGGAAGATGAACCCGATGGCCTGGTTCCGGATCCGTGAGCGCTGACCCGAGGTCAATGACTCCACCGGCTCGCCGTCCAGGATGTACCGGCCGTCGGAAGGACTGTCCAGGAGCCCCAGGATGGAGAGGAGCGTGGTCTTCCCGCACCCGGACGGACCGGCGATGGAAACGAACTCACCGGACCGGATCTCCATGTCCACGTTCGAGAGGGCATGGGTCTCCACTTCTTCCGTATAGAAGACTTTGCTCAAACCCTCCAACCTGATCAACGCCTGATCGTTCCCCATGGTTCCTCCCCTCGTGTCGGTTGCCACCGGGCCATGGATCTGATCGCATGGCCGACTCAATCGAACCTGACGAGAGTCGGTCGGAGAAAGTTACAGGTCCGGTCGCGAAGCGGTGAGCGCCGCCGTGTGCGCCCCTCCCCTCGCGGCCACCCGGCCCGCCGCGTCCGCCAGGAGGAGGAGACCCTCCACCGCCCTGGACCGTCGGTCGTCATCCAGGGCGTCCAGGACTCTCGCCACCATGTGCGGGTCCAGCATGGAATCCCTCGTCTGGAGTGCCGCTCCCTCGGGCGTGAGGATCACGTTGGTCACGCGCCGGTCGTTCGCGTCCCGCTCCCGGCGGACGTAGCCGGCCTCTTCCATCCGCTTCAACGTCAGGGACATGGTGGAGAGTGTGACCCCCACGTGCTCGGACAGCTCGGAGACCATGGTCGGGTCGACGGGGTGCAGATGCCGCAGAACGCTCGCCTGGCGCAACGTCAGCCCTTTTCCCCCCGCCGGGTCGTCGGCACGGTGATTCCGGCACACCGCGAGAATTCGCGGCACCGCCTCCATCACGCTCTCGACTCTGGACACCGCGATCCTCCCGCCGGACAAGAAGATGGTCTACAGGGCACAATAATAGTTTGATGTGACAAATCAAAGTATTATCTCAGCACGTTCGCACTCAGTTCCCGAGAGGGGATGTCGTCTTCGGAAAACCTACCCCTTCGGAACGAGATCCACACCCATCTGGTCCATCCTGCCCCCGGGTGTATAGGTTTGAGGGTGTCGACCATGTCCTTCACCCCTTTCGGCCATGCACTGGACCACGAGCCCCGAAGCCTGGATCGCCCTGGCGACCCTCACCATCCTCGAGATCGTCCTGGGCATCGACAACATCATCTTCGTGTCCATCCTCGCCGAACGGGTGGAGCCGCACCTCCAGGACCGGGCCCGGAAGGTGGGCCTCCTCCTGGCCATGGCGGCCCGCATCCTCCTCCTCTTTTCCATCGTGTGGATCATGCGGCTCACCGAGCCGCTCTTCTCCATACTGGCACGGGAGGTGTCGGGACGGGACCTGATCCTCGTCATCGGCGGAGTGTTCCTCCTGTTCAAGTCCACCCGCGAGATCCACCACAAGCTCGAAGGGGAGCTGGCCGACGGAGAAGGGCAGCGCGTGGCCGCCCCCTTCATGGGGATCATCGTCCAGATCGCGCTCCTGGACATCGTGTTCTCGCTGGATTCGGTGATCACGGCGGTGGGCGTCGCGGAAGACGTGGAGGTCATGGTCATCGCCGTGGTCCTGGCCGTGGGCTTCATGATGATGGCGGCAGGGCCGGTGAGCCGCTTCGTGTCGGCGCACCCGACGGTCAAGATGCTGGCGCTGTCCTTCCTCCTCCTCATCGGGATGACGCTGATCGCGGAGGGGATGGGACAGCACATCTCGAAGGGGTACATCTACTTCGCCATGGGGTTCTCCATCTTCGTGGAGATGCTCAACATCAAGGTGGCGAAGAAGGGTGCGGCGCCGGTCCACCTCCGCACACCCTACCCGACGGAAGGAGCCGGAAAGAAGAACGGAGGCGTCTGAAGCGGCTCAGCCCGGGACGCTTTGGTCGCGATACCGTCCCAGGAAGTCCGTCATGCGCCGAAGGTCCTCTTCCGTGGACACGATCCCCAACGACGCCCTGAGCGCGCCTACGGGAACCTCTTCCGGAATGCATTGCGCCAACTCGTCCAGGCTGAAGCTTCCCTGCGGCATGGCCTTGAAGCAGCGTAGCGCCTCGGTGGCCGGGAGATCGAAGGCAGTCTCCCCCGCCCCGGGATTGCAGAAGCATCCTCCCCTCAGGGAGAGACCCTCCACGCTGGCGGCACCTTCCACGTTGGCATAGGGAAAGATCTTCCCGTCGGCACCGCGGAGGTTGAAGGCTACCGTCCCGCCTCGGTCTGTGGTATCGCCAGGACCGTAGATCTCGACCAGGGGCGATCCGTCCGAATGGCACAGTCCCCGGAGAGAATCCAGGAGCACCTCCGTGAGTTGGCGGACCCGCTCCCGCACACGATCCATCCCCACTTCAGCGAGAAACTCCAGACCGGGCGTGACCGCCGCGATGCTGAGGAAGTTGAGCGTACCGTCTTCGAACGCCTCCGCGTCCACCCGGAACTGGTGGATGCGATTCTGAACCGAGACGTATTCCACCGTCCCGCCGGCGAACCACGGGCGCCTCAGCCTGCGGATGGCTTCCTTGCGGGCCAGAAGCGCTCCGACCCCGGTGGGGAATCCGAACATCTTGTAGAAGGAGACCGCGACGTAGTCCGGCGAGACCTCGGAGAGATCCAGAGGGTTGGTGGGAACGAAGGCCGCCGCGTCGAGGAACACCTCGTACCCCAGGTTCTGCGCCTCCACCACCAACTCGAGAGGGTGTTTCACGCCGGAGAAGTTGGACTGGGCCGGGAAGGCGAAGAGGCTCGCCTCCTGTACGGCAGGAGGGATGGGGACCTCGCGGCTCAGGCGCAGCTCCGGGCTCAGAGGGAGGTAGACCGTGCGCGCGCCCCGCCGATCCGCGTACGACCGGATCCCGTTCACCGAATTATGGTTGTCCTGCAGGAGGGTGAAGAGGGATCCCTTCCGGAACGGGAACGCCTCGCCCACCAGCTTCAACGCACCACTCGCGTTGGACGTGAACACGACGACGTATTCTTCCGGATCGGCCTGGAAGAAGGAGAGGATGCGAGCGCGGGCTTCCTCCACGAGCTCCGTCGCCGCCATGGAGGCCGGGTTCACCGAGTGCGGGTTCCCCAACACGTGATCGGCCAGGAGACGCGTGTGTGCCTCGATCTGCGACTCGGCGTACAGTCCACTCCCCGTGTAGTCGAGATAGACCTGTCCCAACCGGTCGAGACGGCCGAACTCCCGCCGCCTCAAACTCTCGAAAGACTCCCGTAGTTCTTCACGATCCATCCGCATTCCTCGGTCGATGTCGCCGGCCATGAATCTGGCGCGGGCGGGACGTCCCCTCAACCGGGGCGCGATCCGGAATCGAAACGGCGGCGCCGACCCAGGGGGATCGGCGCCGCCTCGAATGCCACACACCGGCGCGGGTGGGGAGCTACATCCCGCCCTGCACTCCCGCCTCGCCTTCGGCCGACACGTTGAAGCGCACCCACATCCCGGTAGCCGCGTGCCCGGGGATGTAGCACACCATGGTGTATTCGCCCGCGGCCGCCGCGGTGAAGGTGACCCGTTCCTTCTCGCCCGGCATGGTCGCGTCCGTCATGGAGGTGGGATTCTGGGTCAGGGCACCCTCGAACACCGAGGTGGGCTCGAGCATGGCCCCGAAGCTCGCCGCCGCCGCGACGATTCCCATGCTGTGCGCCATGACCGGATCGTTGTTCTCGAAGTCGATGGTCACGGCATATCCCTCGGGGACGGTGATGGTCATGTTGCCGTCATAGCCACCGTTGAAGTTCCAGTAGGCCTTCGCCTCGGTGGCCCCGGCCGTGATGGTCATGTGGACCGTCCTGGCCTCGTGGTCCACGTGGAGCCACTCGGGCGTGGTCATCTCCGCGGACACGGTCCCGGAAGCCGGGGCCTCGGCGGTCATGGTGGCCATGTCGTGGTCCATCTCCTGGGCGGGCTCGCCCCCACCACACGCGGCGAGCGCCAACACGGTACCGAAGAGCGAAATACGCTTCATGATGAATATCCTCTTTGAACGACTGAATCGGGAACGCTGGACGGGAGGCCGTGGATCGACCCACCCCGGACGGGCAGGCCCGAAGATCCACCATCGGACGTCAGGCAGTGCTGAAATGTACATGGTTGGAGTCGCTACGGAACCGATCCCCGCCGTCGGGGACCGCCAGGTCGGCGGTCAGGACGAATAGTAGGCGGCGTTCTCCTCGATGTATCCGGGGGTGAGGTCGCACCCCCACGCCCTCGCCGATCCGCCCCCGAGCCCCAGGTCCACCGTGATGTCCACCGGGTCCCCCTCGAGGAGTTCACGCACGGCAGCCTCGTCGAATGACGTCCTCACACCCCGGTCGAGGACCGGGATGCCGCAGATGGACGCGCCGATCCGGCCAGGGTCGACCCGGCAGGCGAAGCACTTGCCCACCGCCATGAGGATCCGGCCCACGTTGGGATCGCCTCCGAACACCATCGTCTTGACCAGCGGCGAGTTCACCAGCGACTTGGCCACGACCCGCGCCTCCCCTCCGTTCTCCGCGCCGGTCACCGTCACCCGGACCATGGCATGGGCTCCCTCTCCGTCGCGCGCCATGGTCTCGGTCATGGCCACGCAGACTTCGCGCAGAGCCGCGGTGAACACCTCCTCGTCCACCGGTCCGGCGAGTCCATTGGCCAGGACGGCACAGGTATCCGACGTGCTGGTGTCGGTGTCCACGGAGAGCATGTTGAAGGTATCGTCGACGACGTCCCGGAGGATGCGGTCGAGGGCGGAAGCTTCGACCTCGGCATCGGTGAAGACGTAGGCGAGCATCGTGGCCATGTTGGGCTCGATCATCCCGGAGCCCTTGGCCACCACCGTGATGGTGGCCGCCCCGGCGGAGACGGACAGCGCCTTGGGATGGGTGTCCGTGGTCATGATCCCGCGCGCGCCCACCATGGGATCCTCCTGGAGGCTCTCGGCGAGGGCGGGAAGCGCCACCTCGATCTTCTCGACGGGGAGCGGGACGCCGATGACGCCCGTGGAGCTCATGAGCACCAGGCTCTCGTCGATCCCCAGGGCCTGGGCCGCCGCGGCTCCCATGGCGCGAGCCCGCCGCACGCCCTCCTCACCCGTTCCGACGTTGGACACCTTGCTGTTGACCACCACCGCCTGGAGGCGGCCGGCGCGGATCAACTCCCGCCCCACGATGATGGGCGCCCCGGGAACCTGATTGCGGGTGAACACGGCAGCGGCGGTGGCGGGCACCTCCGACGCGAAGAGCGAAAGGTCGTACCCTTCCTTCTTCAGGCCGCAGAGCGTCGCCGCGCAGCGAAATCCCCGGGGAAACCGGGGCGGATCGTGGAACTCCATGGTGCCTCGTAGCCTCGATGGAAATCTGGTGACATGGAAGATCGGGACCGGGATGGAATGTGGGAAGGTGGCGGAGCACGAAAAAGAGCCCGGCCACCGAAGTGGCCGGGCTCATGGAACAGACCCGCCCCAGTGTCTACTCGGCTGCACACCCCATGGTGGGGATCAGCAGGGGCTCGAAGTCCGACGCGTCCAAGGGCCGCGCGTCTTCCGCCATCCGTCGAAATACCCGGGCAACTCGCACGTCGCCTTCCACCTCCGCCCTCGTTGCCACTCGAAGCAGGTACCGGATCCTTTCGTCCACGTTCATCATCATCCCATCCTCACTGCGGGCCTCGAGCGTTCGAAACGTCCACCGCCGTCACGCTCTTGTTCCGACCTACGAACATCACCCCCCAAGGGTTTCAGTTCTGTGAGGTAGGACGCACGGAATCCGGAAAGGGTTGCCTACCTCTCCCAGCCGGCCCACCCCGGACCCCGCACGGCGCGTCCGGGGAGGGCGCCGGTATGCCTCCCGTGGGACACCACGGGCACACCGTTCACCAGCACGTGCTCCATCCCCACCGACACCTGGTGGGGCTCCTCGTAGGTCGCCCGGTCGCCCACCGTCTCCGGATCGAATACCACGACGTCGGCGAAGAAGCCTTCCTTCAGGAGGCCCCGGTCGCGGATATGGAGGCGGGTAGCCACTGCCGAGGACATCTTCCGCACGGCCTCCTCGAGAGTGGTCGCGCCCTCCTCGCGGACGTACTTGCCGAGCACCCGGGTGAACGTCCCGTATGCGCGTGGGTGACTCAGTCCACCGGCGCGCTCCGGATCGATCCCGCCGGCGTCCGTTCCGAACTTGATCCAGGGCTGGCCGATCTGCATGGCCACGTTCTCTTCACTCATCATGAAATAGATGGTGCCGATGCGCTGACGTTCGTCGAGGACGAGATCGAAGGCGGTCTCGATCCAGTCCTTGCCGAGTTCCGCCGCGACCTCGGAGAGGCGACGCCCCATGTAGCGCCGGTTCTCCCTCTTGTCGAACCCCAGGAGGAGCACGCCTTCGGGAGTGGCCAGACTGCACAGGTTCTCCCAGTCCGACGTCTGGTGCTCGATCTCGGACCGGATCCGGGCTCTCATCCCGGGATCCGCGAGGTTGTCGAACAGCTTCCCGTCCGCCGAAGCCCACGGCGGGAAGCACGCCGTGAGTCCGGTGCCGCCGGCGGTGTAGGGATACATGTTCGCCTGGATGTCCACACCGGCGGCCCGGGCGGAGTCGATCTTCGCCACCGCCTCCGCCGCCTTGTGCCAGTTGAGCGTCCCGCCGGCCTTCAGGTGATAGATCTCCACCGGGACCCCCGCCCGCGTCCCGATCTCGATGGCCTCGTCGATGGCCTCCAGGAACTGGTCGGCCTCCGAACGCATGTGGGTGATGTACACGCCTCCGTAGGGGGCCGCCGCCCGGTTGATCTCGACGAGCTCGTCGGTGGAGGCGAAGTTGCCCGGCGGATAGATGAGGGCGGAGCCGATGCCGAACGCGCCGTCTTCCATGGCGTTGCGCACGGCCATGCGCATCATCTCGAGCTGCGTCTCGTTGGCGGCCCCCATGGCCTGACCCTTCCCGAGAACCCGGATCGTCGTGGCGCCCACGAAGGATCCGAAGTTCACCGAGGCGCCGTGGTCCGTCATGGCCTGGATCCATTCGTCGAAGGCGCGGGGACCGGCGAAGGCGGTGCCCTCCCGCGCCTGCGACTCCCGTACCGGGGCGTTGGTGGTGGACTCACCCATGATCTCCGTGGTCACGCCCATGGTGACCTTGCTCACCACCCGGCCGTCGCCGTCGCCCAGGAAGGCGAAGCGCGAGTGGCTCTGGATATCGATGAAGCCCGGTGCCACGACCTTCCCCGTGGCGTCGATGCGCGTACCGGCCTCGGCCCCGTCGAGCATCCCGCGCGGGGTGATGGCCACGATGCGGTCTCCCCGGATCCCCACGTCGCCGGGGTACCACCCGTTGCCGGTACCATCGACGATCCGCCCCCCGGTGATGATCACGTCGTAGGCGGCGGACTGGCCCCGCGCCGGCGACACGAAGGCGAGCGCGGCCAGGAAGAGGAGTGTCAGGGAGCGAGCGTGCGTTGGCATGAGGCCTCCACGGATGAGAATCGGGTCACGCCGACGAATACCGCCCCGTGGACCATGCGTCAATCCGCGGCCATCCCACCACCGGGGCGGAGCGTGCGCAATGGGGTGGCGAAGGTACCGGTCCGCCCACATGTTGGCGGGCCATCGAAATTCATCCGTCCCCGGACGCCCATGAGCCGACGCAACGTAGCCATCCTGCTCTTTCCCGAAGTGGAGGTCCTGGACTTCGCCGGCCCGTTCGAAGTGTTCTCCCGGACACGCCTCGATCCTGGGGTGGAGTCGCGGCGATCGGAGGAGACGGCTCCCTTCCGCGTGTACACGGTCGCGCGCACCGGCGAGCCGATCACCGCCACCGGCGGCCTCCGAGTGATCCCCCACTTCGACTTCGACGAGGCCCCCTCGCCCGACATCCTCGTGATCCCCGGAGGGTTCGGGACGCGGGCGCTTCTCGAAGACGACGGAATGCTGGCGTGGCTCCGCCGCGCCGCCGGGGGGGTGGAACTGCTCACGTCCGTGTGCACCGGATCTCTGGTGCTGGCCCGCGCCGGACTCCTGGCGGGACGGCGGGCCACCACCCATTGGGGAGCCCACGACCTCCTGGAGGCCATCGACCCGTCCATTTCCGTGGACCGGGAATCTCGGGTCGTGGACGACGGCGTGGTCACGTCCGCCGGAGTCTCGGCGGGGATGGACATGGCCTTCCATGTGGTGGAACGGTTCTGCGGGAAGGACGTGGCCGACGAAACGGGGCGGTACATCGAATATCCTCGGCTCCCCGGGGCAGGTCTCCCCGCCGGTGGCCCGGGCCGGGCCCCGACGGGCCGCTGAAGAGTCGGGCCGCGGAGCGCCCCGAAGCCCCACCGGCCGCGCCGCAGGGGATCGTGAACCGTGGTTCCGGTGTTCCAACGTCTCGTGTCGTCGTATCGACCCTCTCATGGACCCGTATGGCTCGACTGCTCACCTACGCATGGGGAGGGCTGATCCTGTGCGTCTTCGTCGCTTGGGTCGCCCGCCCGGAACTGTTCTCCGAGGCGGCGATCACCGGGAGTCTGGCGAGACTCGGTGCCTGGAGCTTCGTCGGATACGTGGCCGTGTCCATGGTTCGCGGGCTCGCGCTGGTTCCCAGCACACCGGTGGTGGTGGCCGGCGGAGTCCTCTTTCCCGAGGCGCTTCCGGCGGTACTGCTGGTGTCCATGGTGGGCATCGTCGTATCCGCCACCATACTGTACCATTTCCCGGGTTATGCGGGATACGACAGGTGGATCGAAGCGAAGCACCCGGAGCGCGTCGCGGAACTCCGGATCCACCTCGGCGAGCCTCGCGCGCAGTGGTTCGTGGCCCTCTGGGCGATCACCCCGGTCGTCCCCACCGACGCGATCTGCTATGTCGCGGGACTGGCGGGAATGCCGTTTCGCCGTATGATCGTGGGTCTCGTGGCGGGCGAGCTTCCCCTGGTCACCGTATATATCTTCCTCGGCCGGCACCTCACCGGGTTCCTCGGATAGACAGGAGGGCGTCCTGAACGAACACATCGCGAACATCCGGACCTCGGGAACGATTCTTCCGAGTTCACGCTTCCTGGTGAACCGCCTGATGAAGGACGTGGACTTCGAGCAGGCCCGGAACATCGTGGAGTTGGGTGTCGGGAACGGGTGCGTCACCAGGGAGATCCTGAGACGCATGCGCCCGGAGGCCCGCCTCCTCTCGCTGGAGATCAACCCTGTCTTCGTCGAGGCGGGACGGCGACTCGAAGACGAGCGGCTCACCGTGGTCCAGGCGTGCGCGGCGGAGCTTCCCGTGATCCTCCAGGAGGAGGGCATCGACGGCGTCGACGCTGTGGTATCCAGTCTCCCGCTGTCCATCATGGACCGCCAGGTGGTGGATCGCGTGATGGAGGGAAGCCGGATGAGCCTTCGTCCCGGGGGACGCTTCGTCCAGTACCAGTACAGCCTGCGCGATCACGAAAGACTGAGTCGCACCTTCGGGGACGTGGCGGTGGGGTTCACCGTCCTCAACATCCCACCGGCGTTCGTCTATACCTGTTCCGCCTCCGACGCCGGCCAGGCAACGGACCGAAAGGCGCCTCCTTCCCTGGGGTCGCTCTACGCCGCCGCCCTGGCGGCCGTGGCCTTCGCGGTCCGGTCCCTCCAGAACCTCTAGACGATCGGGGACCCTACGCCTCCCTGACCACCGGAGCGGGCGTTCCTTCCATCCCACCCGGGGCGACTTCCGGTCCTCTCCCGCAGCGCGGTCGACGCACGGCGTGGTGGGTCCAGCGTACGCGCTGGACGCGCTCACCAGCCCGACGATGATACCTGGAACTCCCGGCGCGTCCATGGGAACGGGTGCGGCGGGCGGCCTTCCCCGCCAGATTGGGTCTCGTTCCGCGATCGCAGTCCAAAGGAATTCCGACCCCGGGGAGGTCGTCATGCGCAGCATCGTCACGGTACTTCTGCTCTCGGTCCTGGGCCTCGCGTCGGGCGCACCGTGCCTCCGTGGGCAGGTGAGCCCTCTCCCCCGGGAGACGAAGGTCCGGAACTTCCTCCCCCACATGACGTGGCCCGAGGTGGCGGACCTCCTCACCCGCTCGGACATGGTGATCCTTCCCGTGACGTCGCTGGAGCAGCACGGTCTCCACGGACCCGTCGGCACCGACTACTACTCCGGCGTCGAGCGCGCCAAGCTCATCGCCCGGGAGGTGGACGTGCTGGTGGCACCGATCCTCTACCCGGGGCAGTCTCCGTACCACATGGAGTTCCCGGGCACGGTGACCCTCCCCTCCACGCTGGTGCAGGAGGTATACGTGGAGGCAGCGAAGAGCCTGATGCACCATGGCTTCAAGCGCTTTCTCGTCCTGAATGCCCACGGGGGGAACCAGGCCATCACCACGTTCATCGTGGACCGCATCAACCAGGAGACGGAGGGGATCGCCGTGGATCTCGGCGCGGTGGCCGGACCCTTCACCGACCGCGAACGTCTGGCGGCCCTACCCTCGCCGGAGGTGTTCGACCGCCACGGGGGCGTGGGTGAGACGGCGCGCTCCCTCTATCTCTTCCCCGACCTGGTGGAGTTGGACGAGGCCGTCCCCGCCACCCTCACCCTTCCCGTCCACATGGAGGCCATGCTTCCCGCGGTGGTGGAAGGAGACCGCACGGCGCTGACCGTCTTCCTGGCGGAGGGACTGAAGGCGGAAGAGACCGGGAAGGGCACCGCCACCCACGAGATGACGCGGACGGGAGCGTGGAGCGTCCGCGATCCGAGGGAGGCCACGGCGGAAGAGGGCCGGATCGCCACCGAGGTCTTCGTGGACGCGGCGGTGGCCTTCATCCGGCGGTGGGAAGCACTCCGCCCCTCGGGTACGCCATGAGCGACCCCACGCTGGAGGACTGCACGATCTTCGTGGACGCCGACGCCTGTCCGGTGAAGGACGAGGTGTACCGCGTGGCCGGGCGGTACGGGCTCCCCGTGGTTCTGGTCTCCAACTCCTGGTTCCGGACCCCCAACGAGCCGTGGATCGAGCTGGTGGTCGTCAAGGAGACGGGCGAGCTCGACGTGGCCGACGACCACATCGTGGAGCGGACCGGGCCCCGGGACATCGTCGTGACCGAAGACATCCTCCTGGCGGGACGGGTGCTCCAGAAGGGAGGCCGGGCCCTCAACCCGCGCGGGAAGATCTTCACCGAGAACAACATCGGAGACGCCACGGCCATGCGGGAGCTCATGGCCGGCCTTCGCGAGACGGGCGAGGTGACGGGCGGCGCGCCCCCCTTCGCGAAGGAAGACCGATCCCGTTTCCTCCAGAGCCTGGATCAGATCATCCAGAAGGTGCGCCGGGGGAAGTAGCGGGGTGGGCCGGGCAGGCGTAGGATGGAAGCCATCCACCTCCAACGCCCCACCCGGGAGGACCCCGATGAAGCACCGCCGTCCATCTGCGCCGCGCTCCACGTTTCCCACCCTGGCCCTGGCCGCGTGCCTGTCGGCCTTCTCCGCCGGTCCTGCCGCGCTGTTGTCCGCCCAGCAGATCCCCTCCCCCGAGGAGTTCTTCGGCCACCAGATGGGTGCCGACCGGAAGCTGGCCCGCTGGGACAAGCTGGTGGAGTACTACGAGCTCCTGGACCGGGAAAGCGACCGCGTGCAGGTGGTGCACATGGGACCCACCACCCTGGGCAATCCCTTCCTCTCCATCTTCGTGTCGTCGCCCGAGAACCTGGCGCGGCTCGACGAGATCAAGGAGATGAACGCGCTCCTCAGCGACCCCCGGGGAGCGTCGGAGGCGGAGGTGGAGCACGCCATCGCCAACGGGAAGGTGGTCTTCGTTCAGTCGTACGGGCTCCACTCCACGGAGGTGGCCGCGAGCCAGTCGGCCGCGGAGGTCATGTACGGCCTGGCCACCCGCACCGACGACACGGTCATGGAGATCCTGGAGAACACCGTGGCCATCATGATCCCCGTGTTCAATCCCGACGGGAATGTCATGGTCACCGACTGGTACGACCAGTGGGTGGGGACGGAGTACGAGGGGTCGGGCCCACCGACGCTGTACCACCACTACATCGGGCACGACAACAACCGTGACGCCTTCATGCAGAACACGGTGGAGTCCCGGTACGGCGCGGAGATCATCTTCCGGGAGTGGATTCCCCAGGCGTACATCGACCACCACCAGATGGGGCCGTACACGGCGCGCATCTACCTCCCCCCCTACGCCGAGCCCATCCGCCCCGAGGCGGATCCGCTGGTGTGGCGCGAGATGTCGTGGTACGGCGCCCAGATGGCATACAAGATGGAAGAGGAGGACCTTCCCGGTGCGGTGAACGCCGCCATCTACTCGGGATGGGGTCACTTCGGGTTCCACTGGATCACCCCCTTCCACAACATCGCGGGGATGCTCACCGAATCCGCCAGCGCGCGGCTGGCCACCCCTCTGTACGTGCATCCCGAGCAGCTCGGGGGATCCCGGCAACTCCCCGAATACGAGGCCCAGACGACCTTTCCCAGTCCGTGGGAAGGCGGGTGGTGGCGCGTGCGCGACATCGTGGAGCGTCAGATCTCCGCGTCGTTCTCTCCCCTGGAGATGGCTGCCAAGAACCGTGAGACTGTGCTTCGCAACGCCTACCTGAAGGCCTCGCGGCAGACCCGACGGGGAATGGAGGGCGAAACCAGGGCGTACGTGATCCCCGCCGAGCAGCACGATCCGCTGACCATGCAGAAGATGGTGAACAAGCTCCTGGCCCAGGGGATCGAGGTGCGGCGCGCCGACGCCGGCTTCACCCACGAAGGACGGGTGTACGGCGCCGGCAGCTACGTGGTGACCATGGCCCAACCCAAGCGCGGCGTGATCCGCTGGCTCCTGGGGCGCACCTTCTATCCCCAGAACTCCTACACCCGCCAGCCCGACGGCACCCCCATCCGCCCCTACGACATGTCGGGCGACGTGATGGCGGAGTTCATGGGCGTGCGGGTGGACCCGGTGGGCTCGGCGGTGGAGGCGGAACTGGCCGTGGTCTCCGGATGGATCGACACGGACGGCGCCGTGGCCGCGGGAACGCACGGCTACCATATCCGGGGGAACGAGAACGACGCCTTCAAGGCCGTGAACCTCCTCTGGAACGAGGGCGTGACCGTCCGCCGCTTCGTCCGCCGGCACGGCCCGCATCTCCAGGGGGACTTCTGGGTCCCGGCCGCGCCCGATGAAGTCGTGGCCGAGGTTGCCCGCGAGACAGGCGTGTCCTTCCACGCCATGAACGTGGATGCCGGCGGCGACTTCGCCCCGATTCTGCAGCGGCCCCGGGTGGGGATGTTCCAGCGCTACTACGGCGGGAACATGGACGAGGGGTGGACCCGCTGGCTCCTGGACGACTTCGGGTTCCGGTACGAAACGGTGATGAGCGAGAAGATCCGGCGCGGAAACCTCGCCCGCGACTACGACGTGATCATCCTGCCCGACGACGACATGAGAATGATGACCGGGGAGGCAGGTCCGGGCGCCGGGAGCGGATATGGTGGCTTCGACCCCGGGTCGGTGCCCCCCGCGTACCGCAGCGGGTTCGGCAGGGACGGGATCGCGGCGCTGGAAGACTTCGTGGAGAACGGGGGCACGCTGGTGACCTTCGCCGAGGCGGGCAACCTCCCCATCCAGGAATTCGGCATCCCCGTTCGCGACATCGTGGCGGACCTCTCCACCAAGGAGTTCTGGGCCCACGGGTCCACGCTGCGCGTGAAGGTGGACACGAGCCATCCCCTGGCCTGGGGGATGCCGGAGGAGGCGCTGGTGGTCTTCTTCGGTGCCAACCAGGTCTACGAAGTGCTGGGTGGCGCCGAAAGCCAGGACGCGAGCCGTGTCGCTTCGTACGTCGGCAGGGACATCCTGCAGAGCGGACAGCTCGACGGCGAGGCCCACATCGCGAACCGTGCGGCCATGCTCTCCGTGAACCACGGCGAGGGCCAGGTGGTGCTCATCGGTTTCCGCACCCAACACCGTGCCCAGACCCACGGCACCTTCAAGTTCCTCTTCAACGCGCTGGTGGGAAATTGAGCACCCACCCGATCACACCACCTTCACCTGCAAGCCGGGATACCCTCATGACACGCCTGATCCGGATCTACATCGCAGCCTTGCTGATCCTCCCGGCGCAGGTCGTCGCCCAGGAGTCCGCGGAGCCGACGCCCGCCCGGTGGGAGAGCCACCACTCGATCCGGGTAGCCGGCCAGGCGGTGGTATACGACGCCGTGGTGGGGAGCATCATCCTGCGCGACGACGCGGAGAAGGCCACGGCCGAGCTGTTCTACACGGCCTACTTCCGCACCGGGGTTCCCGGCGGCGCGGCGCGGCCCATCATCTTCTCGTACAACGGTGGACCGGGGTCGGCGTCCTTCTGGCTCCACATGGGGATCATGGGTCCCCGCAGGGTGCGGACGCCCGACGCGGCACCCCAGGGAGGCCCACCCTACCCGCTGGTGGACAACGAGTACACGCTCCTGGACAAGGCGGACATCGTCATGATCGATCCCGTGGGGACGGGGTTCAGCCGTCCCCTCGGCGACACGCCGGGATCCCACTTCTGGGGCATCGACGAGGACGCGCGCTCCCTGACCCAGTTCATCCGCCGCTTCCTCAGTGAGAACCAACGTTGGAATTCTCCCCGGTATCTCCTCGGGGAGAGCTACGGCACCACGCGGTCGGCCGTGTTGGCCCGCCATCTCCAGGGCGCCAACATCGACCTCAACGGGATCGTCCTGGTGTCGTCGGTACTCCAGTTCAACACCATCCAGTTCGCGCCCGGAGACGACCTCCCCTACATCCTGAACCTGCCCTCGTACGCCGTGGTGGCCGAGTACCTCGACGCGCTCCCCGGCGGGCGACGTGCCGATCTCCCGGCGTTCATGGCCGAGGTCGAGGCGTGGGCCACCACGGACTACGCCACCGCGCTCCTGGCCGGCGGCACGCTCGATCCCGCCCGGCGCGCCCGGGTGATCCGGCGCATGCACGAGTACACGGGGCTCTCCGAGGAGTACATCGACCGGTCGGACCTGCGCGTGTCCGCGCCGGAATTCGAGGCGGAGCTCCTGCGGGCCCAGAGGCGCATCGTGGGACGTCTGGACGGACGCTTCAGCGGACCGGCCGGAGATCCGCGCGCCACCCGGCCCTCCCACGATCCCCAGTCCACGGCCATCAGCTCGGCGTACACGTCGGCGTTCAATACCTACGTTCGTGAAGAGTTGGGGTACGACGGTGACCGCGAGTACACGCCCAGCGGGGCGACCCGGGACTGGAACTGGGGACGCCTGGGAGGTGGAGGCGGCTTCGTGCGGGGCGGCGGCACGCCCAACGTGGCTCCCGACCTGGCCGGGGCCATCGAGAGGAACCCCGAGTTGAAGGTTCTTCTGGTGAACGGGATCTACGACCTGGCCACCCCGTACTTCGCCGCGGTGTGGACCATGGACCACATGGGGCTCCCTCCGGAGTTGCGCGCCAACATCCAGCGGGCCGACTTCGCGGCGGGACACATGATGTACGTGGAAGAGGCGCTCCTTCCGCAGTGGAAGAGCACCCTGGACGCATTCATCGACGCGACGCGCTAGCCGAGGATCGCCCCGGCACCCCCGGCAACGCTGCCGGAGGCGCCGGGGGACCTCACCGGTCCCTCAGTACCTCCAGGGGTGGCTGCGTCAACACGCGGCGGCTTCCCAGGAGGCCCACCCCGGCCGTGAGGACCGCAACCGACACCCAGATGGCGGCCAGCGTACCCGCGTGGAGGTGGAACGCCACCTGGAAGAGGGTGGGCACCATGACGGCGGAAGCGATCACCGCCAGGACGAGCCCGGTGGCCGTGGCCAGCGTGCCCAGCGCCACGTACTCGACCAGGAGGATCCGGAGGATCTGTCCCCGCCGGGCTCCCAGCGTCTTGAGGAGCGCGGCCTCGCGCATCCTCTGCGACGCGGAAGCGGAAAGGGATCCCATGAGCACCACCATCCCCGCCATGGCGCTGAACGCACCCAGGAAGGCGATGGCCTGACGCACCCGGGATAGCACGGCGTCGATGGCGAGCTGGGCCCGGGAGAAGTCGAGGGCGGAAACGTTGGGGAAGGCGCCCACCAGTGACCGCTGGAACACGGCCCGTTCCTCCGCGTCCTCCAGGCGCGCCACCATGATGACGGTCTGTGGAGCGCCGTCCAGCACCCCCGGCTCGAAGACGGCGAAGAAGTTGGGTTCCAGCCGCTCCCAGTCCACTTGGCGGATACTGGACACCATCGACTCGATCTCCACCCCCGCGACGTTCCAGGTGATCCGGTCCCCCACCCCGACCCGCAGGCTCTCCGCCACGTCCTCCTCCAACGACACACGGGGGAGCCCCCCCGTCTCCATGGGGTCGTCCCACCACCCGCCCTCCACGAGGGCCTCGGCCGGTCCCAACTCGACCCGTGAGGTGTTGCGGTACTCCCGGCGGGAGGCCCAACCCTCGGGGCGATCCACGGACGCGGTGTCGGCCCGCAGGTCGGCGATGCTCCGCCCGTGGATGGCCACGATCCGCGACGACACCAGGGGCGTGGCCGTGGCGCCTCCCCTCGACGTCTCGGGGAGGAGCGCCCTCACCCCGTCGACCTGGTCCTCCTGGATGTCGAAGAGGAGCACGTTGGGACGGTCCTCGCCGAAGCTCACCCGGAGATCGTCCAGGAGGCTCCCCTGGATCTGGATGATCGTCCCCACCACGAACGTCCCGAACCCCAGCGCGACGGTGAGGGAGACCGTCTGGTTCCGGGGGCGGAAGAGGTTGGAGACGCCCTGCCGGATCGGGTACGGAGCGCCGGACGGGAAGAACCGCCGCACGACATGGGTGAGGCTCCACCCGAACCCGGCCAGGAGGGCGACGACCACCGAGAGACCGCCCGCGAACCCCAGGCCGAGCCCCACCTCCGGCGCCTCGATGACGCACAGGAGCACCACGGTGCCGAGAACCCCCAGATAGGCACCCACGCGGGCCGGGTCCCGGCGTCGCGTCGCGTCTTCGAAGTCGCGGCGGAGCGCCTGGAGGGGCGGGACGTTCCGCACCTCCAGGAGCGGTACCAGCGCGAACATCACGCTCACCCAGACCCCGATCCCCAGCCCCGCCGACACGGCGACGAGGGAGATCCGCGGGGTGACGGCCACGGGAAGGACCCCCGCGAGCGCCCAGGGAAGCACCCTCTGGACGAGGACACCCAACACCACCCCCGCCGCGGAACCGGCCAGTCCCATCCCCGCCGCCTGGAGGAGATACGCCGTGAAGAGCGTGGCCTGGCGGGCGCCGAGGCAGCGGAGCACCGCCACCGAGGGGCGACGCTCCTTCACGTAGACGTGAATGGCGCTGGCGACTCCGATCCCACCCAGCAGGAGCGCGCCCAGCCCTACCAGGGCGAGGAACTCGCCCATGAACTCCACGCTACTGGAAAGCTCTTGCGCCTGCCCGTCCGCCGTGGAGAACCGCACCCGGGTCTGTTCGAACACGTCCTCGTACCGGGTCACCAGGGCCTGGCGAGCCTCCGGGTCGGGGATCCGGAGAAAGGCCTGGTAGCGGGCCAGGCTCCCCGTGGTGAGGAGTCCGGCCGAGGCCAGGGTCGCGGGCGACACGTAGATGCGGGGACCCACGGCGGTCTGGTACCCCAGGGTCGTGGGCAGATCGTCCACCGCACCCCGGATGATCAGTCGCTCGCGCCCCACCACCAGGGTGTCGCCCAGATCCACCCGCAACTGCGTGAGCACCGCCGGGTCCACCAGCACACCGCCCTCCGTGAGGGCGATCGGCCACTCACCGGAGGGACTCGTCCGGACCGAACCATAGAAGGGGTACCCCGGCTCCACGGCCTGGAGCTGGATCAATCGGACGTCACCGGAGGCCGGCGCGAGCACCATGGATCCCGTGGTGGTGACGCGCGCCACGGCGACCCCCGCGGCGGAGAGGGAATCGACGATCCGGGTGACCGAGTCGGGCAGGGGCCGGTTGGAGGCGAGGCGGACGTCGGCACCCAGGAGGATCTCGGCCTGCTCGCGAACCGACCGCGCCACGTCGTCGCGGAAGGAGTGGATGGCCACCAGCGCCGCCACGCCCAGGGTGATGGACGCCATGTAGACCCCCACGCGCCGGATGCCGTGCCGGCTCTCCCGGGCCGCCAGCCGAACCGCGAAGCCGAACCTCACGCGCCTCCTCCGGGCCGGTCGGACACGATCTCCCCATTGGCCAGCGCCACGATGCGGTGGGCCCGCTCCGCCAGGGAGAGGTCGTGGGTGACCAGGACCAGCGTGGTCCGGGATTCCCGGTTCAACTCCTCCAGGATGGAGACGACCCCCTTCTCCGTCTCCCCGTCGAGATTCCCCGTGGGCTCGTCGGCGAACAGGATGCGGGGGCGGTGTACGAATGCCCGCGCCAACGCCACCCGTTGCTGCTCACCGCCGGAGAGCTGGGACGGGTAGTGTTCCATCCGTCCCGACAGCCCCACCCGAGCGAGGAGGTCCACCGCGCGGTCGCGGTGCTCCCGCCCCTCTCCACGGAGCTCGAGGGGAACGAGTACGTTCTCCAGGGCGGTGAGGGTGGGAAGGAGATGGAAGCTCTGGAACACGAAGCCCACCCGCCGCGCCCGAAACTCGGCCCGCTCGTCTTCGGTAGAAGCAAAGATGTCCACTCCGTCCAGGATCACGCGCCCGCGCGTGGGACGGTCCAACCCGGCCAGGAGGCCCAACAACGTGGTCTTTCCACTTCCCGACGGTCCCACCACCGCCACGAACGACTCCGGCGCCACCTCGAGGTCGACGTCCCGAAGTACCGTGAGAGGGTGTCCTCCGCTGAGATACGTCTTCTCCAGGCCGTGGGCTTGGATGATCATGCGCGCTCGCCGTCTTCTGGGAGTGGTCGTGTTGATGCTGGCCGCGTGCGGAGGCGACGGACCGCCGACTCCCGCGGTGGGGGGCGCCCCGGACACACCCCCGTCCGTGGGGGAAGGGGGAACGTCTTCCCAAGACCCCCTCCCCCGGGTGGTGTTCCTGGGGACGAGCCTCACCGCCGGGTTGGGTCTCTCGAGTCCCGACGAGGCCTACGTCGCCCGCGTGGCCGCGCTGGCCGACAGCGCGGGGCTCCCCATCCGGGCGATCAACGCCGGCGTTTCCGGAGAGACCAGCGCGGGAGGTCTCCGGCGTCTCGACTGGATCCTCCGGGATCCGGTGGACGTGCTGGTGCTGGAGTTGGGAGCCAACGATGGTCTGAGGGGTCAGGACCCCACCGCCATGGAGGCCAACCTCGCCGCCATCATCGATCGCACCCGGGAGCGGAACCCCGGGGTCCGGGTGGTCCTGGCCGGGATGGAAGCCCCGCCCAATCTGGGCGCGCAATACACCCAGGCCTTCCGTGACGTCTTCCCCCGGGTGGCCGCGGGCCACGGCGCGAGCCTGGTTCCGTTCCTCCTGGAAGGCGTGGCGGCGGATCCCGACCTCAACCAGGCCGATGGGATCCACCCCACCGCGGAAGGGCATCGCATCGTGGCGCGAACGGTCTGGAGGGTCTTGCTGCCGGTGTTGGAGGACGGGGCGGAGAGGCGCTGAGGGGAGGTTCGATGGACCCCGTGTCGAGGACGTGCCCACCTCTCCGCGCGCGGGCCCACCACGGTCCGGATACCCCTTCCCCGGGGCCCCGGGGAAGGGGTCCTTCCCCACACGGTTTTCCACCCTTTCCCGATAGCGCCGGAACCAGGAAGGGGTGAGTGTGTCGGTACAGCGCACACCGAGTGGGAGGTGCATCATGCCGGTCAATCGACTCACGGAGTATCTGGAGGCGAACGACGTCCGGTTCGTGACGATCAAGCACTCCCCCGCCTTCACGGCGCAGGAAATCGCTGCACGGGCACACGTGCCCGGGAAGGAGCTCGCCAAGACGGTCATGGTCAAGGTGGACGGCCGCATGGCCATGGTGGTGCTCCCGGCTCCCGATCACGTGAGCCAACGCCGGCTCAAGGAGTTCTGTGGCGCGGAAGAGGTGGAGCTCGCGTCCGAAGACGAGTTCGCGGACATCTTTCCACAGTGCGAGGTCGGGGCCATGCCTCCCTTCGGCAATCTGTGGGACGTGGACGTATTCGTGGACCAACGACTTCGCGAGGACGAGGAGATCACCTTCAACGCCGGAACGCACACCGAGTTGGTGAGGCTCGCCTACGCGGATTTCGAGCGCCTGGTCAAGCCCACGGTGGGGATCCTGTCCACGCGGAACTGACGTCGGAATTCCTCTGGAGGGGGTGGCGACCCGCAGGGGTCGTCACCCCTTTTTTTTCGCCCTCCCCAGCGCCTTGACGAACGCTCCCCGCGATCAGATTCTTGTGTGATTGGACGAGGTCGCCCAGGGCCCTCACCACCCTGACTCGTCGCCCCTCCGGAGTACGCCGTCCGGTGTCTCCGCTCAGGTGCTCGGCTGTGGTCATAGCGGTCAAAGTGTCATTGCCACTCCATGGGCGGAGCCAGCCTTCCATCCGTGTGGGTGGTGGATCCACATCCACGCGGAGGACTGGTTTCATGTTCCATTCCATGTCAAATACCCTGGGGCGATTTGCGCGCTTGTGCGCCGCAACGCTCCTGGCGGCGGTGCTCGCGGCACCCGCCGCTGCGCAGAACCTGGGAACCATCACAGGGCAGGTCACGTCGACCTCCATGGCTCCCCTCTCCGAAGTCCAGGTGTTCATCGTGGGAACCCAGATGGGTGGGCTCACGGCCTCCAACGGGCGCTACCTCATCCGGAACGTGGCTCCCGGAACGTACGAGGTCAGGGCCGTTCGGATCGGGTATCAGACGCTCACCCAGTCGGTCACGGTCACGGCGGGGCAGGTCACGTCGCTGAACTTCACCCTGGGCGACGAGGCCCTCGGTCTGGACGACATCGTGGTGACGGGAACCGCCGGCGCCGCCCGCCGGCGCGAGATCGGGAACTCCATCGTCCAGATCTCCGCCACCGACCTGGCCGCGCCCCAGCCGAGCGTGGACCAGATGCTCCAGGCCCAGTCGCCGGGGCTCCTGGTCTCCGCCGGCAACGGGTCGTCGGGTTCGGGTGCCCAGATCCGCCTGCGCGGATCGGTGTCCGTATCCCAGTCCAACCAGCCCATCATCTACGTGGACGGCGTCCGGGTCCGGAGTGAGCCGTACGCCCGGAACATCTCCCCCACGGAAGGCGCGGGACGTGGCGGGAACGTCACGGCGTCTCCATTGAACGACATCAACCCCAACGACATCGAGCGCATCGAGGTCATCAAGGGGTCGGCGGCCTCCACCCTCTACGGCACCGAGGCGGCGGCCGGCGTGATCCAGATCTTCACCAAGCGGGGGTCGCAGGGGGCTCCCCGGTGGACCATGCAGGTGGACCAGGGCTTCAACAAGCTCCTCCCCTTCGCTCCGGACGTGGACGTTCGCCCCGTGGGCGACGCGAGCTTCTCCGAGACGCCACAGGGAGAGTACTCGTACAAGTACATGAACCTGGATCCCTTCCTCCGGAACGGGTACCGGCAGAAGTACTCCATGAGCGTGGCGGGCGGGGCCCAGACGCTCCAGTACTTCCTTTCCGGGCAGTGGGACGGCAACGAAGGCGTTCTCCCCCTGGACCACGAGAACAAGACGGGGATGCGTGGAAACTTCACCTTCACCCCCCTCGACGCCATCACCGTACAGATCAACTCGGCGTACAACCGCACGGAGATCCAGAACACCCCGGCGGGGAACAACGCCCAGGGGCTCACCCTCAACGCCTTCCGACGTGAGCGGAACTACTTCGCCAACGGGAACCCCGACACCATCGGGCTCGTGCTGGCGCAGGACGTTCGCACGCGGGTGGACCGCTTCGTACTCGGCTCCACGGTGAGCTACGACCCCGGCGGGGCCTTCAACTCCCGCTTCACGGTCGGGTTCGACCAGGCGGTCCAGGACAACCGGCAGCTCCGCCCCTACGGGTATCGGCAGCTCCCCGGCGGGAAGCTGTACACCGACAGCCGCAACTACACGACGCTCACCGCCGACCTGGTGGGGAGCTACAAGTACGACATGGGGGAGAACTCCCTCACCCTCTCCGCCGGAGGCCAGAGCGTCACAACCGAAACGCGAGTGGTGCAGGCGGAGGGTACCGACTTCGCCGGACCGGGTGAGCCGGACGTGGACGCCGGCGCCAACCGACTGAGTTGGGAGACCCGCATCCGGGAAGTGAACGCCGGCTTCTTCGGACAGGCGCTCTACAACATGAAGGACAAGTATTTCCTCACCGCGGGTATCCGGGTGGACGGAAACTCCGCCTTCGGCTCCGCGTTGGGGCTCCAGGCGTACCCCAAGGTCTCGGCGTCGTGGGTGGTGTCCGACGAGGGATTCTGGAACGACGACTACGGCGCCCTGAAGCTCCGGGCCGCCTACGGCCAGTCCGGACGGGCACCCGGGACCTTCGATGCCGTGCGGACGTGGCGCCCCATCGGGTACGGCGGTCAGCCCACCTACCTCCCCGAGAACCTCGGGAACCCCAACCTGGGCCCGGAGCGGACGGGGGAGACGGAGGTCGGATTCGACTGGTCCGGCTTCAGTGATCGCCTCGCGGCCGACTTCACCTGGTACCACCAGAAGACCACCGACGGCCTTTTCGCGGTGCGCCATCCGGCGTCGGAAGGATTCGCGACGTCGCAGCTCGAGAACGTGGGTGAGTTGGAGAACAAAGGGATCGAGCTCAATCTCCGCAGCACGCTCTACGATACGGAGAACTGGGGCGTCGACCTGGGGGCCAGCATCTACACCAACCACTCCGAGGTGCTCTCCCTCGGTGGGGCGGCCCCCTTCAGCGGAGGCGGGTCCTGGATCGAGGAGGGGTACCCCGTCACCCTCATCCGGGGTGTGACCATCGAGAACCCCGATGCCCTCAGCAACCCCCAGTACTCCTGCACCGACAGCCGCGTGCAGCCCGGGGACGCCTGCGTGAACCTGGACGTCCCCATCGGGCCCCAGGCGCCGACGAAGGTGTTCGGCTTCAACGCCGCACTCCGGATGCCCAAGGGGATCGAGATCACGGCACGCGGCGAGTACCAGGGCGGTCACTTCATCTACGACGGACCGTCCAACGAGGGCGTGAACCGGAACATCCGGTGGCCCACGTGCGCCGAGTACTACGAGTACACCGACAACGGGATCGGTGACCAGGCACCGGCCTCTCTGCGGTACTGGTGCGACCGTCGCTTCTACCGGCGCGGGACCATGATCCACAAGGCCGACTTCTTCAAGATCCGTGACGTGACGGCCCGGGTGCCGCTGGGGGACCTGATCCCCGGGAGCGCCAACAGCACACTCACCCTCTCCGCCCAGAACTTCTATCGGTGGAGGAACGACGACTTCCCCATCTTCGATCCGGAGATGGTGAGCAATGGCGGGTTCGGCACCCAGGTGCCGAGCATCACCGAGCACATCCCGCCGGCAGCCTCGTTCGTCGCTTCGCTCAGGGTGGTGTTCTGATGTCCGCCGCACGCAAAGGAGAACCGATCATGATGCAGCACTTGAAGCGGTTTGGCTTGGCGAGCGCGTACATCCTCGCCGCCTCCGCATGCAACTTCGACGTGACCAACCCGGGGCCCACGGACGATGCCTTCCTGGACAACCCCGAAGCCCATCAGGCCGTGGCCAACGGCTCGGCCCGGATGCTGTTCGACGCTTTGAACGAGGTGGCGTACACCACCTCCGCGGTGACCCGGGAGACGTTCCCCGCCGGGTCCACCTCGTCGTTCGGCATCTCCATCAACCAGCAGGCCGGGCTCCTCATCTACGACGATGAGCACATCTACGACGGATGGCAGAGCGTCCAGCAGTCACGCTACATAGGAGAAAGCGGGTTTGCCCGTTTCGGGGAGACCTACGAGGGCGGGACCGCCGGGTACAAGCCGGCGGTGGAGGCGGCGCTGTACGCCGCCTACGCCAACCGCCTCATCGGTGAGAACTGGTGTGAGGCGGCCGTCGACGGCGGCCCCATCGTCTCGCGAACGGAGATGCTCCAGCGCGCCGAGACGTGGTTCACCACGGCCATCGACGCCGCGGGAAGCGTCGCCACTCTCGCTGCGCAGAAGACTGCGGCATACGCCGGGCGCGCGTCGGTTCGGGCGCATCTGGGGAACTGGGCTGGAGCGCTCTCCGACGCCGCCCAGGTGCCCACGGGTTTCGCGTTCGACGCGCGGTACGAGGAGGCCCAACAGAATGAGTTCAACCGGATCTACTTCGCCGGCGCCGACCAGCCGTACCGCGCTGTGACGGTATGGAACACTCCGTATGAGGCGTACTTCACCGCCACCGACGATCCGCGTGTGCCGTGGACGGACACCGGGCTTCTCGGCGATGCCTCCGTGGGTGTGGTGGGAGCCCGTGTGAGCTTCTTCCGGCAGCTCAAGCACGCCGATCGCGGCTCGGACATCCGCCTCTCTTCGGGATACGAGATGCGCCTCATCGAGGCGGAGAAGCTCCTGATGGACGGAACGTATACCGAGGCCATGAACATCCTCAACGCCCGCCGGGCCGACCTCGGCCTGGCGGACCTGGCTCCGGCCAGTCTGGCCGAAGCGTGGACGCTCTTCAAGCGTGAGCGGGGAATCGAGCTCTGGCTCGAAGGGCGCCGTCTCGGCGACCTGTACCGGTGGGACGCCAACAATACCCCCGGTACCCTCGACCTTCGGGAAACGGCCGGCGCAGCCGAGTCGTATCTCGACGCCGGTCAGAGCCTCTGCTACCCGATCCCCAAGGCGGAGCGCGAGGCGAACCCCAACATCCCGTTGCAGCCCTGACGCGGGCAACGAAAGGATGACGTAGTGGAGCGGCCCCGCCCGGACATCCGGGCGGGGCCGACTTCTTGTGCCCCGCGGCGCGAGAGTGGTGACGTCAGAACGGGAGGACGATGCGGAAGAGAGAGGTGCTCCTGAACTCCGTCCCCCCACCGGACGGCGGCTCGGACCCGCCGAACGCTCCGCCCGCCTTGACCAACATGACGGTGGCCAGCGCGACACCACCGCCCACCAGGAGCGAGGTTCGAGCCCGATCCATCTCCTTCCGTTCCACCTCGACGATCCCCGAAAGCGGGACGTTCACCCTCTGCGAGAGAGCGACACTCCCGTCCCCCGCGGCTCGCCCCCCCACGGACGCGTCGAGCATGAACGCGGACGCACTCCGGTCGACGACCGTTCCTTCCAGGAGACGCGGGCTCGCCAGGCGAAGGTCGGCGAAGCGGCTCGCCTCCTCCGGGGTGAGTCGCACCCGGACCGACTGGCCCGGGGCGATCTCCTGCGGAGTGGAGGGGAGATACTGGAAGCATCCGCCGGCCGTGAAGAAGCCGGCGGCAATCATCGCACTCCTGAAACGCATAGGCGTCCTGTACCGGAGGGGTGGAAATCCACGGGCGACCGAACGGACTCGCCCCACGCAGGGATAGTACTACCCCGGAAGCCCGGACGAGAGATCCGCTGAAATCCGCGGTCTCATCGGTCCGCCACGAGCGTGAAGCGGATGCCGACGGACGAGAAGTGCCATACGTTGATCCCACCGCGCCCCGGACCACTCCACGACTCCACCCCATGACCGGCATCCTTCGCGATCTGCGCTCCGCTGCCCGGGCCCTGGCCCGCCGACCGGTGCGCACGCTCATGATCGTGTGCATTCTATCCGCCGGACTGGCCGCCTCGATCGGGGTCTTCACGTACGTGAACGGGTTCCGGCAACCGTTTCCCGGAGTGGATGCCCGCGGATTGGTCCAACTCATCGGCGTGGACAGGGAAGACGCCTTCCAGGACATCTCCTACCTCGACTACCTGGACTACGCCTCCGGCGCTACGGGGACCTTGGAGGGAATGTCGGCCGCACAGGCGGGATACGCCGCCAGCGTGCGCCACGAGGCCACCACCGAAGTCGTCTTCCTCGAGGCGGTGTCGGGGGCCTTCTTCCCGGTGCTCGACGTGAAGATCAGCGCGGGTCGTGCTCTCACCGTGGACGACGACCGACCCGGTGCGGAACCGGTGGCGGTGATCTCCCACGGGTGGTGGCAGCGGCAGTGGAACGGAGATCCGTCGGTGATCGGGTCGGTGGTCCACTTCAACTTCCGACCCTACACGGTGGTCGGGGTGGCGGATCCGGAATTCAGAGGATCCCTGGCGTCGTACCGTCCGGACGCGTGGCTCCCCCTGGAGCCGTTCAAGGACCGGTATACCGGCTGGGCCACGGCCTCCGAAAACCGGGACCTCCCGCTGATCCGCGTTCACGCTCGCCTTCGCGCAGGGACCACCCTGGAGCGAGCGAGAGCCGAACTGGAGGGCGTGGCGGCGGGGTTGGACGCAGCCTACCCCCGCGCCGCCGGCAATCCCCGGCGGGTGGCGGTGGCGCCGGTCACCTGGATCGACCCACGGGCTCGCGCGGCCGAGTCCTCCGAAATCCGCATGATGATCGCGGGAGCGTTGGGACTCTTCCTCCTGGTGTGCGCCAACGTGGGAAGCCTCCTCCTGACGGCCGGCGCCGAGCGCAAGAGGGAGATGGCCATGCGCGCGGCCCTGGGAGCCTCCCGACTCCAACTCGTGCGGCAGGTGGTGGCCGAAAGCGCGATCCTCTCCGTGGTCGCGGGAGTGGCGGGCTTTGTCCTGGCCGTGCCCGCCAGCGCCCGACTGGGGTCGTATTTCGCTCGACCCAGCGTATGGGGAGCGAACGTGGCCCGGGAGGCGACCCTGGATGCCGGCGTCGTGATGTTCGGGGTCGCCGTCACCCTGGTCGCCTGCGTCCTCGCCGGGCTCCTCCCCGCGCTCCAGGTGTCACGGAGGAACGTGGCCGACGTGCTCAAGTCGGAGGCCGGGACCGCGTCCGACCCGCCCGCCGGCGCCTTCGGACGGCGTATCCCCGGCACGCGGGCCATCCTCCTCTCGGCCCAGGTGGCGCTCACCGTGGTGCTCCTTTCGGTGGCGGGGGTGGTGCTCGAGTCCATGCGCGTGGTCGCCGACCTGGACCCGGGCTTCGAGTACCCGAGCATCTTGGCGAGCTACATCTCGACCAGCAGCACGGGAGTCACGGTGCCGGAGCGGGACCTCTACTTCCGCACCCTGGCGGCCCGACTGGCGGAGGAACCGTGGGTCCGGTCCGCCTCCATCTCGGACCAGGCTCCGCTGTCGCCCCACGGGGCGGGCCCTCTGCGCATGGAGGGCGTGGCCGAGGAGCCGAACATCGTCCAATCGAGGGTGATCCCGGGGTTCTTCGAGACGATGGGGATGGCGGTGATCGGTGGACGAGCCTTCACCGAAACGGACACGCTGGGCGCTCCGGGCGTGGCCGTGGTGAACCGGGCCCTCGCCGACCGCTTCTACTCCGGGATCAACCCGGTGGGGCGCCGGCTGTGGTGGGCCGGATCGGAAGGCGTGGACGACCGGTCGTTCGAGATCGTGGGGATCGTGACCGACGCACGCGTGCGGGACCTCCTCATCGACCCCGAGCCGGTGGTCTATTTCGCGTATCCGCAGCATTCCTACGCTTCGGGGAGCGCGCTGGTGGTGGCCACCCGGGAGGACCCCGCCGCCGCGGTGCCACTCCTCGAACGCTGGTTGCGGAACTACGAGGGACATATCGCCATCGTGAACATCCTCCCGTACACCGAGGTGATGAAGGGCTTCACGTACACGCAGAGAATGAACGCGGAGATGTTCTCGGCGCTTGCGCTCCCGGGCTG
>JAOUPR010000137.1 GCA_029879725.1 Gemmatimonadota bacterium | reverse complement strand
CGACAGGGACCCCCTACCTCATGGAAGTGAACGGACGGTTCTGGGGATCCCTCCAACTCGCCGTGGATGCGGGTGTGGACTTTCCCGAACTGCTCGTACGGGTCGCCGAAGGGAAGGACGTGCCCCCGATTCCCGGCTATCGTATCGGTGTGCGCAGCCGTTGGCTATGGGGAGACGTGGACCATCTGCTCTCGGTGCTCCGCGGACCGAAAGGGCTGCGCGAGACCCACCCCGAGCTTCCCACCGCCCTCGGGGCCGTGGCCCGGTTCCTGGTTCCCTGGCGCCCGGGAGACCGATTCGAGGTGCTCCGTCCGGACGATCCTCGTCCGTTCCTGAGAGAGTCCGCCGAGTGGTTCAGGGCGCTGAGGAAATGACTGCCATCGCGCCGTCCACGCATCGGTCGATGCGTTGGAAGATTCGCGCGAACTCCTCTGTCGACTTTCCCCACGGATCCAGGATCGCCCGCTTTCCGTCCCACTCGGGATCGAAGTCTCCCAGCCAGAACACCCGGTTCATGGCCGCCCCGTTCATCCCGGAAAGACGCTTCCGGTTGTAGCGATCGAATACGAACACGGCATCCGCGGAGGCGAGCATCTCGGCTGTCAGCGTTCGGGATCGATGGTCGGAGTGGTCGAGGCCCCGGTGGAGCGCCGCTCGTAGCGCGTCGTCGGGTGGGGATCGATCCGGTCCGATGAATCCGGCCGACCGTATCGTGATTTGTCCGTCGACCCGGGCCGACATCGACCGCTCCGCGTAGGGGCTCCGGCAGACGTTTCCGAGGCAGACGAACAGGACCGACGAGGGCGCGATCTCTCCGAGCCGCTTCCGCGCCAGAGCCTGCCGTCGCGGGTGGAGCCACCGATCCAGGTGGTCTCGCAGGGTGACGAGGATACGTCGCAGCACACGGAGGAGGGGCATGGGCACCGATTCGTTTCGGGTGACGACGGGTAGGGCCATATTACCATAACGACTCAGTCCACCGCGAAGCACCCGCCGTGACTTCATGACCGTACACCATTTCACAGTCGACGTGGAGGAGTACTTCCACCCCACGGCGCTCGCCGCATACTACCCCATGGCCGAGTGGGGTACCCTGAAGCGCCGAACCCCTCGAGTGATCCCAAGGCTCCTGGAGTTCGTGGGTGAGCATGGTGTGAAGGGAACCTTCTTCGTCCTGGGATGGTTGGCGGCGCATGAGCGCGCGATGGTTCGGTCCATCTCGGACGCCGGCCATGAGATCGCTTCGCACGGCTACGAGCACGAACTGGTGGGAAAGCTGGGTCCGGATGGGTTTCGCGAATCGGTGAAGCGAGCCCGTGGCGTGCTCCAGGATATCACAGGCCAGGCGGTGCGAGGGTACCGCGCACCGAGCTTCTCCATCGTTCCCGGGCTGGAGTGGGCATTCGACATCCTCCTCGACGAAGGGTACACGTACGACGCGTCCCTCTTTCCCATCACCCAACATCCCACATACGGATATCCGGCGGTGGGGCGTGATCCGACGTGGGTGGAGCGTCCCACGGGACGCCTGGCGGAGTTTCCGTCCACCACGGCGCGCGTGATGGGTACCCTGCTCCCGGCGTCGGGTGGGGCCTATTTCCGCATCCTCCCCTACGCGCTCATGCGCGCCGGACTCCGCCAGGCGGAGGGACGGGGCGCCTCTGGAGTGTTCTACATCCACCCCTGGGAGCTGGACGACTGGGTGCCCGAGGTGGACGCTCCGCGCCTCCAGATGATCCGAACGTTCGCGGGGAGGAGGCGTACGTGGTCGCGGATGCGGCGGATGTTCCGGGAGTTCCGGTTCGGGCCCATGGGGGAAGGCCTTGCGATGATGGAGGCGAAAGGGGGCGTGTGAGTGCCTCGAACCGTCTCGGATCACGAGGACCTCATGCATTCGTCCGGAAGAGGGAGCGGGCCCACCATCCCACGGCCAGGCCCGCCAGCGATCCGCCGATCTCCACCATGGTCGGTGCGGTCATCCGGGTTGCCATCACGCCCGACATCGCGGTGACCACGGCGATGCCGGCATTCCCGAGGACATGCCTGGGGAGTGGTGCCAGCAGGCCGAGTGGAGCGAACAGCATCAACAACCAGCCCGCGTCCACCACCCTCCGTGCCCATTCGGGGAGACTCTCCACATAGAGGAGGAGGCCCCACGTGCGTCCCGGGGTGAACCCTTTTCCACACGACTCCTGTTCGTCTACGGAGATGCAGCGATCATCTCCGTCGCGACGAACTCCCAATGTCACCGGATCGCCGACGGGGATCGATGCCAGCCCTCCCGGAGTCCGGAGGTCGGGGTGATCCATACGGAACGCTTTGGCGCGTGTACGCTCCCGGAGCACTATGTCGTCGCCGTCGACCCCCAGCACGAGGATCTCGTCCTGGTCGGCGTCGTAGATACTCGCCACCGGGCTCACCGAGGGAGGAGGAGGGCCCTTCACCAGCACGGTCCTCAGGACCCAGGGCCCCCGGAGCGTCGCCGCCCCGTCGGTATGCGGGGGAAACCGTCCTCGGGGGAACGGCGTCCCGCCGAAGGTCGCCTCGAGAAGTCGGCCCTCGTACCGGGGCATGAAGCCCAGATCGGGTGTCCATTGACCCCAGTACGCGCGGTGGGTCGGGCTCGGCCCGAGAAGCCACCCCGCGAGGGCGAGGGAGAGCCCGACGCCTACCGCCGCCGCCCGGCCGGATCGCGGGGAGGCGGCCGGGCCACGCCGCCGGTGAGCCGCGACTCCCCTGAACAGCGCCGCGCCCAGCGCCGCGCCCAGGCCGTTCCACACCACGTCGCCCAGCGTGGGGTAGCGTCCGGGGAGGACGAGTTGCGCCGTCTCTATCCCGGTGGAGAGGAGCGTGCCGATGACCCACGAATAACGCCAGCCTTTCCCCCGGGCCGCCATCACCAGTCCCAGCGGCACGAAGAACCAGATGTTGAGGATCGCGTCGGAGGTGCCCCGATCCCCACAGATCAGGCAGAGCCGACCGAGGGTGTCCGGACGAGGGTCCGTCACCGGGGCGGGGAAAAGAGCGAGGCACGCGACCGCGGCCAGCCAAAGCGCTCCGGCCGCGGTCGGCCACGTGGGTGGTCTGAGCAAAGACGAACGCTGCATCGTGATCCGGATGGCGGGTCGAGGGGGCTCCGGCCGGGAATGTGGCACCGGTCGCCGGGGACCACCACTCTCGCATCCTCCAGGGGAAGCGGGATAGCTTGGTTGCCGACGACCGTTCGCCGACAGGGAGTGGGATGGTGGAAGACCGGATGTTCACGGTAGAGGACTTCGAGGGACCGGACGGGGAGTGGGATCGACTCCTGTCCCTCTTCGAAGGGAGCACGTTCTGCCATCTCGCGGGGTGGCGGGACGTGATGACGGACGACCTGGGGCACGAGCCCTTCTATCGAGTTGCTCGTGACAGGGCGGGCGAGGTGGGGGGGGTCCTTCCGCTGGTGCGGGTACGGTCTCGGATATTCGGCGACTACCTTCTGTCCATGCCGTTCCTCAGCTACGGGGGCCCTCTGGGGTCGACCGGAGCCCAGGAGGTTCTGGTGGAGAGTGCGGTGGAGATGGCGCGGAGATTGGGCGTGGACCTTCTCGAGTTGCGCGCCAGGACCCCTCTCCCTGGAAACCTGGATGTTTCCGACCGAAAGCTCACCGTGCTCATGGACCTTCCCCCGTCCTCCGAGGAACTGTGGGAGAACGGGCTTCGAGCGAAGGTGCGCAGCCAGATCCGGCGACCTATGAAGGGGGGGATGGAGGCGCGGTTCGGCCACGATCTCGTGTACCCGTTCTACGAGGTCTTCTCCCGCACCATGCGTGACCTCGGGACGCCGGTACTCCCTCGCTCATTCTTCGAGGCAATCGCCGGCCGGATGGCGAGACACCTGGTGTTCTGTGTCGTGGAACACCAGGGCCGCCCGGTGGCGGCCGGGTGCGGCTTCCTGTGGAACGGGGAATTCGAGATCACCTGGGCCGGAGCCCTCCGGGAGTTCAGCCGTGAGGCTCCCAACATGCTTCTCTACTGGGCGCTCATGGAGGAATCGATCCGGAGGGGGGCCAACACCTTCAACTTCGGACGATGTTCTCCCGATTCGGGGACACATCGGTTCAAGCGGCAATGGCCCTCCAGGGACGAACGACTCCCCTGGGCGCAGTGGTCTCCGTCCGGGACCGCGGCCACACCGAACCCGGACAGCGCCAAGTTCCGTCTGGCCACCGCCGTGTGGAGCCGCCTTCCGATGGGGATCACCAATCGGCTGGGGCCACTCCTTTCCCGGTCACTTCCGTGATCCGCCATCAGTTGCCCGGATACTCACCGCTCACACTGGGGGGGATCATGGTGGCTGCAGCCCGGGGGGTCGCTGCCGGGCGCGCTGTCGGGTTCGAGTTGGAGGCTTACCTGTCCGAACGCTTCCGGGGAGAGGAGGTGGTTCTCACGGGAAGCGGGACCCAGGCGCTACAACTCGCCCTGGGCTACGGGTTCATGGAGGGTCCGGGGGCAGGAAGGCCCGTGGCGCTACCTGCATACGCGTGCTTCGACCTGGTCACGGCGGCGGTGGGCGCGGGGGTGCCGGTCGTCTTCTACGACGTCGATCCCGCACATCTGGGTCCCGATGCGGACAGCTTCCGAAGAGTAATCGCCGACGGCGCGGGGACCGTGGTGGTGGGCAACCTGTACGGCTTTCCTCTGGATTGGGATTGGATCCGGGGGGAATGTGGCCGGGAAGGGGTGCTCGTGGTGGAAGATGCGGCTCAAGGGGTGGGGAGCGAATGGAAGGGCCGCGCCGGCGGGACGTTC
>JAOUPR010000087.1 GCA_029879725.1 Gemmatimonadota bacterium | reverse complement strand
GCGGCGACTTCGCGTCGGTGGGGGTGGACGGGGAGCGGTTCGCGGCCTTCGTGCGGAGGGTGATCGGGCGGGAATGAGGGGCGCGGGGGAGCAAGGCCCCCGGACCGATTTCGCCATGTCTGTGTCCCAGGTCGGACGCCACAGTTCCTCGGAGAGGAGTCCACCTGGGGAATTGCGCATGATATCATCATATAGTATCATCATCGACACGAACAGGGCGCGTGGGCTGACGCTCTTCTCCAGGAAGCGGGAGTCGCTCGATGAAGTACAAAGGGTACGAGGCGCGCATCGAGTACGACGACACCATCGGCATACTCCACGGAACCGTCGTCGGGCTCCGTGACGTGATCACGTTCCAGGGCGAGTGCGTCAGCGCTCTCCGAGATGCCTTCGCCGACTCCGTGGAGGACTACCTCGCCATGTGCGCCGAGCGGGGGGAGGAGCCGGACCGGCCTTTCTCGGGCCGCCTCCTCGTGCGGATGTCACCTCAGCTCCACCGGGAGATCACCCTGGCGGCGGGCCGCGCCGGAAAGAGCCTGAACCGCTGGATCGAGGACGTTCTGGCCCAGGCGGTGCGGTCAGCCGAAGAGAGACCCGCCGACGGGCCTCTCCACGAACACTCACGAGTCCCCCTCTGAGATAGCCGCCCCGGACCTCCACCCCTCACTCCCAGACGTACCGATCGTCCTCCTCCCGTCGCGAGAGAAATCGGTCACATAGCGCCTCCATCTCCCGGCGCACCTCCTCCAACGGCTCCCATTCAGGTCCCGCATCGACCCACCAGGCATGGGTGCTCACACTCTGTCCCGACCGAAGTTCTATGGCGTACGTCGATCCATCCACCCCCGTGGGGTTCATCCCCATGAGGGGAATGCGAGTCTGCCAGGCGCGGCGGAAGTGGGGGACGGCATGCTCTGCGGGAATCGAGGCGCTCCTGAACCGGGGCGCCTTGTACCGCTCCACCGTCGTCTCCTCGAGAAGGAATGTCCCGTCGCCCCGATCGGTGAGCGTCTGGCTCCACTGGGACCCTACCATGGACACGAACTGGCTCAACCGCAGCGAACCCCACGGATGGGGGGCGGCGGGTTGGGGCACGTCATCGGGCTCGCCCTCCTCCACGAATGCCGGGTCCTCCTCCTCCGTCAATGGCGCCGGCGAGGCGTCCTCCCGTGGATACCGCGGCTCCGGCTCGGCCGCTGCCGTCGCGCCCTCCGGGCCTTCCACGCGTACCGTCACCCACACCCGCCGCCACGCATCGTCGTGGGGGTGCACGCCGCTGACCCATGCCGTGACGCGGTTGCGGGAGTCGCGGAGAAGCTGCGCCAGGCGGCGGTTCCGGTCGCGGGGGACGTACCCCAGGCTGCGCCCCCGCGCGTAGAAGCGCACGGCCCAGTGGTCGTAGGCGTTGTGGGGCTCGGCGCGCACCTCCACCCCCTCTCCTTCCTCCAGCTCCCCGGCCAGGTGGATCCCCTGGTGGAACTGGAGTCCGGCCACGGGGACTTCGTCCAGGTAGAGCTCCACCAGGGAGGGCTCCTCTCCACCGGCTCCCCGGCCCCGTCCCGGCCCGGGGGGCACCAGGTCCATCCGAAGCGCCGGGCCACCGAAAGGAACCACGGCCAGCTTCCTGAAGAAGTCCCTCCGGCTCCCCCCCGATCCTTCCAGCAGCTTCCCCAGCATGCGCTCCTCCTCGTCTTGGCGCGGCGTACTCCGCGCTTCGGGTCAAGGATGGAACGGGGGTGTGACAGCGGGGGGTCCTTCTCTCCGGATCAGAACGTCACGGACGCGGTGAGCCCCACGATCTCCAGGTGCTGGAACGTGTCCGCGATGGCCCTCTGGATCGTGACGCTCGGGGTGAGGGTCACCATGGAGAAGGGGAGGGCCGCCGCCACCCCCGCGTCGGCATACGCGAACCCGCTCGTGTCCGAGTAGTAGCTCCGGTTGTACCCCAGGCTCGCCGAAGTCGACAGCGTCACGGGTCCCATGGAGACGTCGTGTCCCACCGCGAGCAGCGCGTGCGTGCCGTCTCCGATGTCGAAGTCGTGCACGACCATCACCACGGGGTTCATCGGCGCGGCGACCGCGAGGCCGGCGAAGGCCTCGAAGGTGGTCTGCCACCCGCCCACCAGATTGAAGTTGTTCACGGATCCCCCCACGAAGGCGGCGAGCCCCGGGGTCAACTCCACGTCGGCCTGCGCGAAGACGTCCGCCTCGCCGAAGTCTCCCAGATCGTGGTCGTAGACCACGAGCCCGCCCAGCGTCAGGCGGCCCGACGTTCCCGTGGCGGCCGCTCGTGTCACCGACCCCGCGGCGAACGGCATCCCGGCCACCACGTGATGATTCCGGACACCCAGCTCCACGCCGAGGGAAGAGGAGGCCTGCCCGGCGGCGGAAGAGGAGATCCCCGCCCCCATCGCGGCCAATGCGATCACGCGGATCTTCACGTTCATGGTACCTGCTCCACTGGAGATGGGTCATCGAGGAGCCGCGAGACGGCGGTGAGCACCTCGAAGGGATCGGCCGGCTTGGTCACCCGGGGCACCGACAGAAGGGGATCGTCGTCACCGTGGAGTTCGGGGATCTCGCCGTACCCGCTCACGAACACGACGGGGATTCCCCTCGCGACCAGGCTCCTGCCCAACTCCACGGTGCTCCCGCCACGAACGTTGATGTCGAGGACCGCGCAGTCCGGCCCACCTTCCGTGGCGTGACGGGTCGCGTCGTCCAGGCTGGCGGCCGGCCCCAGCACGGTGAACCCGCCCTCACCGAACGTGAGGGCGAGGGCCGCGGCCACGATATAGTTGTCTTCGACGATCAGGACGGTCCGGGACTCAGTAGCCAAATCGATCCTCCTTCGTGCCGTGCATCGGCAGGGTAATCGTGCAGGAAAAGCGCCCTTCCCGGGCGTCGAACGCGACCGTTCCTCCGATCTCGTGCTCCACCAGGCCGCGCACCAGCGTCAAGCCGAGGCCCTCCACTATGGTGATCTCCGCGCCTTCCGATCCGGCGCCCTCGTCCCGACGCACGTCTCTCTCGTTCCATTCGAGGCGGAGACGCGGGGCCTCGGCATCGGAGGCGTCCTCGAACCACGCCACGTCGATCATTCCGTGATCGCCACCCAGGGGCCCGTGCTTCACGGCGTTGGTGGACAACTCGTGCATCACCAGCGCCAGCGGGGTGGCGGCCCGACTCGGAACGCGTTCCCGCCCACCCCGGCTCTGAAACCGGGTGGGGAGGACCGTCGCCGACACCGTGAAATCCACGAGTTGCTTCAGGTCCACCGCGTCCCATCCCGTGGCCGCCAGAGCCTCGTGGGCTTTGGCCATCGACCGGATCCGGCCCGAGAGCACCGAGACCAACTCGGGCTTGGTGCGGGTGGAGGCCGCCGTCTGCGACGTCAGGGCGAGGACGGTGGCCAACGTGTTCTTCACTCTGTGATCCAACTCGGAGACCATGAGCACCTGCGTCTCGGCGCGGCTGAGGATCTCCTGGGCCATCCGGCTCAGGGCACGGGAGAGATCGGCGATCTCGTCCCGTCCGGGGAGTGGATGGATCCGCTCCAATCGTCCCTCGGCGGCGTCCTGGGTCTGGTTCAGCACCAACCGCATCCTGCGGGTGAACGCGAGATGGAAGAAGAGGGCGATCACGGCCGACAGGCCGACGAGGGGTAGGCCCACGATCATGGCGCGTCCCCGTGACGCGACCGCGGCGCGGGCCTGCAGCGGCCGCAGATCCTTCATCAGTGCGATGACGTTGATGTTCCCCACCGCCGAACCCGGACCGGCGGACCGGGCGACCACGGGGTGCGCCACGATGAGCGACATGCCGTCCGGCGACAGCACGGACCGGAGCTCGTACGAGGCCATGACGCTGTCCAGCACGGGAACAACCGACGCGAACGGGCTGTTCTCCAGGGGCTCCCCCTCCAGGCGGCGTTCGAGGGAGTACGTGATCGTCCCCGCCCGATCCGCCAACACGGCATGACGGACGTCCGGATCGGCGCTCACCCGGATCAGGCTGGCCCGTGACCGTCCCGGCGCCCCCTGGCGAAAGGCGGACTCCACCTCGCCGGCCACCATTTCGCTCAGGAACTCCAGGGTCTCCGCCGCCTGAGTCACCGCCTCGTGCTCCGATCGCGCCCGGTCCGCGCTCACGGACACGAACGCGGTGCCGATACCGGCGACACCGATGATGGTCGGTATGACGAAGGCGAGTCGATACTGCGAAGACATTGGACTCAGCGCGGCACGACGAACCGGTCGTCGACCAGGACGGACACGTCGACCGCCTCGTCTAGAATGCCACGGTCCAACATGACCGCCATGACCCGTTCGAGCGTCTCCATCAACGGCGACGTCGATCCCGCCGGCACGAACATCCGTCGAATCTCGTCCGGCGTGAGGAGTTGCAGCCCCTCCAGCGCCTGCAGGAATTCCTCCGGTGACACGTGCTCGCGGGGAACCACGATCCGGGCCGACTCAAGGGGACGCCGCCGCATCTCCTCGATTCCGGCACTCCAGCTGTCCACCAGGAGCTGCAGCTGCCGTGAGTGGGTGGCGAAGAGCTCCTCGCGAACGATGAGGACGTCCACGACCTCTCCCGGGATCTCAGCGCTGGAATAGACCACGTGTTGCCCCATGTTCAGGAGCTGCGTCAGGGAGGGGTCGTACGTCACCACGGCATCCACCCGGCCGGCGGCGACGGCGGCGACCTGGTCGGGGATGTCGATGGACACCTGTTCGACGTCGTCCCACTCCAGCCCCGCGTGATCGAGGGCTCGGCTGAGCATGAAGAGCCCCAGCGTGCTCGCCTCCAGTCCCACCCGCTTGCCCCGGAGGTCGGCGACCGTGGCGATGCCCGGTCCGGCCACCACGGCGTCGACCCCCAGCGACACGTCGGGAGTATAGATGATGCGCGTGGTCGGATGGGTCGTCATGGCCTCGATGGCGAAGTCCGTCGTGAACCCCACCACGTCCACCGTCCCGTTCCGGAATGCGCGGAGAGCGTCCGCCGCCGCGCCCTGGTCCACGAGTTGGATGTCCTCGTCCGAGAACAGCCCCATGGAGCGGGCCAGGAAGATGGGCTCGAACCCGGGAAACACCACCAGACCCACGCGAAGCGGCGGGACGGGCTCCGGACCACCGCATCCCACCGGCGCCACCAGGGCGACGAGGACCACGACCGAGGCGAGCCACCCCGATCGCGCTCGATCGCGAGTCCGCAGGCGTGGGCGAATATCCTTCAGGGACACGGGCTCCTCCAGAGTACGATGAGGTCGATCCGCGGGCGCGGACCGGACGGAAAACAGGTACATACGGGGTCGGTGTCCGAAGTTTCGACGCTGGAGGGGAGATCTTGAGGGAGGCCGTGCCCCCGCCGGTGCCGGAGGCGCCACCCAGCGCCCCTCCACCCGATACTTCAAGCCACAACGATTTTCATTGCTTTCGCTCACCCCGGCCCCTACAGTCCGTGCACATTCCCTCCTGCCCGGAGTCGTACATGGCTGATCTGCTTCGCTCCCACCCCGTTTCGGGACCCCTGCTCCTCACTACCCTCGTCTTCGTCGCGGCGTCATGCGCCGGCGATGCCCCGGCGTCCGACGCGGCCGGTTCCCACGACACGCCCCACGCCGCGGCGCCCGCCACCCCGGCCGCCCTCCCCGACCTCCCGCCCGAGCTGGAAGAGGTCCGGACCGCCCTCGAGCGCTTCCAGGATCCCTTTGCCGCTCTGCGCGAAGGCTATCTCTCCACCGTGGGCTGCCTCGAGTTCCCCGGCGGCGGAATGGACGGAGAGATGGCGTACAAGCCCGGCGCCATGGGCGTGCATTTCCTCAACCCGGCCTACATCGGCCCGGTGTTGGATCCCCTCAAGCCCCAGGTGCTCCTGTACGAGTGGGTCGGAGACGAATTGCGCTTGAACGGCGCCGAGTGGTTCGCCCCGGTGGCGGTGTCCCCCACCGCGCCCACCATCTTCGGGCGCACCCTCGATGGCCCCATGGAGGGCCACGAGCCCATCCTCCCGGTGGAGCTCCACCACTGGGATCTCCACGTGTGGCTCTGGAACGACAACCCCAACGGGCTGTTCCACCCCACCAACTCGAACGTGAGCTGCCCTCCCGGGCCGTACACCATCGAGGATCACCCGCCGACCATGGTGCACACGGACTGAACGGGCGCGGAAGTCGCCGAACGTGAGGAGTGGGGAGTGGGGAGTGGCCGTGAAGCTACGGCCACTCCCCATTCTCGTATGCGGACGATGGATCGCCCCTGGCTCCGGCGCTATCTCCTCACGTACCTGGACACGATCGTCACGCCGGGACAGGGCCAGGTGATGCAGATCACGGAGTAGTCGGTGACCTCCTGGAGGGTGTCACCGAGCACGGTGCCATAGCTGGCGGGGAAGACGTCCCACGAGAACTCGTACGCGTTCCCGTCTCCGAGCCACGAGCACTCCGCCCAACCGGAGTGCTCGGTGACTTCTTCACCCCGCGTCACGCTCCATCGGAGTGCCTTCGCGCAGCTCCCGTCGGGGGCGACGAAGAACGATCCAGAGAGGACACTGGCCGTCGTGTCACCCGCCACGGCCACCACCCCCGGCACCACGATACTCCGGTGGGACACCAGCGTGTACTCGTCGGCCCGCGGAAGCTCCACCACCTCGGTGGGCTCGCCGCAGGCCAGGATACCGACCAACACGAGCGCCAGCGCGGCCATTCTGGGAAGGGGTGTCATCCTCTCCTCCGGCACGGTGGGCACGTTGACCCAGACAGACTCGACTCCCCTCGCGGCGGGGCTACACCGACCGTAACAACCGGAGATCGCGTTCCCGAGGTCCTCCCGTTGTTCGCCCTGTCGCCCGCCTCCGCCTCGCGCTAATCTGCCATCCGGCCCTTATCTGGAGAATATCGTGCGCAGACTTCCGAACCCGGTGACGCCCTCCGCCGCGGCGGGCATTGGTGCCGCCCTCGTCCTGGCGACCGCCCTCGCCGCCTTCGCCCCCGCTCCCTCCGCCGCCCAGACCTACGACGTCGTCATCCGCAACGGGCGCGTCCTGGACGGCACCGGGAACCCCTTCGTCTACGCCGACGTGGGGATCGTGGGAGACGAGATCGTGGCCGTGGGAGATCTCTCCGCGGCCCGGGGACGCCGGGAGCTGGATGCGTCGGGGCAATACGTGACGCCGGGGTTCATCGGCCTCCACGAGCACATCGACCGGGAGATCCTCCGCGGCCACGGCACGGTCCCGAACTACGTCACCCAGGGCTTCACCACGGGCGTCATCAACGCCGACGGCCTTCCCGGGGGCGTGTGGCCCCTTTCGGCCCAGCGCGACTCCCTGGCCAGGCTTGGACATCAGCTCAACCTGGTTCCCATGGTCCCCCACGGCGTCATCCGGACCATGGTCATGGGGATGGAGCCCGAGGACGTCATGCGGCCCGCCACCCCCGCCGAGATCGAGGAGATGAGGGCGCTGGTGCGCCAGGGGATGCAGGACGGCGCGTTCGGACTCACCACGGGGCTGGAATACAACCCCATGCGCTACAGCACCGAGGCCGAGGTGCAGGAACTGGCCAAGGTGGTGGGAGAGTTCGGCGGGCACTTCCAGGCGCACATGCGCAGCCAGGGACGCTACCCCAAGTGGCAGGTCCCTTCCCACATGGACCATCCGGTGCAGCGCCACGTCTCGTGGCTCGACGCCGTCATGGAGGTCCTGAACGTGGGGCGCGCCGCCAACATCCCCGTCATGCTCGACCACATCCACCCCAAGGGCCCCCGGGAGTGGGGCGTCAGCCGCGCCACCACGCAGCTCATCGACCGGTCCTGGGCCGAAGGGTACCCGGCGTACATCAACATGCACTCGTACGAAGGATACTCGGCGTACGTGACCCTCATCCCGCGGTGGGCGCTGGCCCGCGGCGAAGTGCCGGGGCAGAGCGCCGCCGACGACTTCCCCGCCGTGGACTACACGGGGATGATGGACAACCTGCGCGCGCGCCTGGCCGATCCCGCCACCCGGGAGATGATCCGCGGTGACGTGGAGTACGAGATCATCCGGCAGGGGGGCGCGGACAACCTCCTCATCGTGGATTTCTCCGACCCGGCCTACATCGGGAAGACGCTGGCCGAGGTGGAGGAGGAGTTGGGGATGGACCACCTGGAGACGGCCATCTGGCTCCAGGAGAACGGGCTGGACCAGCTCGGCGGCGTTCTCTGGATGGCCAAGGCGGTGGGGATGATCGACATCGAGGAGTGGATGCGGCAGGACTACACCGCGGTGGCGCTGGACCGGGGGGTGGACACGGGCGACCACTCGTCCAGGTCCACCCACCCGGGCGAGTACGGCACCTCGGGTCGCCTACTGGAGGAGTTCGTGTTCGACCGGGGCACCATCACCCTCCCTCACGCCATCCGCTCCATGACGGGGCTCTCCGCCCAGATCCTGGGGCTCACCGACCGGGGCCGCATCGCCCCCGGGATGAAGGCCGACCTGGTGGTGTTCGACCCGGCGCGGGTAGGCTCCGACGCCACCTACCTCGATCCCTACGTGTACCAGCGGGGGATGACCTGGGTGCTCGTGAACGGCCAGTTCGTGGTGGAGAACGAAAAGGCGACGGATGCGCTCCCCGGAGTGGTGCTCACGCCGCAGGCGAAGCGGAGCCGGCCCGTCTCCGAGTGAGCGCGCCACCCCGGGGAGGATGCGTGGTCGAACCGCATCCAGGTAGGTCATCCGGGGGCACCACGTACGTACGACCGGAGAGCACACTACGCGCTCGTACGTAGACTCCGGGTTTGCGCGCGAGCGCATCTTCCTCACAGTATGAGCGCAGCACCGGCTCGCAGCACCGTGAGGAACGATCATGCAGCCCGGCCCCCCTCCCCCATCCCGTTTCACCCTCCTGGCTCTCGGAACCCCCGACGCCCTGGACCCTTCCGGTCGGCGTGTGGAGGCGTTGGTGGCGCAGCCGCATCGCCTGGTGTTCCTCACCTATCTGGTCCACGCGGGGCGCCCCCTCACCCGCACCGCGCTCCTCGATCTCTTCTGGCCCGACGTCCCCGAGACGCGCGCGCGCAACGCGCTGAGCCAGGCCCTCCACTTCATCGGGCGCGCTCTGGGCGGCCACGTGATCCATGGTCGGGGCACCGAGGTACTCACCGTGTCCGCCGGGATGGTCCGGTACGACGTCCATTCCCTGGAGGAAGTCGCCCACCACCCCACCCGGAGCGCCCTCGGCCTCTATCGGGGCGTGTTCCTCGAGGGCGTGTCCATCGCAGCGTCCAACGGCCTGGAAGACTGGATCGCCGGGGAGCGCATCCGCATGGCCCGTCTGGCTCGCAACATGGCCATGACCCTGGCGAAGAGCGAAGAGGCGGCGGGGCGCGTCGCGTCATCGATGGAGGCCGCCGCACGAGCGGTCGCCATCACCCCGCTGGACGAATCCGCCCAGATGCTCCATATCCGCCTCCTTGCCCACACAGGGCACGCCGCCGACGCGCTGCGCGAGGCCATGCGCTTCCGCATCCGTCTGGCGCACGAGCTCGAGGTGCACCCGTCCGAGGAGTTCGAACGTCTCGTCAACCAGATCCGCGGTTGACCGACCCCACACCGCGCCTCACTCGCGCATAAGAGTCGGGTAAGGCCCGGGTGAGCGACTCGCCGTAGAGTGTGTCGAGCTGTTCACCTCGCGGATTCCTGGCGGGATCCGTGCAACCCCTCATGAATCGGTCTCCGTGTCGCCGTTCGCGACTACGTGGTTCCTCCCCCGCGACTACGGCGACGTCCGTATGCACCGCCTCGCGTGGCGCCGGTATCGTCGTCCGTACGGTCGGGGCACGGCCGCCTATGACGACACGACCCTCGTGATGGAGTGACCCATGGAAGGCATCATCGATCGGGACAAACTGACCCGCGGCGCGCGGTATTTCGGTGTGTTCAGCATCGCCGGCCTGGGTGTGCTCTTCGTGGTCACCGACGGAAATACGGTCTCCGTGGTGCGGGAACTCAGCGTGGGGTTCATGGCGCTCGCGGCGCTGTCCGCCGTCTTCGACACGCTCCTCGGTGCGTCCCGCTACCAGGTATTCATCCGCAGCATACGCCGGGGGTCTTCGTTCTGGCTTCCCATTCGCGCGGACCTGGCCAGCCGGTTCGTCGGCGCGGCCACACCCTCCCAGACGGGCGGAGGCCCTGCCCAGGTGTTCGTCCTCCACAGGGGGGGCGTACCCGCACCCGAGGCGCTTTCCTTCCTGGCCATCAACTTCCTCTTCACCATGGTGCTCTTCCTGGTGGCGGGAGGGTTCACGGCCTGGATGTTCCGTGAGTCCTTCATCGGCGGGACGCTGGAGTGGTTCGTCTTGTGGGGATTCGTGGCCTTCGGGTCCATGGGCGCGTTGATGCTCCTGGCGCTCTTCCGTCCCGACCTCATCGAGCGCCCCTGCCGCCGCCTCGCCGTTCGCATGGACTCGAGCCCGCGCATGTCGGGCGGGCTCGTCCACCGGGGTCTCCTGTGGGTCGTGGAGAGCGTGGACCACTACACGTCCGCGTGCACGCAGTTCATCCGCAAGGACCCCATCGTCCTCCTGTGGAGCGCGCTCCTCACCGTCGCGCTCTACGCCAACAAGTTCACCCTGGGATACCTGGTGATGCGGGGGATGGGGGTGGACGCCCCCTACCTGGAGGTCATCGCGGTCCAGGCGCTTCTCCAGTTCATCGTGTTCGTGGCGCCCAGCCCCGGTGGGAGCGGCATCGCCGAGCTCACCACGGCGGCGCTCATGGCCCGCTTCCTGGACGCCCACCTCCTGGGCGTGTACACGCTGGCCTCCCGGTTCTTCCAGCTATACCTGCCCGCGACCCTCGGCTGCTTCGTGCTCATCGCGGCGCTCAAGCCGATGGCCGCACGTTCCCAGGCCCCCGGAACCGCCCTCCCGGCGGAAGGAGCCGTAGTCCCATGACCCCTCCCGAACTGATCCAGATCGAGCCCACGCGCCCGGAGCCCATGCCCATTCCGGACGTGCGTCCTCCGGTGAAGCATTTCCATCGGCCCCAGGAGTCACCCTTCACCGAGAGCCAGCGCGACGAGACCACCCTCCTGTTCGGCGGCCTGACGCCGAGGCACGAGCGGCTGGTGGAGAGCGCGCTGCGCAACCTGGGATACAAGGCCAAGGCCCTCCCCAGCACCTCCCTGGACGCCTACGAGCGCGCCAAGGAGTACGGGAACAACGGACAGTGCAACCCCACCTACTTCACCGTGGGGAACCTGGTGAAGTACCTGCAGGACCTGCACGACGCGGGGATGAGCCGGGAGGAGATCGTGCGGAAGTACGCCTTCTTCACCGCCGGGTCGTGCGGGACGTGCCGCTTCGGCATGTACGAGGCGGAGTACCGCTTCGCCCTGGCCAACGCCGGATTCGACGGCTTCCGCATCCTCCTCTTCGGCACCGACGACGGAATCGACCAGTCCACGGGGGAGCGCGCCGGGCTCGAGCTGAACCTCGACTTCTTCCTGGGGCTCATCAACGCCTTCAACGTGGCGGACACCCTCAACCAGTTCGTGCACACCATCCGGCCGTACGAGGTGGAGGCCGGGTCGGTGGACCGCGTCACCGACGAGGCCCTGGATCGCCTCTACGACTTCTTCCTCCATCGCGACCGCTTCGAACTCGAGGCCTCCTGGGTCCGCCCCTTGGCGGGCACCCGCTTCAGGAAGACGGCCGAGTTCTTCGGGAAGCTCACGTCGGACACGCTGCGCCACGACCTCGACGAGACCATGGCCGGCGTGCGCGGCCTCTACGACGACGCGGTGACCCTCGACCCGTTCCGGGTGAAGCCCATCGTCAAGATCATCGGCGAGTTCTGGGCCCAGACCACCGAGGGCGCCGGGAACTTCCACATCCACCGCTTCCTCGAGCGCGAGGGCGCGGAGGCCTACGTGGTCCGCTCCCTCTTCAACCGCATCTCGTACATGCTCTGGCAGCACAAGCACATGACCCGGGACCGGAAGGGGCTTCACGGACTGCGCGGGAAGGAGAAGCTGCGCGTGAAGGAGCTGGCGGAGCACTACCTCCGGTTCGCCAGGAAGTGGGGGATGCTCACCGCGGGAGAGAAGCTCCTGAGGAGGAAGAACGAGAAGCTCCTCGAGGCCCTGGGCGGCACGCTCCACTCCATGCCGTCCCAGTACGAGTTGGAGGAGTTGGCTCGCCCCTACTGGAACTGGCGCACCGCCTCGGGTGAGGCGCACCTGGAGATCGGAGAGAACATCTACTACCACCAGCACCACCTGGCGCACATGGTGCTCTCCCTGAAGCCCTTCACCTGCATGCCCAGCACCCAGTCGGACGGCGTGCAGGCCAAGGTGGTGGAGAAGTACCCGGGAATGATCTTCCTCCCCATCGAGACGTCGGGTGACGGCGAGGTCATCGCCCACAGCCGGGTGCAGATGGCGCTGGGCACCGCCCGCTCCAAGGCGCGCCGCGAGTGGGCCGACGCCCTGGCCCGTACCGGACGGACCCTCCACGAGTTGAAGGCGTTCGTGGCGGACCACCCCGAGCTCACGCGTCCCACCTACGACGTCCCCCACGCCAGGGGCGTGGTGGGTCGGGCCGCCGCCTTCGCCCTCCACGTGGGATCGCTCATGGACGCCCGCCCGGTGTCCGTGGCCCCCCTGTCCGGGAGCCGATGATGAACACCCGCACCCTGTGCGTCGGCATCGACGTGGGATCCACCACCGTGAAGGCCGTCCTGGTGGACATGGACCGAGACGAGATCATCTGGCGCGACTATCAGCGTCACGAAGGGAAGCAACTCCCCAAGCTCCTCGAACTCCTGGAGCGGATGGAGAGGGACGTCCCCGAGATGACTCCGGAGAACACCCGCGCGTTCGTGACGGGAAGCGGCGCGGCCCCGCTGGAAGGGCTCATCGGCGCCAAGTTCGTGCAGGAGGTCAACGCGGTGGCGCTGGCCGTGGAACGCCTCTACCCCCAGGTGGGGTCTGTGGTGGAGCTGGGCGGACAGGACGCCAAGATCATCATCTTCAAGGACGACCCGGTGTCGGGCGGGAAGAAGAAGATTCCCACCATGAACGACAAGTGCGCCGGCGGCACCGGCGCGGTACTGGACAAGATCAGCCAGAAGCTGGGGATCCCCGCGGAGCAGCTCGCCCGCCAGGGGTACGACGGACTCAAGCTCCACCACGTGGCCGGAAAGTGCGGCGTGTTCGCCGAAACGGACATCAACTCGCTCCAGCTCGTGGGGATCCCCACGGATCAGCTCATGGCGAGCCTCTTCGACGCCATCGTGGGGCAGAACCTCTCGGTGCTCACGCGCGGGTACACGCTGCGCCCCTGGGTCCTCCTCCTGGGCGGTCCCAACACCTACATCGAGGGGATGGCCCAGGCCTGGAAGGCCAACATCCCGCCCATCTGGGAGGAGCGCGACACTCCCCTCCCCGAGGGCGTGGACCCCAGGGACCTCATCATCGTCCCCGACGACGCCCAGTACTTCGCCGCCCTCGGGTCGGTGGAGTACTCCCGCGACGAAGACGACGGGGTGGGGCTCTACACCGGACTCCACGAGTTGCGGAAGCACGTGGCGGCCGGGGGCACCGAAGACGACATCGAGTTCACCACCGGACTCAGCGAGAGCGAAGAGGACCTGGCAGCGTTCAAGGAGGCGTATCGCAAGGAGCCGTTCATCCCCGCCATCTTCACCCCCGGTGAGGTGGTGCGCGCGTACATGGGGATCGACGGGGGCTCCACCTCCACCAAGGGCGTCCTCATGGACCAGGACGGGAAGCTCCTCCAGAAGGCGTACCAGCTCTCCAAGGGGAACCCCATCGAGGACACCAAGGAGATCATGGCCCGCCTGCGCGGGGCCGTGGAAGACCAGGGCGCGTCGCTGGAGATCGCCGGGTTCGGCGTGACCGGATACGCCAAGGACGTCCTCCTGGAGGTGTTCAGCGCCGACGTGGCCATCGTGGAGACGGTGGCCCACGCCGCCTCGGCCCTCCACTACTACGACGACGTGGACGTGATCTGCGACGTCGGGGGTCAGGACATCAAGATCCTGGTCCTCAAGGACGGGCAGGTGAAGGACTTCAAGCTCAACACCCAGTGCTCCGCCGGGAACGGGTACTTCCTGCAGAGCACGGCCAAGGCGCTGGGCGTGACGGTGGACGAGTACGCCGACGTGGCGTTCTCCGCCGAGGCCATGCCCACCTTCAGCTACGGGTGCGCGGTGTTCCTGCAGTCGGACATCGTGAACTTCCAGAGGCAGGGGTGGACGCCCCAGCAGATCCTGGCGGGGCTGGCCGCGGTGCTCCCGAAGAACATCTGGCTGTACGTGGCCCAGATCCCCAACCTGGCGCGCCTGGGAACGAAGTTCGTCCTGCAGGGCGGGACGCAGCACAACCTGGCGGCGGTGAAGGCCCAGGTGGACTTCATCCGCTCCCGCTTCCACGGGAAGGACGAGGAACCGCGCATCGTGGTGCACGAGCACTGCGGCGAGAGCGGCGCCATCGGGGCGGCTCTCGAGGCCCGGCGCATCCTTCTGGGAGAGGAGCCCTCGGTGTTCGTGGGGATGGACCAGGCCGAGCAGACCACCTACACCACCACGACCAACGAAGACACGCGCTGCCATTTCTGCAAGAACACCTGCCTGCGCACCTTCATCGACGTGGAGGTGGCCCAGCCCCGGCCCCTGGTGCAGGTCAAGGTGGGGAGCAACGGAAACGGGAACGCCAGCCCCGCCGCACCGCCCTCCGGCAACGGCAAGAAGAAGAAGGGGAAGCTCCTGGAGGGCTCCAAGGTCCCCCTCGAGCCCGGCGCCCGGCGCCTCATCGTGGGGAACTCGTGCGAGAAGGGGCTGGTGGAGGACGTGGACGCCATGCGCGCCATCAAGGCGGAGCTCGACGCCACCACCGGCGACACGCCCAACATGGTGGACGTGCAGGCCCACGAGGCCTTCCGGTCGTTCTCGCCCCCCGACGTCTCCGACGCCATTCCCCGCTTCGCCTTCACCGAGGCGCAGAAGGAGCGCGTTCGCCTCATGGAAGGGCGCAAGACGCTGCGCATCGGGATCCCCCGGGTGCTCAACATGTACTCCTCCGGACCCTTCTTCCGGACGTACTTCGAGAGCCTGGGCGTGGCCGGCGCCAACGTGGTGTACTCCGACGTGACCTCGCAGAAGCTGTACAAGGAGGGCGCCAAGCGCGGGGCCATCGACCCCTGCTTCCCCAGCAAGCTCGGCATCCCCCACGTGCACAACCTCCTGTACGTGAAGCACGAGCGGAAGCCGCTGGACATCATCTTCTTCCCCATGATCGACGACGTCCCGTCGGCCATGGAGAGCGCGCTGGGACACCGCATCTGCCCCACCATCACCGCCACCCCGGAGGCGACGCGGGC
>JAOUPR010000136.1 GCA_029879725.1 Gemmatimonadota bacterium | reverse complement strand
CAGTCCGGTGCCGACGTGGCTCGCGCCTACCGGGAGGCCCACGAGCCCGCCATCGTGAGGGACTTCGCCGAACTCCTCTCCTACCCGAACCGGGCGTCGGACACGGAGGACATCCGGCGGGCGGCGGAGTACATCCGGGGAGAGCTCGAGGAGGCGGGTGTGGCGGCGGAACTCCTCCAGGTCGACGGGGCTCCCCCCATCGTCTACGGGGAGCTGAAGGTTCCGGGCGCGACGCGCACGCTGGGCGTGTACGTGCACTACGACGGCCAGGCCGTGAACCCGGCGGAATGGACCCACGCTCCCTTCGAGCCCACGCTCTACACCGCATCCATGGAAGCGGGCGGGGCGGCCCGCGCCCTTCCCCGGGACGGTGAGGCCGTGGATCCCGAGTGGCGTCTGTACGCCCGCTCCGCGGGAGACGACAAGGCGCCCATCGCGGCCCTCCTCCCAGTCCTGCGCTCCTTCCGGGACGGTGGGGTGACGCCCACCTCCAATCTGATCTTCTTCTTCGAGGGAGAGGAAGAGGCAGGGTCCCGCCACCTGCGCGAGTACCTGGAGACGTTCCGTGACCGCCTCGACCCCATCGACGTGTGGCTCTTCTTCGACGGGCCGGCGCACCAGAGCGGGCGGCCCCAGCTCACCTTCGGCGTGCGCGGCTCCATGGGGATGGAGGTCACGGTGTACGGCGCGTCGCGCAACCTCCACTCGGGGCACTACGGGAACTGGGCGCCCGACACCCCCCTCGTGCTGGCCGAGCTCCTGGCGTCCATGAAGGACTCGGACGGTCGGGTGCTGGTGGACGGGTGGTACGACACCGTGGAGCCCATCGGAGACGAGGAGCGGCGGGCCCTCGAGGCCATGCCCGACTACGACTCCGAGCTCAAGCGGGAGCTGGGGCTCCTCTGGACGGAAGGAGAGCCGGAGAGCCTCCCCGAACGGCTCCTGGTGCCGGCGCTCACGATCCGGGGGATGACCTCCGGGAACACCGGGGCCCTGGCCACCAACGTGATTCCCAACGAGGCGGTGGCCGCATTGGGGATCCGGCTGGTGAAGGGGAACGACCCCGAGCAGATGCGCCAGCTCGTCGAGAACCATATCCGCGCCCAGGGCTTCCACATCGTCCGGGAGGACCCGGACATGGAGACCCGCCTGAAGTACCCCCGCATCGCCAAGGTGACGGGAGGCGGGGGATACCCGGCGGCGCGCACCTCCATGGGGAACGAGTACGTGCGGGAGGTCATCACGGCCGCGGGCGCCGCGGCGGACCGGGCCTTCGGAGACGGGGCGCTGGTGCTGACTCCCGGGCTGGGGGGATCGCTCCCCCTCTACCTCTTCACCGACGTGATGGGGAAGCCCGCCGTGAACGTCCCCGTGGCGAACCACGACAACAACCAGCACGCGCCGGACGAGAACCTGCGCATCGCCAACCTGTGGTACGCCATCGACCTGTACGCGGCGTTGCTGACCATGCCGGCCAAGATGATCCCGTAGGGGATCGGCGGGGGCCGCCGGGGGCCGGCGGGTTTCAGTGCACCGGGAGCACCGCGCCCGCGCTCCGGACCCCGTCGGAGACCTCCACCCTGAGCGTCGACCACTCACCGGGGAGGGAAACCTCTCCGCTTCGACCGATGGCCAGCAGCTCACCCGTTTCGGGATGCCGCACCATCAGGGCCGGAAACGTCTCGGCATCCCAACGCACCCGAACGACGCCGTCGTCGCTCCGTTCCACGGCCACCGCCTCGCCACCGACGAGCGCGTCTCTCAGCCTCGCGGCCGAGTGGGTGGCGGTGCGCGTCAACTTCCTTCCGTCCGACGCGAGCAGGACGAGCCGGTGCAGACGGATTCCTCCCTCTCCTGGAGAGAGAACGAGAGAGAAGTGCGTCGCGCCTTCCCCGGACGGCATGGGCACCGCGGCGCCGCGAAGGGCCACGTCGAAGAGCAACCCTCCCGCCTCGTCGAAACCCTGGAGTCGATGCTCGCCGTCGGGATCCTCCCCCGAGGGCTCCGCCCCCGAGACGGCGAAGACCGGCTCGATGTGGAGGGTGTCGGGGCCCACCACGCCACGAACCAGGATATTCCCGGAAGCGATGTCCTCGGCCTGAACCGATGCCGTCACCTCCGAGCGGCCCTCCTCATCCTCCGGCCCGCCGCACGCGACCAGCGTCCCGACCGCGACCAGGGCGGCCACGCTCCGCACGGCGTGCCGCCTTCCCTCCCCGACCTTCGCCGATACCGGCGACGTGAATTCGAGCATGGAGTTCATCACCGCGCCTCCGGCCGCACCGTTTCACTCCTGACTCCGTCGGAGAGGACCACCTCGTACCGGCCACTCCCCGCGGACACCACCGGAAGCTCGATGGAACCGTGTCTGGCCATCCCCAGGATCCTCCCGCTGTCGGCGTCCCTGAGGATCGCCATGGGGTGGCTCGCGCTGTCCCAGGCCACGGATGCCCGCCCCGCCGGCCCCGAGACGGTACGCGCCCGAGCCGCGGTGGCACGGGACGACGCCCGCACGGCGCTCCCGCCGGGCCCCGACACTTCGATCCTCTCCAGACCCTCCAGGTCCGCCGGGTCCAGGGGAAGGAAGAAGGAGAAGTGCCGTTCGTCGGGAGTCGGCGCGTCAGCCACCGGACTTGGGGTGAAGGCATGGTCGAAGACCACCCCTCCGTCGGCGGCCAGTCCCCTCAACCGATACGGGCCCCTTCCTTCCGGAAGAGCAGGCTCGGCGGTGAGGGTGAAGGCGGGGTTCACCGTGATCCCCTCCGCATCCACCCTTCCCCAGACGAGGAGCCCCTCACGCGGCTGCCCTCCCCCCGCCCCCACCGCGGGCGCGGCCAGCGGATCGGCACGTCGCCAGTCTACGATGGCGTCGAAGGTGTAATCGCTGGTCCAGGCCGGGTTGCAGTAGCTCATGTAGTCGTAGCGCCCCGACGCGGGTACGAGTCCTCCCCCCACGATGTCGTATCCGGTCTGGCCGATGCTCCCATCGGGATAGGGGAATCCGGGATCGAAGGGGGACACGCCGCAGGGGCTGTGGGCACGCCCGAGGTTGTGCCCCAGCTCGTGGGCCACCGCCTCCGGGCCCCAGGTGGGCCTGTCGTACGAGACGGCACTGCGGAAGTTGCTCCCGGGGCTGCCGAGGAGGTAGCCCAGGCCTCCGTACGCGATCCCGCTGAACGCACCCACGATTCCGTGATAGTACTGGTTCGTCGCGCCCTCCGCGGTGCGGAGCGCCTGAATGTCCGAGAGGAGAGTACTCCACCCGGCACCGGTTCTCAGGTCCGCGTCGGTGGAGAAGGCGGTGGTCCGAACGGTGGAGGAGATCCCACTCATGGGAAGCCACCGCCGCGTGGGCGTGAGGAAGTCCTCCACGTTGGCGCTGGTCACGCTTCCCGTGGTGCCGTGCACCGAGGCGTACACGGGTATGAAGATCAGGTTGAACGTGCTCAGCGCCTGAACGTCGAGGGAGGCGCTTCCGCCCCCCGAGGGAAATACGTTGTCCGTGGGCACGGACTCGGTGATGGTCGAACCCGGATCCACGACGGCCTCCACGGAGAGTCCCGCCACGACCTCGGCGGCCGTGAGCTCGAGATTCCAGGTATCCGTGATCAGGCTCAGGTCCGGTGCCGTGGGTACGCCGCCGGACGGCCCGCCGAGGAGGACTTCCCGGAACAGGGAGCCGCCCTGGTACAGCCGTACCCTCACGTCGGGAGTGTAGGTGTTGGCCTCGCTGGCCGTGACCACCACGCGGAGGAGGCCGGCCCGTCCGGCCACGCCCCCCACCGTGCCGGCGGCGTTCTGGTTGCCCTGATTGAGATGCACGGAGGTGACGGCGAGGTTGAAACCGGCCGTCCCCACGTTGGTCGCGGTGAAGCCGACACTGGACAGACCCGCCACGGTGGCCGTCGCCGCCACCGGGCCGACGGTGGAGCCCATGGTCCAGGCGGTCCGGGCCAGGCCCGAGGCGTCGGTGACCACGGATCCGGGACTCAGCATGCCACCCCCTCCCGTCAGGGCCCACGACACGGCGACTCCCGGAACGGGGTTGCCGTGTGCGTCTCCGACGCGCACCACCAGGGAGTCGGGGAGCACCGTGAGCGGCGCTCCGGACTGCCCGTCACCGCTCATCCGGGTGAGCGTCACCGCGGCTCCCGCCGTGGCCGTGGAGGCGAAGGTGGCGCTCGCGACGCCCACGGCCTGGACCGTCACCTCGCCGGGTCCGGAAGTCGTGCCCAACGTCCATAGCACGCGGGTCTCCCCGGCAGCGTCCGTGGTGGTGGCGCCGGCGCTGAGCGCCCCACCTCCCGCGGCCACGGTCCAGGCGATCGCCACCCCCGCCACCGGATTCCCGTAGGCGTCCTCGGCCCGAACGGCCAGGGAGTCGGCCAGCGCCGTGGTCACCTCCGCCGACTGACCGTCTCCTCCCACCTTCACCAGCGTGGACGCCGCCGCCGCCACGCCGGTTGCCGTGAAGGTCACCGGCGGGAGGCCCGTGACGGTGGCCGTGGCCTCACCCGCCCCGACGGTCGTGCCGAGGGTCCATGCCGCCCGAGCCTCCCCGTTGGAGTCGGTGCCGGTGCCGGGCGCGCCCAGCGATCCGCCTCCCACGGTCACTTCCCACACGACGGCCACGTCGGGAACGGGATTCCCGTAGGCATCCGCAACGCCCACGGCCACCGAGTCCGTCAAGGCGGAGCCCACCTCTCCCTGCTGAGCGTCTCCTCCGACGAGCTGGATCTCCACCGGAGCACCCGCTGTGGCGGTGGCCGCGAAGGGAGCCGGAGTGAGGCCGGAGACCGTCGCCGTCGCCGTCT
>JAOUPR010000014.1 GCA_029879725.1 Gemmatimonadota bacterium | reverse complement strand
AACCGTGGCGCATGTGGCTCAGGTGACCAGCCTCCCCGACGGGACCGCGCGCGTCATGCTCGAGGGGTTGACCCGCGCGCGCATCCGCCGGCTGTACACGTCGGCGTCGTCATTGAGGGCATCCCTGGAGGTCGTGCCGGACCACCCGACACCGCCGGAATCCGGCGTGGGCGCGGGTGACCGGGAACTGGTCTCCCTCTCCCGCCTGGTTGCTGGACTCTACAGCGAATACACGCGCCTCAACGAGCGCATCCCCGACGAACTGGCCGGAATCATGGCCGCCGCCGGTGAGGGGAGCCGCCTCGCCCACGTGGTCTCCGGCCACCTCCTCCTCTCGGCGCCGGAGAAGCAGGAGCTTCTGGAGGTCACCGACGCGAGCCAACACCTGGAACTCCTGCGTGAACTCCTCGTGAGGGAGTTGGAGATCCTGCGGATCGAGGCGAAGCTCGACCAGCACCTGCAGTTGGGGATGGAGGACAAGGCGCCTCCCTTCTTCGGTAGCGGCCTCAAGGTGATCCACCGTGAAGCCCCCGACGAAGAGATGGACGAGTGGGAGGAGTTGGACGGAATCGTACGCTCCATCGACCTCCCCCCCGAAGCGCGGGAGCGTGCCGAGAAGGAGTTGGGCAGGCTCCGGCGTCTCAACCCCGTGGCTCCCGAGGCCGCGGTGATCCGGACATACCTGGACTGGATCACCGCCCTTCCGTGGACCGGACATAGCGAGGACCGGCTGGACGTAGCCGCGGCGGCGGAGATCCTCGAAGCGGAGCACTTCGGGCTGGGAGAGGTGAAGGACCGGATCCTGGACCATGTGGCGGTCCTCTCCCTGGTCGGTGAGATGCGAGGGCCGATCCTGTGCCTCGTGGGGCCTCCCGGAGTCGGGAAGACGTCCCTGGGGCAGAGCATCGCCCGGGCGCTGGGCCGGGAGTTCGTCCGGGTGAGCCTGGGCGGTGTGCGGGACGAGGCGGAGATCCGGGGGCACAGGCGGACCTACGTGGGCGCCCTCCCGGGGCGGGTCATACAGGGGATGCGCAGGAGCGGGACGCACAACCCCGTGTTCCTCCTCGACGAGGTGGACAAGATGGCCCGGGATTTCCACGGAGACCCCGGTGCCGCGTTGCTCGAAGTTCTCGATCCGGAACAGAACCGGACCTTCACCGACCATTATCTCGAGTTGGACTTCGACCTCTCCGACGTGCTCTTCATCGCGACCGCGAATACGCTTCAGGGAATTCCCGAGGCGCTGCGGGATCGCATGGAGGTCATCCGGCTTCCCGGGTACCTCGACACGGAGAAGCGAGAGATCGCGAGCCGTTTCCTGTGGCCGCGCCTCGCGGTGCGCCACGGCCTCGATCCCGACGTCATGGATCTCGCCGACGAGGCCATCCATCACGTGATCCAGCACTACACCCGGGAGGCCGGGGTCCGGGAACTGGACCGACGCCTCTCGCGGGTGGCGCGGAAGATGGCGCGCCGCGTGGCGGGAGGGACTTCCGAGCGCCAACGTCACATCGTCCCCGAAGATCTCCGTGAGCTTCTCGGCCCCCCGCCCTACCAGCCGCCGGATCGGGACGAGGAAGGCCATCGGGTGGGGATCGCCAACGGGCTGGCCTGGACCGAGGCCGGCGGAGCCGTGTTGGACGTGGAGGTCGCGGTCCTGGCGGGAAGTGGGGAGCTTCGCCTCACAGGAACGCTCGGGGACGTCATGAAGGAGTCGGCCATGGCCGCGGTGACCTACGCCCGCTCCCGGGCGGAGGTGCTGGGGCTGGATCCCCAGTTCCACGAAAAGGTGGACATCCACATCCACATCCCGGAGGGCGCGACGCCCAAGGACGGCCCTTCCGCCGGAATCACCATCGCCGTGGCGCTCATCTCGGCCCTCACGGAGACGCCGACGCGGGCGGACGTGGCCATGACCGGGGAGATCACTCTTCGCGGACGCGTGTTGGGGGTGGGAGGAGTCAAGGAGAAGGCGGTGGCCGCCATGCGCAGCGGGATGAAGCGGGTACTCCTCCCCGAGCCCAACGCCGCGGAGCTGGAACTCCTCCCGGTCGAGGTGCTGGACCAGGTCGTGTTCGCTCCCGTTCGCACCATGGACGAGGTGCTGGAGGCGGCCTTGACCCAGCCGCCGGGCCGCCATCGACGGGCCCCCGCTCCTTCATCGGGTATCCATCCGGTCGACCTGCCGCCCATGCCCCACGGATGAAGATCCACTCGGTGGAATACGCGGGGACGGTGGCCGCCCCCGGGGGTCCGAAACCCGGAGATTTCCCGCAAGTCGCGTTCTCCGGACGATCGAACGTGGGGAAGTCATCGCTGATCAACGTGCTCCTCAGGAGGACCCGGAACCGGATCGCCCACGTCTCCGGGCAACCCGGGAAGACCCAGGCGCTGAACTTCTACCTGGTCAACGACCACTTCTACCTGGTGGACCTTCCAGGATTCGGATACGCGAAGGTGTCCCAGGGGATGCGGGACGCGTGGCGCCGTCTCATCGAGCACTATCTCAGCACCGAGGACAAGCTCGTGGGGGTGGTCCACCTGGTGGACTCGCGCCGGGCACCCACTCCCCAGGACGAGGAGATGGTCGCCTATCTGGCCGAGCTGGGGCACCCCACCCTGGTGGTGCTCACGAAGATGGACAAGTTGAAGCGGAAGGACCGGGCCGCGGCCGTCTCCCGTGCGTGCGCTTCGCTGGGGCTGGAAGAGGACCAGGTCGTACCGTTTTCGTCCAAGACCGGCGAAGGGCGCGAGGCGCTGCTGGAAGCCCTCTCCTCACTTCTGGCGATGGAGTCCCCCGTAACGGAAATGGAGGTGTCGTGATCCGACCGACCACCGCCGCGTGGTTCCTGGCGGCCGCGGCCATCGGCGCATGTACCATCGTTCCGGCGGAGGAGGCCGGGGTACCGGGAAGTCCCGGCATGGAGTTGCCACCTCCGGGGCACGGGACGCTGAGGGAGGACGAGATCTCGATCCGCTTCGTGTCCGACCGGCTTCAGGTCCAGGTCACGCCTCTGGCCGAGGCGATCCTGGTGGCCACCACCCCGGATACCTACCGTCGACTCGCGGGCCTGGCCGCCGACCGCGCGCCCGAGACGCAGGCCGGACAGACGCCGCCCACTCTGTTCCTGGTCTCCTTCTTCAGCAACGACGCTGGCGTGGAGATCCGGCCCGAGGACCTGCAGATGGTGTCGCGCGGGCTTCGTTCCCGGCCGGCGGAGATTCTCCCTCTCACGCCCGGGTGGGGTGGGCGCCGCCTCCAGCAGAGGGTCACGGAGTCCGCGATCTACGTGTTCACCGACGCCGTGGACCTCGAGGCGGAGCTGGTGGTGGTGTACGGTCTCGAGGAAGATGCCTCCTGGGCGAACATCCTCCCCCGGATTCGAGCGGAGCGGAACCTCGCCCGAGCGCGGGCGGGAGTGGGTGGTTGAGGGTACCGCTCACTCCTCCAACCCGTATTTCCCGATCTTCCGGTACAGCGTCCGCTCGCCGATTCCGAGAAGCTCCGCGGCCTTCCTGCGATTCCCCGCCACCTCCTTGAGGGCAAGCTGGATGGCTTCGCGCTCCATGTCCTCCATGGACATCCCCGCCCGGAACACCACTGCGTCTTCCACCGTCACGGCTTCCGTCCGGACGGACGAATCCTCCGCCTCGGGGAACCCGGGCTCGGAACCGGGCCCCAGCGTGCCGATCTCCACCGCTCCGAACCCACCTCCCGAGTCGGGTATGCGCCGCAGCACGGACACCCCATCGACCATGGACGTGTCCCTCCGGTATACCTCGAACTCGCGACGCAGCTCGTCCATGTCCATCCGGAGATCCACCAGCGTACGGAAGATGAACTCCAGTTCCGGACGCACGTCGCGATCGCCGGAGCGTCCGGACCTGTCCCTGGGGATGGGCGCCGGAAGGAGCGACGAGCCACGCGGCTCCCTCACTTCCCGCGGTATGTCCTCCGGCGCGATGACCCTTCCCGGCGCGAGGACCACCATGGACTCCACCAGGTTCTTGAGTTCCCGGACGTTGCCGGGCCAGGAGTACTCGCGGAGCACGTCCATGGCCTCGCCGGTGATCCCGGGAAAGCGAATGTCGTGTCTTCGGACCGCTTCCTGGACGAAGGTGCCCACGAGGCGCGGAATGTCCTCGCGCCGGTCGCGAAGAGGCGGGAGCTCGATGTGGAGGACGTTGAGGCGGAAATAGAGATCCCGCCGGAAGTCCCCCGTGGCGACGAGCCGGCGCAGATCCTGATTGGTCGCCGCGACGATGCGGACGTCCACCTTGATGGGCTTCTCGCCCCCCACGCGGTGGAACTCACGCTGCTCCAGGACCCGGAGGAGCTTGGTCTGGGTCGCCAGCGGCATCTCCCCGATCTCGTCCAGGAAGATGGACCCCGAATGCGCCAGCTCGAACAGTCCGCGACGGGCATCGATGGCTCCGGTGAAGGCACCCTTCTCGTGTCCGAACAGCTCGGATTCGAGGAGGGTCTCGGAGAGGGCCGCCACGTTCACGGCGATGAACGGCTTGTGCCGGCGTGGCGACAGTGCGTGGATCCCGCGCGCGACCAACTCCTTCCCGGTCCCCGACTCTCCGGTGACGAGGACCGTGGAGTCCACGGGAGCGATCTGAACGACCCGCTCCAGCGCCTCCCGGATGGCGTCCGTCTCCCCCACGATCCCCGTGATCCGCTGGAGACGGCGACGCTGCACGGCACGACGCCCGAGGAGGACGATGTCGTCGGTGGGCGTCGTCGGGGTGAAGACCTCGTCCAGCAACCCCCGCAGAGACCCGGAGGCCTCCGAGTCACCGGATACGGCGAACGCCGAGACCCCGAAGAGTTCCCTGGCCTGCTCCGCCAGGGACCGCGCCCCACCCTCGCCATCCACGCCAGTGAGGATGAGGAGCACGGCATCGATCTCCGCCGAGAGTCTCTCACCGGGCGTCACCAGTTCGGTCCCGTACCCCGCCGCGGTGAACGCGCCACGCAATGCCCCGGCCCTACCGAGGTCGTGGGTGGAGATCATCACCACGTCGTTCACCGGGCCTCCTCCGGTTCGTGAGGGGCGTCCGCACCCACCAGAAGCCGGTGGGCATGGTCCAGAAGAGGCCGGAGGACCTCCAGACCATCCTCCACTCCACCCGGACTCCCCGGGAGGTTCACGATCAGCGTCGAACCCCGGATTCCGGAAAGCCCCCGGGACAGGATGGAGAAGGGGGTGGAGGCCAGCCCGCGGCGCCGGATCTCCTCGGAGATTCCGGGCGCGTCCCTGGTGAGGACGGGACGCGTCGCCTCGGGCGTGACGTCCCGGGGAGAGAATCCCGTACCCCCGGTGGTGAGGACGAGGTCGACGCCTCCCCCGTCCGCCCAGGAGATCAGGAGAGGCGTGATGACCGCTGCCTCGTCAGGGACCACGACATGGGCGGACACGGTGTGTCCCTGCTCCACACACCACCCGGCGATGAGCTCACCGCTCCGGTCCTCCCGGACGCCGGCAGCACATCCGTCGCTCACCGTCAGAATCCCGACTCGCATCGTCTCCTCACCCCTTCCGGGCCGGCCCGCTGGTGGTTCGTCCTCCCCTCGCGGCGCGCTACCGCTTGATGGATCCCTCGGTATAGAACGGAGGGCGCTGGACCACGGCCTCCACCAAGCGGCCGCGCACGTCGATCTGGACTTCGGTCCCCGCCTTGCTCAATTCGGCCGGGACGTACCCCATGGCGACGCCGTAGCCGAGCGTCGGGCTCATGGTCCCGCTGGTCACGACCCCGACCGCACGCCCCGCCGCATGCACGGCATACCCCGGGCGGGGAAAACCTTTGTCGGTGAGACGGAGACCCACCAGACGTCGCGGCGCTCCCTCTTCCTTCTGCCGCACCAGCGCGTCACGCCCGACGAAGTCTCCCTTGTCCAGCTTGGTGATCCAACCGAGACCGCTCTCCAGTGGAGTGTGCCCGTCATCGAGATCGTTCCCGTAGAGGGCGTATCCAACCTCCAGGCGCAGGGAGTCCCGCGCGCCCAGGCCGGCGGGGACCAGACCCTGATCGCTCCCCGCCTCCATCACGGCCCGCCACACCGCCACGGCGTCCGACGCGGGAACGTAGAGCTCGAAGCCGTCCTCCCCCGTGTACCCCGTCGCGCTGATGACCCCCTGGATCCCCGCGACCTTTCCCTCCGTGAACCGGTAGTATCCCACCGCGTCCAGATCCACGTCCACCAGGGTCCGGAGAATCTCCCGTGCCGACGGGCCCTGCAACGCGAGGAGGGCGATCTCGCCGGAGTGATCCTCCAGGGAGACGTCCATCCCAACGGCATGCTCCTGGATCCACTCCCAGTCCTTGTCCAGGTTGGCTGCGTTCACCACGAGCATGTAGCGGTCGGCGAAGCGGTAGACGATGAGATCGTCCACGATTCCACCATCGGGGCGGCACATGGCCGAGTACTGCGCCTGTCCGACTTCGATCCGGGAGGCGTCGTTCACCGTCGTCTTCTGAACGAGAGCCAACGCGTCGGGCCCGCTCACCATGAACTCGCCCATGTGAGAGACATCGAAGAGGCCGGCGGCTTCCCTCACGGCCTTGTGTTCGGCCGTGATCCCGGTGGGGTACTGCACGGGCATCTCGAAGCCCGCGAAAGGAACCAGCTTGCCGCCCAGGGCGACGTGTTCGGCATAGAGCGGCGTGCGCTTCAGCGGATGGGTCATCCCATGAGCTCCACGAGAATGGCTTTCTGAACGTGAAGGCGGTTTTCCGCCTCGGGGAATATGCGGGACTTCGGACCGTCGATGACCTCGGCGGCGACCTCCTCGCCCCGATGGGCCGGGAGACAATGAAGGAAGATGGCCTCCTCCCGGGCACGGCCCATCAGGGCTCCGTCCACCATGAACCCCCGGAACGCCTCCATGCGTGCCTGGGCTTCGTCCTCCTGACCCATGGACGCCCACACGTCCGTGGTCACCACGTCCGCTCCCTCCACCGCTTCCCGAGGATCCCGGGTGAGGAGGACGTCACCGAGACCCCGGGCCCTCTCCAGAATGGCCGCGTCGGGGTCGTACCCTTCGGGACAGGCCAACCGGAGGGTGAAGCCCAACGCCGCAGCCGCGTTGAGCCACGAGTTGGCCATGTTGTTGCCGTCACCCACCCACGCGACGGTCCGTCCCTCCAGCCCGGGTCCGAACTCCTCGGTGATGGTCTGGAGATCCGCCATGATCTGACACGGGTGGAGGAGATCGGAGAGGCCGTTCACCACGGGAACCGTGGCGTGGCGCGCCAGTTCCTCCACCTCTTCGTGGTCGAAGGTGCGCACCATGATCCCGTCCACGTATCCCGAGAGCACCTTCGCCGTATCGCGGACGGGCTCCCCGCGTCCCATCTGGCTGTCCCGGTCGGCGAGGAAGACGGCATGTCCTCCGAGCTGGGTCATCCCCACCTCGAAGGACACCCGGGTCCGGGTGGAGCTCTTCCGGAAGATCATGGCCAGCGACTTCCCCGCCAGGACCGGCCCACCCAACTCACCGGACTTGAGCTTGCGCGCACGGTCGAGAAGGGCCAGGAGTTGCTCCCGTCCGTAGTCCGAGATGGCCAGAAAGTGCTTTGTGGAGTCCGACATTCGCGCCACGTGGTTCGATGTTGGAGTTGGTGTTGGGTTCGATCAGAGGATGTAGCGGCGCAGGTCTTCGTCTTCCGCGACGTGCTCGAGGCGGGACCGGACGAATTCCGCGTCCACGAGGACGGCCCCCGTTCCCTCTTCGGGGAGGCCGAACATCACCTCTTCGAGAAGGGTCGTGAGCACCGTCTGCAGCCGGCGGGCGCCGATGTTCTCCATGCGCTCATTGAGTTCGGTGGCGATGTGCGCGACCTCCTTCACCCCATCCTCGGTGAAGGTGATGGAGGCACCTTCCGTCGCCACCAACGCCGAATACTGCGCCAACAGGGCGTTCTTCGGCTCGGTGAGGATCTTCACGAATTCCTTCTCACCCAGGCTCTTCAACTCCACTCGGATCGGGAAGCGACCCTGGAGTTCGGGGATGAGGTCCGACGGCTTGGACACGTGGAACGCACCCGCGGCGATGAAGAGCACGTGATCCGTCCGGACCAACCCGTACTTGGTGGCCACGGTGGATCCCTCGACGATGGGGAGGAGGTCGCGCTGGACCCCTTCCCTGCTCACGTCCGGACCCATCCCACCCCGCTGTCCCGCCACCTTGTCGATCTCGTCCAGGAAGACGATCCCCATCTCCTCGGCCCGGTACAGCGCCTCGTTCACGACCTCGTCCATGTCGACGAGCTTGTCCAGCTCGTCCTGGAGGAGGACACGGCGAGCCTCGGAGACGCTCACCGTGCGACGCTTGGTCTTCTTGGGGAGCATGTCCTGCAACATCTCGGTGAAGTTGTGGTCCATCCCCTCCATCCCCCCCATGGGGATCATCATCCCCTCGAGGGCGGGCGCCTGCTGGACTTCGATCTCCACCATGCGCTCCTCCAGCTTGCCGTCCGCCAGCAGCTTTCGGAGCTTCTCCCGGGTGCGCTGGTGCCGCGATGGTCCGTCGCCGTCGTCGGTCTCGGCGGTCACGCCCTCGGGACCCGCGATGAACACCTGGATCCCGTCGTCCCCACCGTCCCGGGTCTCCGGCTCGCGCTCCCGGGTACCGGCCTGGGGCAGCGGGAGGAGGAGGTCGAGGAGACGCTCCTCCGCCCGGGCCTCCGCCACCTCCTGCACTTCTTGCTCCCGGTCGGCGCGCACCAGATTCACCGAAATGTCCACGAGGTCGCGGATCATGGACTCCACGTCCCGCCCCACGTATCCGACCTCCGTGAACTTCGACGCCTCCACCTTGAGGAAGGGAGCTCCGGCGAGGCGGGCCAACCGGCGGGCGATCTCCGTCTTCCCCACACCCGTGGGGCCGATGAGGATGAGATTGTTGGGCGCGATCTCGTCCCGGAGTTCCTCGTCCACCCTTTGGCGGCGCCACCGGTTCCTCAGGACGATGGCCACGGCCTTCTTGGCCTCGTCCTGACCGATGATGTATTTGTCGAGCTCGGCGACGATCTGGCGGGGCGTGAGCTCGTCCAGCCAGGGCTGCTGCTCACCCTCCACCGCCTCGTCCGGGGCCGCCACCGACACCTCTTCCACTTCCCTCATGATCCTTCCAGTTCCAGCACGACGATGTCCTTGTTCGTATAGATGCAGATGTCGCCGGCGATGCCGAGCGCGGTGCGCACGACGCCGGCCGCATCCAGATCGGAGTGGGCGGTGAGCGCGCGGGCGGCCGCCAGGGCGTAGGATCCCCCGGAGCCGATGGCGATGATGTCGTCGTCGGGTTCGATCACGTTGCCGTCCCCGCCGATGAGGAAGAGGCGCTCGGCGTCCGCCACCGCCAGAAGCGCGTTCAGACGTCGAAGATATCGGTCGGTCCGCCAGTCCTTGGCCAGCTCCACCACCGCCTTGGTGAGGTTGGCCGGATAGCGGTCCAGCTTCTCCTCGAGCTTCTCGAAGAGCGCGAAGGCGTCGGCCACCGCGCCCGCGAAACCGGCCAGGATCCTCCCGTCCTTCAGCGTCCGGACCTTGCGGGCGCTCCCCTTCACCACGATGTCCCCCATGGTGACCTGCCCGTCGCCCCCCATGGCGACGGACCCGTTCTTTCGCACGGCCAGGACCGTGGTGGCTCTGACTTCCGGGAGACTCATGTATGACCTCGGTTTCGAGACGATCAGGAAGCCCGGAAAGATAACGAGAATGCTGCCTAATTGGCAGTCGGTGATGGACTTCCCTTGCTTGATCCGTCGCTCGGATCCAACTTAGCGGGCCTTGCCCCCCCTGGGTGGTATACTCTGTCCCGGAGATCGACGTGGAATCATCCAGCACCGGAAAGACCCTCTCCCGGCCCGGACTGGAGCTTGTCGCCGCATCCTTCGCGGTCCTGTTCCAGGAACTCGCCCTGATCCGGTGGATCCCCACCCAGGTGAGAGTCGCCGCCTATTTTCCCAATCTGGTACTCCTCGCCGCCTTCCTGGGCCTCGGCCTGGGAGCGCTCTCGGTGAGGCGAAAACCCTTCCTGTGGTTCTGGCCCGTCTCACTGATTGTCCTGGCCGGCGTCACCATGGCGATGTCAGGGGTCGCATTCACGGCGACGTCCGCCAGTGAGCACCTCTGGCTTCTCTACTACGATCTCGGTCCGGACGCTCCCTTGGTGGAGGGTGTCCGTCTCCCCATCGTGGCCTTGTTCGTCATGGTTGCGGCGACCTTCGCCCCACTCGGACAGTACGTGGGAGAGCGGCTGGACCTCTTCCGTGTTCGGTCCAACGCGCTGTGGGGATACAGCCTGGACCTCGCAGGTTCTCTGGCCGGTGTGATCATCTTCGCCATCGCGTCCTTCCTTCACACGCCTCCCGTGGTCTGGTTCGCCATCCTGACCGTGCCGGCACTGGCCCTCGTCCAGGGACGGCTGATGCGCCGGGTGTTCTTCGCGGCCGGGTTCGTGGTGGTGGTGGTCGGTGTGCATGCGTCGGTGAAGGGAGAGCTCTTCAGCCCCTATTATGCTCTGAGCGTGGGCAAGCTCACGGACAAGCCCGGCTTCGCCATCATGGCGAACGGCTCCCTCCATCAGGCACCCATCGATCTCGCCAATGCGACCGTGGCGGCGAACGAGGCTCACTCCGCGGTCCGAACTGGATACCACCGGCCGTACGGCTTGCTCGAATCCGTCCCTCGCAAGATCCTGATCCTGGGAGCGGGGTCCGGGAACGACATCGCCGTGGCCCTCGACGAGGGGGTCGAGATCATCCACGCGGTGGAGATCGATCCGGTCATCCTCGACATCGGTAGGAAGATCCATCCCAACCGTCCCTTCGATTCTCCGAACGTGACGGTGTTCAACACCGATGCCCGCACGTACCTGAACGACACCGACGAGGTGTACGACCTCATCGTCTTCGGCACGCTGGACTCCATGACCCGGTTGTCGGCCCTGTCGAACGTCCGATTGGACAACTTCGTCTATACGAAGGAGTCCATCGACGCCGCTCGGGCCCGACTCGCACCGGACGGAGGGATGGTCCTCTACTTCATGGTGGGAGAGGAGTACATCCGCCAACACCTCATGGGGATGTTGGGAGCGAGCTTCGGAGATCTCCCGGTGATCGAGATCGGTGGGTATCAGTTGTTCAACACGATCTACATGGCCGGTCCCGCCTTCGCGAGTCAGAAGACCATGGATCCCGCCGTGGAAAGCGCCATGATCGAAGAGCTCACCACCCGTCAGTGGCTGCCCAGCGATGACTGGCCGTATCTCTACCTCCCCCGACCGGCGCTGAGCGGTTTCTACATTTCCCTGATGTTGATCTTCACGACACTGGCGGTGGTCGGGGTGATGTGGGTGTCACCCGAAGTCCGCAAGGCAGCGCTTTCCCGGGGAGCCATCGACTGGGAGATGTTCCTCTACGGCGCGGCCTTCCTGCTCATCGAAACCAAGTTCGTGACGGCGATCAATCTGGTGTGGGGAGCCACCTGGCTCACGAGCGCGGTGGTGTTCGGATCCATCCTGCTGACGGTACTTCTCGGCACGCTGCTCATGGCCGTGACGTCCGTTCCCTGGCGTGTCGCCGCCGTAGGGCTGATCGTGTCCCTCCTGGTCACCTACCTCGTTCCGGTGGGCGCGCTCATCGAACGTGGCACGGCGCTCCGGCTCCTCCTGTCGGTGGCGTACGTCGGCACGCCCGTCTTCTTCGCGTCGATCTGTTTCGCGCACCGTTTCAAGACGCGGGCCCATGCCGACCTCGCCTTCGGCTGGAACCTGTTGGGAGCGGTCGTCGGCGGGCTGACCGAGTTCCTCTCCATGTCCGTGGGACTCAAGGCGCTCTCGTTGATCGCAGTGGTGGCCTACCTGGTCGCCTTCCTCCTGTACGAGCGCGAGGGAAGCCGCGATTCCGGCGCGATCGGCGGCCAACCGTCCGGGGGACCTTGATTCGGGCTTCCGGCGAGGGTCGTGACCCGCGACGTGGCTTCGAGCCGCGTGGTGGGTCACGACCCGGCCATCAGGACCGCGGGTGGGCGTCCCGATAGACCCGGAGCAGACGCTCTTTGGTCGTGTGCGTGTACACCTGGGTGGTGGCCAGCGACACGTGGCCCAGTAGCTCCTTCACCGCCATCAGGTCGGCTCCGGCCTCCAGGAGATGGGTCGCGAAGGAGTGGCGCAATGCATGGGCCGAAAGCCCGCCGGATCCGGCCACGCGCTCCAGGCAACGATGCACGGCCTTCTGGATGGACCGGCGTGACAACCTTCCACCGGTGCGGTTCACGAGGAGGGCACCGCCGGAACGCTCCGAGGGGGCCGCGGCGAGCACCTCCGCGCGGCGTGGCTCGTACCGGCCCAGTGCAGTGAGCGCCGCGGCGGTCACGGGGACCACACGCTCCTTGTTCCCCTTCCCCGTCACGCGGACCAGCGCCTCCCTCGTATCGATACCGGACCGATCCAGGGTCTGGAGCTCGGCGAGCCGCAGCCCGCTCCCGTAGAGGAATTCGAGGATCACCAGATCCCGCGTGGCCTGAAGCGTATTGAGCGCGGCGGCGGCCTCGGCCTCCTCGAACACCTTCTCGGCATCGCCACCGGAAAGGTGGCCGGGAAGACGCTTGTCCTGCCTCGGTGCGCGGATCCCCCGGGCCGGGTTCGATTCGATCTTCCCCTCCACGTACAGGAAACGGAAGAACGCTCGCACCGCGGAAAGCTTCCGCGCCGTACTTCTCCGTGACTGGCCCCTCCTGCGACACCACCCCAGGAACCCCCTCAGAGCCAGCCGGTCGACCTGAGCCCATGTCCACGCGTCCGTTCCCTGATATTCGCTGAGGAACCGGGACAACTCGTCCAGGTCCGTTCGGTACGCCTTCAGCGTGTTGGGAGAGAGCCTGCGCTCGTGGGAGAGGTGCCGAAGGAACTCGGCGGTCTCCGGGTGCCGGGCCGGATCCACGGAGGTCACGAGGACTGCGCGCCCGCCTCCATGACGCCGGCGCGCTCCGTCCATTCGAGAAAGTCGGCTTGGGCCCGTTCACCCAGCGCGACGCGCCGCTCACCCTTGTCCCGGATCTTCTCCGTCAAGGGATCCACGAGGCCCCAGTTGGAGTTCATGGGCTGGAAGTGCCCGGGCCGGCTCTCCCGTAGATACCGGTAGAGCCCACCGAGCATCGTCGTGGGTGGAGGGACGACCGGGTCGCGGCCTTCGAGAATGCGGGACAGGTTGATTCCCGCCATGATCCCGCTCGCAGCGCTCTCCGTATACCCCTCCACTCCGGTCAGCTGTCCCGCGAAGATGAGGTCGTCGCGCCCCGGAGGAGAACCGTGGGGAGTGAGGCACCCGGGGAAGTTCAGGTAGCTGTTGCGGTGGATGGACCCCCAGCGAAGGAACTCCGCATCGGCCAGCCCCGGAATCATCGTGAAGACGCGGCGCTGCTCCGGAATACGGAGTCGCGTCTGGAAGCCCACCAGATTCAACATCTGGCCCGCCGCGTCCTCACGGCGGAGCTGTACCACCGCCCAGGGCCGCCGCCCCGTGCGGGGGTCGACGAGTCCGATGGGCTTCATGGGACCGAAGCGGAGCGTGTCGTGTCCGCGTGCCGCCATGACCTCGATGGGAAGACATCCTTCGAAGTACGGAACCTCATCCCAATCGTGACCTTCGTGGACGTCACCCTCCTTCAACGCCGCGATGAACGCATCGTACTCTTCCCGGGACATGGGGCAGTTCACGTAATCGGCGTCCTCCCCGAATCGCCCGGCGTCGAACACCACGGATTCGTCGAGGCTCTCGCGGTGCACGATGGGAGCGATGGCGTCGAAGAACGCGAGCCCCTCGTCTCCGAGCATTCCGCGGATGGCCGCGGAAAGGCCCGGGGAAGTCAGTGGTCCCGTGGCGATCACCGCTGGACCCGGCGGGAGATCGGCACACTCCTCCCGCACGACCTCCACGAGGGGATGTCCGGCCACGGCACGGGTCATGGCCTCTCCGAACAGGGCTCGATCCACCGCCAGAGCCGAGCCGGCCGGCACGCGGGATTCGCGGGCGGAGGCGAGGAGGACGGATCCCAGGGTGGTCATCTCCCTCTTGAGCTGACCGTGGGCGTTGGACGGGTCCTCGCTCTTGAACGAGTTGGTGCACACCAACTCCCCGAGACTGTCGGTCTTGTGCGCCTCCGTGCCGCGCACGGGGCGCATCTCCACGAGGCGGACACGCTGGCCCCTGGACGCCAACTGGAGCGCGGCCTCGCAACCGGCCAGCCCTCCGCCGACCACCGTCACCCGGGTCACGCCGACGCTCCCGCTCACTTCTTCTTCCGTGCGCCTCGGCCTCGCCCCTTACCCTTGCGCGCCGCCGCCTTCACGAGGAGATCCACCGCCTCGTCCATGTCCAGTTCTTCCGGCTCCATCCCCTTCGGGAGGGACGCATTGACCTTGCCGTCGGTCACGTACGGACCGTACCGCCCGGAGAACACGGCGAGATCCAGCCCCGACTCGGGATGGGGGCCGAGCTCCCTCAGGGGAATCCGTTGCCCCGAGGCCTTGGCCGCCACGAGGGCGAGGGCGTGGTCCAGATCGACGGTCCACAACTCCTCCGGATCCCTCAGACTCGCGAACACCTTTCCACGACGGACGAAGGGTCCGAAGCGGCCGATCCCGGTCACCACTTCCTCTCCCGTCTCGGGGTCCTTTCCCACCGACCGAGGAAGAGAGAGGAGCTTCAGCGCGTACTCCAGGTCCACGTCGGACGGCTGCTTCCCCTTCGGAAGACTCACCCTCTTGGGACGGCCGTCCTCCTCCTCGGCGGGAAGCTCCACGTACGGGCCGTACGGCCCAACCTTGAGCACCACCGGCCGGCCTTCCGTGGGGTGCGACCCGAGTTCCTCACCCTCGGGGCTCGGCCCGTCGAGGGAGCGGGTGCTCTTGCATTCGGGATATCCCGAACACCCGAGGAAACGCCCGAACCGATTCCAGCGCACGAGCATGGGCCGTCCACACTTGTCGCACGACTCCCCCTCGGCCGCCAGGATCTCCTTGATGATCTCGTCGGAGTTGGCGTCCCCTTCCTCCAGACGCTTCCGGAAGCGCGGGTAGAAGTCGCTCAACAACTCCCGCCACTCCACTTCTCCCTCCTCCACCCGATCCAACTCCGACTCCATCCGGCTCGTGAACTCCGCCTCGAAGATGTCGGGAAAGATCCTCACCAGGAGCTTGGCCACGACTTCGCCGAGATCGGTGGGGATGAACCGCCGGTTGTCTATGTCGACGTACCCGCGATCCACGATGGTGGAGAGGATCTGCGCGTAGGTGGACGGACGCCCTATCCCCGCCTCCTCCAACTGCTTGACCAGGCTGGCCTCGGAGAAACGTGGCGGAGGCTGCGTGAAGTGCTGCTTCGGATCCATCCGCTCCAGCCGGCTCACGTCTCCTTGGTCCAGCGCGGGAAGAGGGTCCAGGTCGTCGAGACGGCGATGCTCACCCGCCTCTGTGGCCTCCAGATAAAGGCGCGTGAAGCCATCGAACTTGACCACCGACCCGGTGGCCCGGAACAGGTAGGCGACCTTCGAGGATCCCTGAAGCTGGAAGTCGACCGTGGTGGTGTCGTATACCGCCGCTTCCATCTGTGAAGCCACGAATCGCAGCCAGATCAACTCGTACAAGCGTGCAGCGTCGCTCTCCAGATACTTCGCCGCCTCGGTGGGGTGGATGGTGACGTCCGTGGGCCGAATGGCCTCGTGTGCCTCCTGGGCCCCCTTCTGCTGCTTCCCCTCCCAGAGACGCGGCCGAGCGGGAACGAAGGCGCTCCCGAACTCGGAGGTCACCCACTCCCGGGCCTGGTCCACCGCCCCCTGGGAGACCCGCGTGGAGTCGGTTCGCATATACGTGATGAGCCCCACGGCACCCCGGCGCCCGACCTCGACCCCTTCGTACAATCTCTGCGCCAACCCCATCGTACGGCGCGCGGAATATCGGAGGCGCTTGGCGGCCTCCTGCTGGAGGGTGGAGGTCGTGAACGGGGCGGCGGGGTTCTTGCGTCGCTCGCGGCGCTTCACCGAGGTGACGGCGAAGGGCACGGCCTCGATGTCCGCCAGGACACCGGCCGCGGCTTCCTCGGATCCCAGCGTGAACGCCTTCCCGGCGATCTGGTGCAGCTTCGCCTCGAACGCCTGCTCGTCCTTCTGGAGGTGGGCGGTGATGGACCAGTACTCCTCCTCCTTGAACGCGCGGATCTCCTGCTCCCGCTCGCAGATCAGGCGCAGAGCCACGGTCTGCACCCGACCGGCGGAAAGCCCGGGCCGGATCGGCTTCCAGAGGAGGGGGCTGACCTGGTATCCGACCAGGCGATCGAGAATGCGGCGGGCCTGTTGTGCCTCCACCTTCTTCATGTCGAGCACCCCGGGGTGCTCCAGCGCTTCCTGCACCGCTCCCCGGGTGACCTCGCGAAACTGGACACGGGTGAAGCGTGGATCTCCGTCCCGATACCCGAGCTGCTCCGCGACGTGATAGGCGATGGCCTCTCCCTCGCGGTCCGGGTCCGTGGCGAGGATCACCGTGTCGGCATCCTTCGCCTTCTTCTTCAACTCCGTGAGGACCTTCCCCTTCCCCCTGATGGTGACGTATTGAGGCTCGAATCCGTTCTCGACATCCACCCCCAGCTCCTTGGTGGGCAGGTCCCGCACGTGCCCCACGGACGCCGCCACGTCGTACCCACGGCCCAGGTACTTGCCGATGGTGCGCGCCTTGGCCGGCGACTCCACGACCACGAGGTGTTTTCCGCCACCTTTGGATGTCATTCGGTACTCGAGTTGTTCGGAGTTGGAATCAGGACGGACAGGACGGCGGCGACGACGCCATCGACGTCCATCCCGTCGGTGTCCACATGGAACCGGGCATCAGCATAATGGGGTTCCCGCTCGGCAAGAAGGGACGCGGCCACCCGCGACGGATCTGCAGCGTGCTCTAGCAACGGCCGGCGGACCGAATCCCCCCGCACGCGTGCAACCGCCCTCTGGGGCGACACCCGCAGCCACACGGAGCACACGTCATCGGGCAACGCAGCGAGTCGGCCCGGAACCGCACCCCACCCCCCACCGGCCGCGATCACGATCCCCTCCCCCTGGAGAAGACTGAGGGTAACCTCCGCTTCCACACGACGAAAGTGCTCCTCCCCCGACACCCGGAAGATCTCGGAAAGCGAGCGACCCTCGTGCTCTTCGACGGCCTGGTCGGCATCACGAAAACTCCAACCGATCCGGTCCGCGACACCGCGACCCACGCCGCTCTTCCCGGCCCCCATGAACCCCACGAAGATCACACAGCGCGGGAGGACCACGCTCATCGACCGCCGAACTCCCGCCCGCCAAGATACGCGACGTATCCTTCGAAGTTCCGCCGCACCTCACCCATCGAGTCACCCCCGAACTTCTCGAGGAAGGCGTCCGCCAGCACCAACGCCACCATGGCCTCACCCACCACGGCCGCGGCCGGAACGGCGCAGACGTCGCTTCGCTCCACGGCCGCGTCACCGGCGCTCCCATCTCGGAGGTCCACACTGGGGAGGCGTTTCCGGAGTGTCGCGATGGGCTTCATCGCGCCGCGGACCAACAGGGGCTCGCCGGTGGTGATGCCGCCTTCGAGGCCGCCTGCGCGGTTCGACTCCCTCACCATTCCCCCCGAGCGCACCCGCGCGTCATCACGGGTGATGGGATCATGGACCTGTGATCCGGGGCGGCGCGCACCCTCGAAGCCGAGACCGATCTCCACTCCCTTCACGGCCTGAATCGACATCATCGCTCCCGCGAGGCGCCCGTCCAGCTTGGCGTCCCAGGAGACGTGGCTCCCCAACCCCACGGGCACGCCGGTGGCCACCACTTCGAAGACCCCTCCCAGGGTGTCACCGTCGGCCTTGGCCGCGTCGATTTCGGCGATCATGCGGTCCGCGGCCACGGGGTCCAGGCAACGCACCGGGTTGGCGTCCACGGCGGCGTTGAGGTCCTCCGGAATAGCACCCTCCGACGGCACGGCGTCCACCGATCCGATGGATACGACATGGCTCCCCACCTGGATTCCGAATTCCGAGAGGAGTCGTTTGGCCACCGCTCCGCAGGCCACACGGGCGGCCGTCTCACGTGCCGACGCACGCTCGAGGATATCGCGTACGTCCCGTCGATCGTACTTCAGCACACCTGCGAGATCGGCGTGACCCGGTCGCGGAAGATACTGCGAGCGAAGCGCCTTGGGGTTTGTACCCTCGTCGGGAGGAAGATGCCCCATGGCCGCGGTCCAGTTCTCCCAATCTCGATTCCACACCAGGAGCGCGATCGGAGAACCCAGGGTTTCGCCGAGGCGAACACCCGCGAGGACTTCGGCCCGATCCGACTCGATCTGCATGCGGCGCCCCCGACCGTATCCCCCCTGCCGCCGGGTCAGATCCGGATCTACGTCCCGCTCCATCTCGAGAGGCAATCCGGCGGGAACGCCTTCGATGTACGCCAGGAGACCCCGGCCGTGGGACTCTCCCGCGGTGTGGAATCTGAATCGCTTCATTGGCCGCGTACCACCTTCTCTGACATGGACAACCCCGATCCCAACGGTGGATTCCGCCACCGTCCGTCGGCCCTTCCCATCTACTATATAAAGTCGCTCCGGAGTGGATCATAGCTCAGGGCCATGAGAAAGCGCCCCGGGGGCGAACCCCCGGGGCGCAGTCTCCAGCCCTGCGAGCGCCGACGTCAGGGCCTCGCCGGATGGTTCCTCAGGATGTCGGCCTTGAGCACGTCCAGAACCACCACCCCACCCGTCTCGGTCACCCCGTAGAGCTTGAGGACGACACAACCGTCCACCGACCCGCCGCCCGCGCCGTCCGCGGGCCAGGGCAGGTTGAAATTCCCGCCCTGGAAGATCTCGACCGCCTGGCCGATGGTCCGTCCGACCTGGTCCGTTACAGGCTGTGTGACGCACTGCAAGGGAACCCCGCCCGCATCGAGATTGTCCTCGGGGAACGGCAGCGACGCCTTCATGGGTCCGGTGATATTCTCCTGAACGAAGAGGCGGCCCATCCGGAAGAAGTGGAAGGTGTCGAAGATGTCCACCGTCCTCTCTCCGGTCGCGATGAACGCGAGGTGCGTATCCGGGCGGAACGACCCTGCGTTGGTCAGCGTAGGCGCGTCCGCGTGGAGCGGGTGCATCACGATCCCCGCGCCCCCGGGCACGTCGATCTCGGCGATACCCTGCGGACGCAGGTCCGTCGTGAAGAAGTAGGCGTGACGCCCCCGTGCGACCCCGAGAGTGCCGTCATAATTCAAGCTGAGGCCACTCACCGGCTCACCCTCGTTCGTGACCAGGTCGGCCACCGGGATGGGTGGGCTGATGGCGTTGTTGGCCGCATCGTACATGATCACGCGCCCGACGGGGTTGGTTCCCCCTTCACCGAAGGCCACCCAACCGCCGTCTCCCGAGCTCGCGATCAGGGTCTTCACACTGAATCCGATGGCCTCGACGTCGAAGCGACCGGAGCCGATCAACACGTCCGATCCCGCTCCCGCGATCTCCGCCGCCGCCTGCTCGACCGTCGTGACACTGCTCACGATCTTGGTCAGATAGCTACCGGGCTGATGGTCCGTGAGCCTCATCTGGTCGTTGGGATCCACGCCACTCACCACCACGTCCGCCCCGTCCACGTGAGCGAGGGCGACCCAGTCCGGCGCATCGGTGAGGTTCGCGTGCTCGACGAACATCTTCACCTCCGGACCCGTCGCGCCCGGCGGGATCATGACTCTCCGAAGCGTGCCGACCTGGAGGAGCGACGGAATGACCATGGTCGCGTAATGGAGCTGCCCGGTCGAATCGCGCGCGGCGAGCTGCGGACGGTCCGAGAAGCCGGTCGTGGCGATCTGCGGAATCGGAACCACCTTGTACCGACGGAGGCCCGTGTCGTCTATCCGGCGCTCCACGTCGAACAGGATCACGTCGGGCGTGAGCAGTCGTCGCCCGCCGTCCTCGAATATCGGACCCGCCCCCGCGACCGGACCCAGATACACGTTGGACAGGTTCGTTCCGCCGGAATTGGCCACGATCAACGTGTCTCCACACCCCGGTGCGGGGCTCAATGGAGCACATTGGTTCAACGTCATTCCCCACGGCTCCGAGCCTACCGGGACCGACGGCAGGTAGGTTCCCGACTGCAGCCGGAAGATCTCGATGCGATCCTGCGTACGGTTGCTCAGGTACAGATTCCTACGGACCGTGTCCACCACGGCGTCCATGATGGTTCCCCCGGTGGGGAGCGCGACCGTCTGGCCGGCCACCATCATCTGCACCACCGGTACGGCCGGTGAGCCGATCACGGCGATCTGACCGCCCGGGAGGGTGGTACAGGGGTAGGATGCCAACGTGTCCGCGCCCAATCCCGCGCCGCAGTTCCCCGCGGCGTCGATGGCCCACGAGAAGATGTGGAAGACGACGGTGTCCGGGAGGTTCAGCGTCCCCACGTTGAACGGGAGGAATGCGAAGTTTGAGGTGACCGTCCCGGTGCGGGCAGGAGAGTACGCGACCTGCTGCGTCTGGATCAGGGTATCACCGCGTGATGGAGAGATCGCCATCACCGTGTATCCCATGCGGGCCACGCCCGAACCCTGCGCGTCGTCCGCTCCCGTCACACTCAGATAGATGGAATCGGTCATCTCCATCCGGGGTGTGACGGTCGCCTTGTGTTTCACCTTGGGCGCGGTGACGTCCCCCTGACCACCGGCGAGGATCGTGAGTCGATAGGGACCATCCACACCCAGGAAGTCCAGATTGTTCCGCGCGCCTCCCGTGATGGTGATGTCACCGGTGACCCCGTTGGGAATGATCACCAGCGTGTCCAGCACCACCGAGTCCACCGGAGGGCTCACGTTCAGAATGATGTTCTGGGTGATCGCACCACTCACGTCCAGTCGCATCTGCGTGATGCCCAGGGGGTCGGTACCCTCTACCCGGAGCGCCAGCGCCAGCCCGGTCTGGACCGTGGAGCCGTCCACCAGATCGAGAACGCGCACGTGGGGGCCGCCCAGCGCCACGCTCACCGTGTCCACGCCCATTCCCCCGAGGGTATCGAAGGCTTCCACGATGAAGTACACCCGCTCTCTGGTGTCCTCCGGCGTGGGAATCATGTACCGGTTGATCGTCGTGTCCTCGACACCGATCGGAAGGGTGATGGTCTTCGCATCGTACCGATCCACCACCACCTGCGTCCCGAGATCCTTGTCACCCCGGATCGCGACTCCGTAGAAGTTCACGGAGGCGATGCTGGCATCGTCGGTGATGTGCGCGGAGACGAATACGGAGTCACCGAGCGGACGGGACGCCAGGGAATCGCCCGTGGGGATCGTGATGTCCACCACGGGTATCGCACCGCTGTCCTGCTCCCCCAGGAGCAGAGATCCCCCGGTCTTGAAGAAATTCTCCCCGTCGCATCCGGCGGTGAGAGCAAGTCCCACCGCCAACGTGAGCAGGCGCGCGGCCTTCCGTGACTTCGGTCGATTCGAGTCCATAGATCAGTCGCTCCGAGTGAGCCTTCTCAGTTGGGTCCCCGCACGATGTGCGGGGTGACCAGAATGATCAGGTCACGCTGGACCTCCGACTCCCGGGTCACCCGGAAGAGCCGGCCCAGGATGGGAAGGTCCATGAGTAGGGGGATTCCGGAGCGTACCTCGTTCCGTTCACTCTGCGTGAGTCCTGCGATGACCACCGTCTCTCCGTCCCTCACGAGAACCCGGGTGGTCGCTTCCTGCGTCTGCTTGATGAATCCGACGTCCGACTCGGCCAACTCGGCCGCCGAACGCTCGGCCGACAGCTCGAGGAGGATGTTTCCGTCCGCCGTCACATGGGGCGTCGCCTCGAGGATGATACCCGTCTCCTCGGTGCTCACCTGCGCCACAGGGAAGCCCGCGGCACCGGCTCCGCCGCCGCCGCCGCCGCCGCCGCCACCACCACCACCACCCGCCGCTCCCGCGTCGATGATCCGGACGGGAACGTCCTGACCGACCTTCAGGCGCGCGGTCTGGTTGTCCAGCGTCATGACCTGTGGCTCCGCGTGGATGTCACTGAGGTTCACGGTAGCCAGGGCCTCGATGAAGCTGAGGAGCGTATGGCGACCCACCACGAGCGAGCTGAGGAGCGTGAGCGTCGGGCTGGCCACCCGCTGATTGGCGTTACCAAGGGCCGCGACGGACGAGCCGCCCAGGGAAATGATGGGCGTGCCCGTTTCCACCTTTTCGTCCGGAAGTGTGATCACCCCGTCTCCGTCCAGGTCACCGGCACCCGGCGAGAGGAGATTCAACTGGTTGCCCTGCGAGTCCTTCAACTCGTACGTGACGCCGAACTCGTTCAGCGTGGTCCGGTTCACGAAGATGATCTTGGCCTGGATCGACACCTGAGGTGTCCGCACGTCCAACTCGCCCAGGAGCTCCGCCACCGACCGCTGAACGCGGTTGATGTCGCTCACGATGAGCGTGTTCGTTCCGGATCCGATCGCGATGTCGCCACGCTCGGTGAGCAGGGGCTGGATCGCCTCCTGGATCTCCGACGCGGTTCCGTAGTTGATGCGATGGGCACGGGTCTCGATGGGCTCGACGAGCTCCCGTTCGTTCAGGGAGGTCACGTTGTCCACGCGGATGATCCCGTAGTCGTCCTCTTCACCCACGAGACCCTGGGTCGCCAGGATCGCCCCCAGCGCCACGTCCCAGGGCTGGTTGGTGATGGTCGCCGTAACGAGGCCGGTGACGTCGCCACCGGGCACGATGGACTTTCCGGAGAACGCCGCGAACGCCTGGAGCACTTCCTGGATGGGAGAGGACGAGAAGGTCATGGTGACCCTCGGCGCCCGACTCTGCGCCGTGTTGCTCCGGCGAAGGGTCGACCCCGTCTCCACCACGGGAGGCGGTGCCGCGACCGGTGCGGACCGGGTGCTCGGCGCCGGCCGGCTGCCGTCCCCGGAGCTCCACGCCTCGAACGGGCCGCCCGCGTTGTCCATGGAGATACGGATACCCCGCGGCTCCTGGAGAACGGAGTACCCGATCTTGTTCTCCAACTCGAATACGATGCGGACGATGTCGTCGGAATACTGGCTGGTGCGGACCGCCCGGATCCCCCCTCGATTCACTTCATAGAAGTTGTCTCTGGGGAGCGAATGGAGCCCACCCATGATATCCACCACGAGGCGATGCGGCCCCTCCATGGCGAAGTCACGGTACTCCACGTCTCCTTCCACCGCGATGAGCACGCTGGTCATCGTGGCGGACGGGGTGATGGTCACGGCCGTCACCGGCCCACTGAATGCGAGGGCCGCTCCGGCCCAGATCGCGAATATCGAGGTCATCGTACTCCTCCAGGCCGGTTTTGCCGGAATTCCATGATCTTCCGTTCAGGAAGCCCGAACTCGGTAACGTCCACTATCACCTGGTCGCGGCGGATCTCCACGACCCTGATGTTGCCGATCGACTGACCCGCCTTCAGGTACCACGACCGGGACCGGTCCGTTGATACCGTCGTCTGGGTCCCGTCTTCGGACACCTGTACGGTGCTCGTACCCAACGTGGCGACGCTGGCGCCGGGTACGGCGGAATAGATGATCCCCAGAACCCGCAGCTGTTCGAAGCGGGGCGCTCCCTCGTCCGAGGAGAGGAGAGGCCGGAAAGGATTCCGCCTTTCGTACCGTGGATAGGAAAAGATTTCCCTTTCGTACACGAGTTCCGTGGGCTCCGCCTGTTGCGGCGGGCCGGGTGGAGGCTCTTGCGCCGACACGGCCGCGGGCTGCACGGCCATGACCAGGCCGAGCACCCACATCAACGTGACGCGATCACACTGATACATCATCATTCTCCAACGTCAGGGACGGCGGGACCTGTGATCGGCACGGGGCTCAAGCCCCCCGCCTGACCAGGACCTGCCTGTGGACCCGCGCCCGTGGGTACGGAGGGCGTCGCGTCCGGCAGGATGAACGTCTCGATCCGGAACGACGCCAGGATCGGCGATTCGTAATCCGGAAAGAGCTGGACCTGGTCGAATTTCTGGATGTCCATGTCGATGGCGGTGACGATGCGTGTCAGGCTGGCTATTTCGGTCAAGAAGCGTGCCACGTCGTGGTACTCTCCGATCACCGCCATCTCGTAGGACGTTCTGGTATAGAAGGCCCCGACCTGCTCACCTTCCGGGACCATCCGATTCTGCTCGACACCCGTGGCGCGAGCCCTTTCCTGAAGGCTGTTCAGGAGAGCGGGCACCTCTTCCGCGCCCGGGATCAGTTCCTCGAGGCGCGCCACGTGCCTCTCGTACAATGCGGTGCGCTCCTCGAGGTCGGCGCCACCGCGCGCTTCGATGAGTCGGGCGCGGCGATTCTGCGCGTCCAGGTTGTCGACGTGTTGCTGGATCGCGGCCACTTCCTCTCTCTTCCCGGAGTACCAGTAGGAGTAGAAGAGATAGAAGCCGGCCAGGAACACCAAGGCCGCCACCATCATGTTTCGCTGCTTCGGATCGGTCGGAATCAGGCTGGCCATTGCTCAGTCCTCCCCGTCGTCGGAGGGCTCTTCCCCGTCCGGACCGACATCATTCGTGAAGAGCGGAACCGTCTCCAACTCCTCCAGCGGGGGTGGCTCGAAGCTGAGCGTGAATTCGAACACGTTCACGATGTCGCTCTGGCTGCCCGCGGAAGCGGCCTGCTCGGTTCGCAGTAGCTTGACGCCACGAAAGAAGGGGGAACGCTCCAGGTTCTCCATGAAGTTCGTGACGGCGAAGAGGCTCCCCGCCTGGCCGGCGATCCGGAATTGCAGGGGTGAGCCTCCGGAGGTCTGCACGATTTCCGTCATCCACGTGTAGTCCGGGAGAGCGCGCCCGATCTCGTCGAGGATGTGCGGCCAGACGTATCGCTGCGCGTCGATCTGCTGAATGATCTCGACCCGAGCCGAGATGGAATCTCGGCGGGCGATGAGGGCATTCGTACGCTCGATGGTCTCGGCCAGGCGGATGGAGTCCTGAAGCGCTTCATCCTCCTGGACCATCACCTCCTCCAGGTCCGCGCGAACGCCCAGGAAGAGCCACGCCACCAGCGCCGCCGACAGCAACCCGGAGGCCACCGCCGCCATCGTATACGGATCGGTGGGCAGATTCCCCATCTTGGGCAGCGAGAATTTGATCCCACCGCCCCGTGAGGTCCGCTTCTTTCCGTCCGGAAGAAGATTGACTTCGATCAAGGATCAGCCTCGCATTCGCGGGTTAGGCCTTCCGCAGCGCCAGCCCAAGGGGCAGAAGGAGCATCGGTGCGGCTTCGTCGATGGAGAACCCGGACGCGGCACCGGCCCGTACCGGTACGCGCTCGAATGGATTCACCAGGTAGGTCGCTACGTTCATCCGCCGGCCCAGGGACTCCGCCATTCCGGGGATCCTGGCGCCGCCGCCACTCATGTAGATCTTCCCCAGGGCCTCGCCGTCGTCCCGGGTCATCAGGAAGGCACTGGCGCGCTCGATCCCCACGGCCACCTCGTCGGCCGAGGCGTCCACGAAGCGCGTCAGGTCCTCGACCAACGCCCTCCCCTGCACGACGTCCTCGGCCTGCTCCGCGGTGAGGCCGCGCTCGCGCTGGAGGTCCTCCCGCACGCGGCGCGACCCGAAGGGGATGTCGCGGGTCAGGATGGGAACACCGTCTTCCAGGATGTTCACGTTGGTGGTCTCGTGCCCCACGTTCACCAGCGCCACGATCCCCCCCATGGCCTCGGGGTAGTTGAACTCGAAGGCGTTGTGGAGCGCGAAGGCGTCCACGTCGATGACCACCGGGTTCACGCCGGCGTCCTGGAGGAGGCCCACCCGGTTGTCCACCAGCTCCCTCTTGGCCGCGACGAGGAGAACCTCCATCTGGAGACCCTCGCCGTGGGGGTTCAGGATCTGGAAGTCCAGCTCCACGCTCTTGATGTCGAAGGGAACGTGCTGCTCGGCCTCCCAGCGGATCACGGCACGGGCATCCGACTCCTTCATGCGATCCATCTGGATCTTCTTGATGATCACGTCGTGGCCACCGACCGCCGTCACGACTTCGGCTCCCTTGACGCCCATCTCCTGGAAGAGGCCCTGGACCGTGTCGGAGACGAGCCCATAGTCCATGATCTCGCCCTCGACGATGGCGTCGGGGAGGAGGGGGCGCATGGCGACCCGGGACACCTCGGGTTGGTTACCCGACCGGTCCACCTCCACCACCTTCACGAACCCGGACCCGATGTCCAGGCCGATGGAGGTCTTTTTTCGTCCGAAGAGAGCCATGCGTGTACCCGCAAGGAGTGGGGAACAAATTTTTATCAGATTACCAAATTCAGCTTAGCGCCCTAATTCCAGCCTTGTCAAGAACAAATTCCAGATCCGGTAATCAGAAGTTTCCGTAAACATTTGTGTATTCGACCGAAAAAAGCAAGCCGGCGGAAGCGGACAAACCGTCCACCCCCGCCGGCAAGTATCGACCGGATCAGCTTACGAGGTTACTCAGATCCATCCAACCCCGGGGGAGAGGCCGCGCCATTCCCAGGCTGGAGTTGTTCATGAGCGCCCGTTCCACGGCGCAGGTGGAGTTGGTAACCACCGAACCACCGGTGACGGTCTGGTTCGTGAAGTCGGTGTTGGAGGCCATGACCCCCCCCATCACGCGGTTACCGGCACCCTGGGTCTCGAAGGTACCCTGGACGACGATGAGGCCGTAGAAGACGAAGGCTCCACGCAACGAGAGGTTGCCGTCCACCAGGAGGATCCCCTGCCCGTACCCACCGGACTGGATCGTGAGGCTCGGCCCCGCGTGGTAGACGAGGGGGAAGTAGGCGCCGCACGCGGCCAGCGGGCTCCGGGGATCGCCCCAGTTGTTCAGCGTGGTGGTCCTGCACACTGTACCGATGGAGTCGGGGAGCACGGTGGAGATGGTACCGCCCAGCCCCGTCACGTTCTTCCCGGTGAGCTTCGCGATGGTCACCAGGTCGTTCCACTCCATGTTCCCGAAGTTGGTGAACGTGCTGTCCACCACCGCGGTGTCCTGCACCACGGACGGTGTGCCGGTGATGCCGGCCACCCCGGTACCCGACAACTGGAGCGTGTCGTTGGTCACGATCCCCGGCTTGTCTTGATTGTTCCCGGAGCAGTAGCCGGTCCACCCCGGAGGGTCGGTGTCCTCGCCGTGCACGAAGGCCGTACCCTGGATGACCGTCTTCCCCCGGGTGGTGAGCGCCGCCGGCGGGCTGATGTCCGCGAAGATCATGCGCGCCACCAGGGCGACCTGGCGGCTCGCCCCGGACCACAGGGCCCCGCCCTCCGTGACCGTGCCCGTGGCCGTCAGCAACCAGAGATTGTTGTTGAGGTTGACGATGCGCGCGTTCCAGTACCCGTTGGCCATGGTATCGGCGAGTTCCTTGGCACCCCAGGGCGCGATCTTGCTGAACTGGTAGGCGGTCCAGTTCGCCATGACGTCGTTGAGCCCGGACTGGGCGATGTTGAGCGCCATGACCGAGTGCTTGGACGCCACCCCGATACGCACCTCCTGGCGGGCCATGTAGAAGCCCGCGGTGACCAGCACGCCCACGATCACCAGAGCTCCGATGGCCGCGGGGAGCGCGAATCCACCCTGTCGTGGCCTCACTCTTCCGATCTTCATGATTCTCCTTCCCGACCGACGGGGCGGCTAGTTCCTGGTATAGATGCGAGCGAAGATGGTGTCCGACACCATCTCACCGAGTGAGTTCAGCGCCTTGGATTCACTGCGAATCGTGACGCCGATCTGGCGTACCTTCAGGGGATCCGTCGTGACGACCCCGAACTCGTCCAGGTAGGTGAACTCCAGCCCCCTCCCCGGGCGCAAGGGGCCCACCAGCGGGCTGAGGACCCCGGCCGCGTTCCGACGGGAAAGGTAGTAGTCCCCATCCAACTGCATGAGGCCATACGTGTAGTACGTGAACGCTCGGATGGGGGCGCCGGAGTGCACGCTGTCGGCGGCGAACCGGGAAGCCTGCCCCGCCATGATGAGCTCGTGGGCATAGAACGCCCCGAGACACACCTTCATGCTGTCGACCTTGGTGACCTGGGCGCTGATCCAGCGGTCGTCCTCGAAGTACGCCTCGTCGTTGTCCGCGAACACCAGGATGGAGTCCCCGACCGCCAATCGATACCCCACGGGGAGGAAGAGAATACGCTCGCTCCCACCCCTGAGCATGTTTTCGCACGAGACGCCCAGCTTGCGCATGGCGCGGATCCGGATCGAGTCCCGCCCCATGACCACGATGTCTCCCCCGGCGGGGCTGAGCTCCCGGAACTCGGCCTGGAGGACCTCCAGGGCGGCGCGGGTGGCCTGTTGCCCCTGGATCTGGGCATTCTGCGCCGTGTAGGTGCGCTGGTTGGTGACGAGCACCTGGAGCGCCGCGCCCACCACGAGGGCACCCAACACCGTCACGACGATGAGCTCGACGAGGGTGAACCCCCGGTTACCGCGTATAGACATAACGAATCACTCGGTATTCGAAGGTGTCCGCGACTTCTCTCGAGAAGACGGGGTAGGGCGATCCGCGGTCCTTGGCCAGACCGGGGCCGCTGGTGATGAGCGTGACCATCTTGGCCTGCGGATTCTCGATGACGGAGGTCCAGCGGACGTCGTAGATCCCCACGGAGTCCCTCCCCGTGCTGATGCTGTCGAACTCCATCACCTCGAGGCGCTCCACGACCTCCTGGAGGGCCACGGAGCGCTCCGTGGTGATGTCACCCAGGGTCGTCTGGCGCACCACGTAGACGGTGGTGCTGGCCATGGCGAGCACGCCGACGGTGAGGATGACCATGGCCACGATGACCTCCACCATGGTGAACCCAGCACGGCCGCCGAAGGAAGGTCGTTCCGATACGGGCAACTTGTTCACGAATATCCCCTCAGTAGATGAGCTGGCCCAGCGGCATGATGTCGACGCTGGCGGAGTCGGCGTTGTGCCAGAACTGGAGCTTCGTTCGGTTGACCATGCACGCGGGGTTGGCCAGCCCACGGGCACCCATGCAGATCCGGATACTGGTGGCGGTACTGCGCAGATCCACGTGGAGTTCCTCACCGAAATGGATGGTCTCGATGATCTGCCCGGTACCGTAGTTGCTCACCCACGCGCTGTCCCCGGCGGGGTCCACCACGAGGAGGAACCACGTCCCCTTCTCGATGGCGTGAGCCCGTGCGCGGGCCTGGAGAGACACGAAGGTGTTCCGCGCCCCGCGCACGGCGAAACGGCCGCGTGCGTTTCCGAACTGGGTCATCGCGATGCTCGTCAGGATCCCCCCGATGAGGAGGGCGATGACCACCTCGATGATGGTGAAGCCGCTGGTGCGACGACGCATGGAGTCTCCGGTGGAGAACGGGTATGGCCTTTCGACAGGAGTAGGTACCAAGATCCGTGCCAGGCGAGATGTCAATATTCGCGCCGTTCGGGCACCCGTAAAGATAGACGTTTCGGAAGAAATTTCCCGCATGGCGCAAAAATGGCGCGCGCGGCCATGCGGCCGTGGCACGGCTCAGAAGGGCTCCACCCGCCTCCCGTCGGGGAGAGGCACCGGGACGCGGAGGTAGGGGGCGGCCGCGTCGAGCGCCGCCCCGGCCCAACACGCCGACCCGAGCACCGCGGCGCCCGGCGCCAGCGTGATCCCCCGCCGGGCCTGGACCAACCCCACCAACTCGGCTCCGGTCTCCAGGCGGAGTTCTCCGTCGACCATGAAGAAGCCGCGAAGACGAGACCCTCCACGGACGGTGAGGTCTCCGGGAACCACCAGGAAAAGCTGGCCGCTCCCTCCGTCCACCACCAGGTCCCCCGAGGAGGCCACCGCGGGAACGTACGTTCCGCACGGGGCACCGAGGTGGTCGGAGTCTCCCCAGTTCCATGGGTCGCCCGTCCGACACACTCCGCCCTCCACGGAGGGATCGGGTCGTCCCGATCCCTCCACGACCGCGGGCACCGACTCCACGACCATGGTCCACGACAGGCGCCCGAGTCGCTGGGACCCGAGGGAGTCCACGGAAAGGACACCCACCGCGGGGATCGTTCGTGACGGGAGGATGGACTCCACGGTGGCTCGCCACCGGCTACACCACTCGGCGGGGGGCCCGGCGGTGGCGTCGAGGAGCGCCGAGGGATCAATGGCGTCCCCGCCTACGAGAGAGGCCCCATCACCGACGGCCACGGTGCCCGGGGCGTTCCCCACCCTCCACGCCGGACTCAGGACCCAGGAGACCCGCGCGGATCGCCGGCGCGCCCGTGCGGGATTCCCGGATGGATCCGAGACCCCCTCCCCCGACCCCGTCGCCTCCGTGAGCCAGGTCTCGGGCCCCAGGCGCCGGAACGTCCAGTCCACCGCCCCCGTCCCGACCTCCATGGAACCGGCCGCGCCCGTACCCCACAGCGGAAGGGTGTCCAGTTCCGGCGGAAGTGGCCGCCTCGCGGCCTCCGTCAGCCCCGCTTCGGCCGCCACGTGGGCCTGGGCGACGGAAACCGCCACCCGGGAGACCTGGAGTTCCCTCTCGGCCAGGAGGAGCGCGCCGTGTCCGAGGGCGGTGAGCGCGAGGAGGAGGAGTACCGCCACGGCCAGAGCCATCCCCGCGCGGCCTCCGCCCCGGCCCTCGAGGGCGGGGCGGGCGCCGCTATCCACCGCTCTCCACCTTCCCCGCCACGCCGCGCCACGCTCCCTTCCCCGGGGCGCCCATGTCCGGCACCTCCACCTCCCACACCACGATCCCGCCCCCCGCGAGCGCGAACCCGGATCCGGATCGCGACAGCGTCTCGGGCGTGAGGGGCTGCCGCCCGCCGGCGCCTCGCCGATAGCGGAGGGCGGCCCCCTGGAGGTGGTAGCTCCCTCTCTCGAAGAGCCGCACCAGACGCACGTCGTTCCCGGGGGTGCGGGAGAGCGTCCACACCGACGTCGCCACGTCCTCCCGGGCACCCGGGCAGGTTCCCCCTCCGTCGATCCACTCCAGGGCCGCCGTGGTCCACCCTCCGGGCTCCTCCCACCAGATGAGGGAGTCCTTCTCCGGGTCGGCGTCACGATCCCCGCGATACCAAACCCGGACACGTCCGGGAGGGAGGTCGCCCGGGCATACGAGCGCGACGCCCCGGAACGCGCGTACCGACACGGAGTCACGTCCGACGTGCCACCCCCCTCCCCCACCACCGGCCCGCCATCCCTCCGTGGACAGGGTGTGTCGCACCGTCCGGAGCGTGACCAGGGCGTCGGAGCGCAGGATGAGGGTCGAGTGCAGGGTGCGCTGACGTGCGAGGAGGCTCAGCCCGGCCGTGGTGAGCACGAGGCCGAGCACGAGCGCCACGAGGGCCTCCACCGCCGATACCCCGGCGCGGCAGCGCCGAGTCCGCTCCGGGTCGTCGCGTGCGTCGGTCATGGCGCCGACACTCCATCCCCCGGCGAGCGAGCCTCCACGAGTCCTTCGATGACCACCCACTCCCGCCCGTCCACGGCGGACCGGTACGCGACCCTCAAGGACCCGTCGGGCGCCACCGACCAGGACACGTCACCCCCGGCCACCGGCTCGGAGCCGGACCCCGGCCCACCGGCGGCGTACAGGAGGGAATCCGCCACGCGGGAGACGTGCGCCGTCGCCCACTCCAACGTTTCCGATCGGGTGAGGGTACGGGACGCCAGGAGGAGCAACCCCGCGCTCCCCATGAGGCCGACCTCGAGGATCACCAGGGCGACGACCACCTCCACCAGGGTGAACCCCCTGGACCTCCGCCGTGCTGGACTCGGGAGTGACGCCACGGCGGCGCGCATAGGACACGACACCATGGTCACTCCCGCCTCACGCGTCCGTAGGAGGACACCACGAGGGCGGTCGTCGCCTCGCCCCGCCGAAACGATAGGGTGCGGGAGGCGACCCGGCCGAGTCCGAGGGGACCGAAATCCAGACGCACCTCGCCCGTGGACCCACCACCGTCGACCTCGACGAGGAAAGTCTCCCGAAGGTCGATGACGGCGACCACGGAGTCCTCGACCTGGACCGACGCGCGGACCGGAGCGGGAGAGAGAACCACCGCCGCGGCGCCGCGCAGAAGAGCCTCCCTACGTGCACGCGCCACGAGCCCGACCACGGCCTCACGGGCGCCCACCACCGCCGCCCGATCACGGTACCCACGCGCCGCCACCGTGAGTTCGGACCCGGCGACGGCGAGAAGCGCGAGCACCGCCACCATCTCGAGAAGCGTGTAGCCGTATCTCATGGACCACGATGGCACCCACGCCGGGACGCCGGGATGGTCCTGCGGGCCTTCCTCCTACTCGATCCCGTACTCCTGGATCTTGTACCTCAGCGCCCGTGGGGAGAGCTCGAGGAGGTCCGCGGCGTGGGTGCGATTCCCGGCGGTGCGCTCGAGGGCGAGCTGGATCAGATGCTTCTCCAGTTTCGCTCCCTGGCGCTTCACCGAGAGGTCGTCGACATCCACGGTCATCCCCGAGCCCTCGGGCGCCGGACGCCGTACCGACTCCGGAAGGTCGTCGGCCCGGAGTATGGGGCCGTCCGCGAGCACAATCGCCCGCTCCAGGACGTTTTCCAACTCGCGGATGTTCCCCGGCCAGGAATAGCTCTGGAAGATGTCGAGCACCTCGGGTTCCACCCCCTCGACATCGACGGCCATGCGCTCGGAGTGGCGGGCGATGAAGTGGCTCACCAGCTCGGGCAACTCCTCTTTACGGGCCCGGAGCGCGGGAAGATGAATGGGCACCACGGCCAATCGGTAGTAGAAGTCCTGGCGGAATGTCCCCTCCTCCACCATCTCCTCGAGATCGCGGTTGGTGGCCGCGATGATCCGGGCGTCCACGTCCATGGAAGCGGTGGCTCCGAGACGGCGGACCTCACCCTCCTGGAGGGCCCGGAGGAGCTTCACCTGGAGCGCCGCCGGAAGCTCTCCGACCTCGTCGAGAAAGAGCGTGCCGCCCCCCGCGGCCTCGAAGAGTCCCTCCTTGTCACGGTCCGCGCCGGTGAACGCCCCCTTCACGAATCCGAAGAACTCCGACTCCAGGAGTTGCTCCGGGATCCCGCCGCAGTTGACCGCGATGAAGGGGCCATCGGCTCGACGGCTCTCCTTGTGGATGAGGCGGGCCACCAGTTCCTTTCCCGTCCCGCTCGCTCCGGTGATGAGGACGGACGACGAGTGGGGCGCCACCTTGCTCACCACCTCCAGCGCCTTGCGCATGGGCGCGGAACTGGCCACGATCTCGCCGAAACGGCGGTCGGCCCGGACTTCCTGCCGCAGTCGACCCACCTCCTCGCGAAGCTCCTCCCGCTCCACCGCCTTGCGGATGGCCAGGAGGACCTCGTCGGCACCGAAGGGTTTGGGGACGTAGTCGTAGGCGCCGTGCTTCATGGCCTCCACGGCCAGATCGAAGCTGCCGTAGGCGGTCATGACCATGACCAGCGCGTGACCACCCTCCCTGCGATAGCGTTGCAGGAACTCGATGCCGTCCATGCGCGGCATGCGCACGTCGCACAGGATGATCCGCGGCCGCTGTTCCGCCGCGACCCTCAGTCCGGCTTCCCCATCCTCGGCATGAAGGACCTCGTATCCCTCGTCGGACAGGATCAGGGTCAGCGACTTCCGGAGCCCCGCGTCATCATCGATGATGAGGATCTTCACCTGCTACTCCCGTGGCGAGAACGGCCCCGGCCGGGCCGAAGGTTGTCGGTCAGTCCCCGCAATCTCGGGTCACGGCGCGGCATCCGCCACTTCTCCCGCGGTCACGCCCGGCAACTCGACGACGAAACACGCCCCTCCGCCCGGATTCTGCCGCGCCTCGATACGCCCCCCCATCCCCTCCACGAGTCGGGCGCAGATGGAGAGACCGAGCCCGGTCCCCTTCCCCGGCTCCTTGGTGGTGAAGAAGGGATCGAAGACGCTGTCGAGATCGGACTCCAGGATTCCGGAACCGTTGTCACTCACCTCCACGACCACCACGTACGCAGCGGTCCGGAGCGTGCTCACGATCCACGTGCCCTCCTCGTCCACCACCCTGCGGCGGTGAAGGTAGTTGATCCCGGGTGGGTCGTCGGCCCGGCGAAGGGGCATGCGGCCGATGTCACCCTCGCGGGCGGCCACCCGCACATGGATGCGGGGGTCGGGAACGTCGGCCGTGGCATCCACCGCGTTGATGAGGAGGTTCACCAGAACCTGCTCGAGCCGATGGCTCTCCATGATCACCATGGGCACGTCGGAATCGACATCCCAGAGATGCTCCACTCGGTCGAGCTTACCCTGGTTGAGGAGGAGTTCCCGCACGCGCGCCACGACCTCGCCCACGTCGTGGGGACCCACACCGGCATCACGGGGCCTGGCGTAGTCGAGGAGGCCACGGACGATGCGGTCGATGCGGTCCACCTCGCCGCGGATGGAGTCGAGGACCTCGGTCTCATGGCCCTGGCGCTGAGCCCTCGTGCGAGCGACGTCGACGTAGGCCATGATGGCGCCGAGCGGATTGCCGACCTCGTGAGCAATCCCCGCCGCCAGGGTTCCCACGGACGCCAGGCGAGCCGACTGGATCACCTGGTCGCGGGCCTCCACCAGTTCCCGGTTGGTGTCTTCCAGAGACGCCACGTTGGCCGCCAGACGGGCCTGGTCCGTGATGAGGCGGTCGGCCATGGCGTTCACGGAGTCGCCCATGAGCTGGAGTTCCAGGCTCTCGGACGAGCGGATCCTGTGGCGGAAGTCTCCCTCAGCGATCCGGCGCGCGTCCTCGGCAAGCTCCTCCATGGGCGCCACGAGCCGGGAGCGGACGATGGCCCCCGTGAAGAAGAAGAGCACGACCAGGTCCGCGCCCACCAGGACGGTCACGTAGAGGAGACCCTGCGCCGGAGACGTCTGGATGGGGATGATCACACCCAACCCCATCCCGGCAATGAGGAGCGCTCCCACGAAGAGCACCCCGAAGGAGACGAGGAGCTCCCGGCGGAGTGGTGTGGGTGGACGCATCGACCTCGACCTGATGTGGACTACTGGGAATCGTCGAGGTGGAACTTGGCCGGTATCCCCGGCCAACGGCAAGACGGGGGAGAAACGACGAGGGCAGGAGGGAGCCCTCCCCGACCTCAGTTGTTACACGTAACCACGCCCGGGACGATGGCGGGACTCACCTGAGCGGCGGCCCCGTGATAGAATCCGCACAGCCCGGCGGGAACACCGGCGTGGGTCGCCGTGGCCGACCACCCCGTCCCTGTGGCTTCCCCCACCAGGACCACCACCGCGTCGGAGTTGGTGAACTCCAGGGCGTTCAGGTCCGTGCTGTACGTGTAGAAGGTGTTGTGGTACAACTCCTGGAGGCTCGCCAGGTTGCGCAGGTCCGCGCCCATGGCGGAGTAGAATGCCTTCTCACGGATCGCGTTGAACTTCGGAATGGCGATGGACGCCAGGATCCCGATGATCACGACCACGATGAGAAGCTCGATGAGTGTGAAGCCCGACTGTCTGGCCTTCATCGTACATCTCCCAATGAGTGTGACTGTGAGCTTCCGGCGTGTCCCTGAGGCATTCCACTTCGAATCCGGTGGCGAATGGCCCGGGCCCGAGGACCCGGGCCATCGCACACAAGGGCTTCAGGCCTGATCGAGATCAGACCGCAGGCCCGGCACCGGTGACGCTTAGTTGGTGCAGGCCACTTCACCCGGCTGGGTGGGAGCGACCGGGGTACCCGGCGCGGTGGCGGTACCGTAGTAGATCGCGCAACCCTCGGCGGTCCCGAGCGCGGAGTGCGTGGCACTGGCGGCCCAACCGGACGTGGTCGCGGCGATGAGCACGGTCACGGCGTCCGTGTTCGTGAACGTCAGCGCGTTGGCGTCACTGGTGTAGCTGTAGAAGTCGGAGTAGTAGATCTCCTGCTGCGAAGCCAGGTTCTTGAGGTCCGACTTCATGGCGGCGAAATACGCCTTCTCCCGCGTGGCGGAGAACTTCGGAATGGCGATGGCCGCCAGGATTCCGATGATCACGACCACGATGAGGAGCTCGATGAGGGTGAAACCCTTGGTGTCCCGCATTGTCTGCTCTCCCGCAGTGAGTGAAACTGGAGTACAACGACCCCATATGAAGCAAACTTCGGTCCAGTCTGGGCCAAGTATCCACAACTGATTGTACTGCAATCAGTTACAGACACGACGCTTCGGACATCGTGTCCGAACGGACCCCGGAGTTCGTGGGATTCTGCAATACCCGCCACGCTTTGCAAGACCCGACGAGTCGGCGCCGATCAGCGGGTCGCGCCGCCGGACTCGACCGTATCCATCTGGAATCCGAGCTCCACGTACAGCGCGTTCACCTGATCGAGTGCACTCGACAGAACGGTCTTGGCGCGAGCCGAATCGAGAGCCACGAGTGCCGCGGTGGTGTCCCCAGCGTGGAGTTCCAGATAGAAAAGAGACATCCATTGCTGCCAGTAGTCGCCCTCACCCAACTCGATGGCACGGGTTCGGGAGCGGGCCGCTTCCTCCCACCGCCCCTGATCGGCGTACGCCCAGGCGAGGAGGTGGTGGCATCCGGGATCGGTCTCCTTGATCTCGATCACCGCCAGGCAGTACGTCTCGGTCGCGAGAGCATCCCCCTTCTCCGAGGCAATGGTCGCCAGGATGCCCGGAGCCACTTGGATCCCGGGGTTGTCCTTCCAAGCGAAGTTCAGCAAATGCTCCGCCGCGTCGTACCGCTCCCGGGACATGAGCTTCCGGCTGATCTCCGTGATGAGCTGGTAGTGCGGCCCGAGGATGTCGATGGCGGCGCGGTACGAGACCAGCCCCTCCCGCTCCCGTCCCTGCTGGAAGAAGAGATCTCCGAGGACCCACTGGGACCGGCCCGAATGGGGGTAGTCCTCGAGGAGCTGTCCGAACGCCGTGAGGTTGTCCTTCCATGTCGGATTCCGGTCGTAGGTCTTGGCACCCATGAGAAGTACCACCACGCCCAACCCCACCCACGCACCCCTGGGGCGGATCCTCGCCCACCGGACGACCGCCCACCCCATGGCCGCCACGATCCCCACCGAAGGCAGATACAGAGTCCTCTCCGCCAGGAGCACGCCGGAGAGGAAGAATACGTTGGCGATGGGAGAGATGGTGATGACGAACCAGACGACCGCGAACGAAGCGGCCCGCGCGGTATCGCGCCCGCGGGCCATCTCCGGTCGGCGCCAGGCGAAGAGTGCTCCCGCGAGGATGGCAAGGGCGAGCACTGCGCCCACCGAATTGGCGGCACCCCATCCCATGGAGATGGGGATGACGTTGGGGGAATAGTCCATGGACAGATCCATGGGGAAGATCATGAGGCGGACGTAGTGGCTCCATACCTCGGCCAGGGTCCAGATTTTCGGAACCTCCTCGAGGAGGTCCGCGCCGAGAGGGCCGAAGGGACTCGCCACGCTCCCCAGGATACGGACGCGGACGAGGAGCATGAAGGCGGCCACCACGGCCATCACGCCGTATACCTTCCATCGCCGCCGAAGGTAGCCGGCGAGGTCCCGGTGGGAGAGCCGTTCCCTGGCTCCGTCCAGGAGGAAGATGATACCCGGGAGCGTCACGGCGCTCTCCTTCGCCCCGAAGGCCAGCATGTACAGGAGGCCCACCGCCAGGGATGATCGCCAGCGGGACTCCGGCCCGCTGCGGACGTGCACGAGGCACGCGGCCAGGAAGAAGCCCGCGGAAAGGAGCTCGGCCACGCCGATGACGTTGGCCACGGCCTCCACGTGCACCGGATGGACGGCGAAGATCAACCCGCCCGCGAACGCCGCGGGGAGCGAGAGGAGCTCGAAGAGGAGGAGAACGACCAGGACCGAAACCCCGGCGTGCACCAACACGTTCACCAGGTGATAGAAGGTGTGGTACTCCCCCGCCACCGCGTACTCCAATCCGAGCACCAGGGTCGTGGTGGGGCGCCAGAGGCCCAGCTCGCGGCCGAACCCACCCGTCCAGTACGGGTGCGCGAGGGCGGCGGGAAGGGAGTCGAGACTCTGGATCCCGGGGTTCTCCACGATGATGTGCATGTCGTCGTACGCGAACTCGTTGGGCACGGAGTTGGCGTACGCCAGTGCCCCCAGGGCCCACACGAGAACGGCCGCCACGCGGAGGTTCCTCAGCGGGGAGGGGAGCGAAGGCGTGATTCGCGGCATCGGGTTGTCCGTCACGATGGCGGTCCCTGCTGCTGGGCCCGGTCGGCGGGGGCTCCAACGATCTTCGCCGCGCCGTCCCCCTCCTGCCACGCCGGCACCTTCGGCGGGCGCCACTCCGGCACCGCGGGCGGAAAGACGTTGTACTTGACGATGCACCAGAGCGCGGACACCCCGTCCTTCCACCCGATCTTCTTCCCCTCGGCGTACGACCGTCCGTTGTACGAGATGGGGAGCTCGTAGATGCGGGCCTGGGCCTGGGCGAGCCGGGCCGTGAGCTCCGGCTCGATCCCGAAGCGATCCGCCGACAGGGGGAGGGACTGGAGAAGCTCGCGCCGCACCATCTTGTAGCACGTCTCCATGTCGGTGAGGTTCACGTCGGTGAACATGTTGGAGAGGAGCGTGAGGAAGCGGTTCCCCACGGAATGCCAGAAGAAGAGCACCCGATGGGGTCCGCCGAGGAAGCGGGATCCGTACACCGCGTCGGCCTTCCCCGAGAGGATGGGCTCCAGAAGGAGGGGGAACTCGCGGGGGTCGTACTCCATGTCGGCGTCCTGGACGACGACGACGTGGCCGGTGGCGTGGGCGAAGCCGGTCCGCAGCGCGGCACCCTTGCCGCGGTTGACCTCGTGCATCACCAGGTGGTCGATGAGCCCGTTCTCGGCCAGTCCCGGAAGGATGTCCCGCGTGCCGTCCGTGGAGCCGTCATCCACGACGATGACCTCCAGGGCGAGCGGCACGGAGCGTACCTGCCGCAGGAGCTCCTCCACCGTACGGGCTTCGTTGAATACCGGCACCACCACCGAGAGCCGGATCCGATCCCATGGAAGATCCGTATCCACCGCCAGGGGGCGAAAGCGCCTCTCTTCGAAACCGTGCATCACATACTCCTCATTGGAGGGGACCTGTCCCGAGCCATATCCCCCGGGGAACGAGCGCATCAGACCTCGATGCCGAAACGGTTCAACTTCCTGTACAACGTGGAGGGATCGATGCCCAGAACCTCCGAAGCCCGGGTCTTGTTTCCTCCTTCCGCCTGGAGAACCCAGAGGATATAGGCCTTCTCGATGACCTCCATGGTGGGGTTCGGCGGCAATCCTCCGCCCACCACGCGGAGGGGAGGCGCCTCGCGCACCCGATCCGGGAGCGCGCCCAGGGTGATGGCGTTCCCCTTCGCCAGCACCGCGGCACGTTCCAACGCGTTCTCGAGCTCGCGCACGTTTCCCGGCCAATCGTACTCGTTGAGCGCCGCCAGCGCATCGTCGTCCAGGTCGAGAGGCACCTCCCTGCTCTGCTCCCGTCCGAGTCGATCCACGAAGTAACGCGCCAACAAGGGGATGTCTTCCTTCCTCTCGCGCAAGGGCGGCAGGTGGAGTTGGATCACGTTGAGCCGATAGTACAGGTCACTGCGGAACGCCCCGCGCCGGATCTCGTCCTCGAGGTCACGGTTGGTCGCGGCGAGGATCCGGACGTCCACGGCCACCGGATCGGTCGATCCCACGGGAATCACCTCTCGTTCCTGGATCGCCCGCAGGAGCTTCACCTGCGTGGCGGGACTCATTTCTCCGATCTCGTCGAGGAAGAGCGTCCCGCCGCCGGCCGCCACCAGGAGCCCCACCTTGTCTCTCACCGCCCCCGTGAACGAACCCTTGGTGTGGCCGAAGAGCTCGCTCTCCAGGAGGCTCTCGGGGAGCGCCCCGCAGTTGATGGACGAGAAGGTCTCTCCCGCCCGATGCGAAAGACCGTGGATGTACCGTGCCACGACCTCCTTTCCCGTCCCACTCTCACCACTGATGAGAACCGTGGAATCGGTAGGCGCCACCGTTTCGGCCAGCCGGAGCACGTCCGTGAACCCGCGGGCCTTCCCCACGGGCCGCAGGTCCGCGGAACGGTCCCTGCGACGAATCTCCTTCTTCAAGGCCCGGTTTTCCACCTTGAGCGCCCGGACCTCCACCGCCCGACCGCAGATGGCGAGGAGTTCGTCGTTGGCGAAGGGCTTCTGGAGGTAGTAGAAGGCGCCCTCGTTCACGGCACGCATGGCGGACTGGAGGGATGCCTGCGCGGTCATGAGGATCACGGGCATCTCGGGGTCGAGTTCCCGGGCCCGGGCCAGCACTTCGAGACCGGTCACGCCGGGCATGCGGATGTCCGTCAGGACGAGGTCCGGTCGCTCCCGCTCGATCAGTTCCAGTCCGGCTTTCCCCCCCTCCGCCCTCACGACGTCGTACCCTTCGCCGCGCAACAGGATGTCCAGGGTGTCCAGAATCCCCACTTCGTCGTCCACCAGGAGTATCTTCACCGATCGGGACACGATCTTCCCACCCCCTATTCCCGGGGAAGCCCGGGCAGAAGAATCACGAACTCGGCCCCTCCCCCGGGGGCGCGCTCCACCAGGATGGCCCCGTCGTGTGCCGCCACCGAACGGTGCACCACCGACAACCCAAGACCGTTTCCACCCGGGCGCGTGGTGAAGAATGGGTCGAATATCCTCCCCACCACCTCCGGGTCCACGCCCGGGCCCGAATCCCGCACGCTCAGCGCGACGGGACACGGAACGTCCACCGTGCCCCCGTGCGGATGTTCTCCCTCCACCCGCACGGACACGCTCACCCGCCCGCCTTCGCCGGCGAACTGGACGGCGTTGAGCACCAGATTGAACACCGCGCGGTGAAGAAGATCCGCGTCTCCCCATATCCAAACCGGACGATCCGACCCCTCGGCCGCCACCTCCACGCCCGCGAGCGCCGTGGGGTCCTGGCGGAGCAAGGCAACGCAGTCGTTCACCACCGAGGAGAGGTCGACGTCGTTGCGCACCCCCATCTGGACCCCGGAGAACTCGAGGAACTCGGAGAGGAGACGGCTCAGGCGATCCGACTCGCCGAGGACCAGGCGTTCGAGCACGGCCCGGTCCTCCTCGGAAAGCGGTGAGCGCGACAACTGCTCCACGGCGCTCCTGATGGACGCCAGGGGATTCTTGATTTCGTGGGCGAGGGAGGCGGAGAGCTCCGCCACGGCCTCGAGCCGTTGGGCCCGGCGATCCAGGAGGTCCAGGCGTTCGAGATCCGTGATGTCCTGGAAGATGGCCGTCACCGACGGCGCCCCCTCCTCCGCCCTCTCGAGAACGGCGGTGCTGATCCCGAGTGCCACGTCCTTCCCGTCCCTGCGGACCACGGTTCGAAACCGTCCGACCCGCGTTCCGGACGAGATGGCCTCCCGCATGATGCGACCCATCCCGGGAGCGGCCCTCTCCATCTCGTCGAGGACCGGCCGCCCCAACCATTCCCGGGCCGGGAGTCCGAGGAGTGCCTCCCCCGCGGGATTCGTGTACGCCAACCGCCCCTCGCCGTCCACCGTGAGCACACCGGTGGACAGGTTGGCCAGGATGTCGCTCGTGTCCAGGCGGAGCTGCCTGAGCGCCGACTCCACCTCTCCCAGGGCCACACCGGCCCTGCGGAGCCGGTCTCCCACGAGTCCCGTCAGGAGCGCCACCACGGCGAACAGGACCAGCTGGAGCGCGACGTCGATCTGGAGCGCGCCCTGATACCCCCACACCACGTCGGCGAAATACACGATGCTGGCCAGAGCGCCGATGAGCACGCCACCGTACAGGGGGAGGAGAAGGGCGCCGGCGGAGATGACCAGGATGTAGAGCGGGGAGAAGTTGCTCTGGGGTCCGCCGGTTATGTGGATGATCCCCGTAACCAGGGAGATGTCCAGCATGAGCTGCGCGTAGACGAAGTTTTCTCCCGGCGTCCTCCGCAGAACGTTGGTATACCAGAAGGAGGCCCCGGTCACGCTCCACGCCACAAGGAACATGACCGTGGCCACGAGGGTCGTCTGGGGCTGAACGAAGAGCCACGCACGCAACGCCCCGGCCAGGATCCCCGTGACGAGCGTGAGGCGCCCCACGTAGATCCACCGCAGCACGTCGCGCCGGCTGAACGAGAGTCCGGAGGGAGTCTTCTCGCGGTGGAGTGGGGTCGGGTCGGTCACACGGTCTCTGTAGTAGGGAAGCGCACCGGGTCCGATCCGGAATGGCGTATCGAAAGCGTTTCGTCCCTCCAAAGCTACCGCCGGCCTATTGCACAATGCAATGGTGCGGGGCTCGCATAATGCAATCATGCGTTCCGTGCGCCCGTGATCGGGTGCGCGGGGGACAGGCGCCGCCCAGGGTCCTCTCGCAAGCGAGAGGATCGGGATCAGTCCCGCGGGACTTCGGCTGTCTTCCTCGGCTCACGGATATGACCCAGGGCCGCCACCATGTCCCTCATCCGGCGCAACTGGCCCTGGAGGATCTCCATCGCTTCCGTCACCTCTTCCGTGGGCGAATCGAAGAGGAGGAGTTGGACCTCCGCGAGGGCGGAGGTGAGCGGATTGTTCAGGTCGTGACGGATCACCGACACGTCGGCGACGACGCCATGAAGTTCCAGGAGCGCTCCGTGGTGATCGCGCGGGTGCCGAAGCGCGGCTCCCGCGTCGGACAACGATCGGGAGAATCCGAAGGACAGGGATCGGACGGGACGAGGGTCGCCATTCCCGATGACCGCGACGCTCCACCCCTCGGCCCCACCGCCCAATCGCTCGCCCAGTACGAGCAGGTCTTCGGGAGACAGCGTCTCGGCGTCCAGAAGGACCACTCCCGGCGTGAACCCGACCGGGAGCGCTTCCGCCTGGACGCGGTCCATGGCGATGTGGGGGCCACCCAGGTCACCCGCGAGGGAATCGCGGCGTGGACCGGGTGCGCCCACCAGGTATATGGGACGTGGTGCGGACGTGATCACGGGGTGGATGCCTCGGATGGGGGTCGAAAGCTCCTGATCCCAGCTTCGGCCTCTTGCCCCTCGGCCTCAAGTCAGGGCTCCTGACCCGCCAGCGGTACGGTGAGCACCTGCCCCGCGTAGATGCGGCTCCCGGGGAGTTGGTTGATGGCCTTCAGTTCATCGACCGTCGTGTCGTGCCGGCGGGCAATCGTCCAGAGGGAGTCCCCCGGTCGTACCGTGTACGGAGCCTCCACGCGACCTCGCGCCTGCGCCACCGTCATGCGGGCCACGGCTCTCGTCTCCATCCGCCGAACGTAGGCCGCGTACTGCCGTGGGAACACGGCCACATGATAGTGCGCGGGCCTCAGCTCACGGGTGGCCTCGAGGATTCCGGCCTTCTCCAGGTCGACCAGGACCCCCTCGAGCCATCGCCGGCAACGTCGGTCCCTGCTGTAGCGGAGATCCACCGCCATACCGGTGGGATGGACCGAGCGACCCGAGGCGTTCCGCGGCTGCCGAGTAGCCGGTCGGGTCAAGCTGGTCACCACGAGGCGTTCACCGCACGCCGCCCGATACTGGCTCCCCAGGCGCCGGATGAAGAGTTCCACCTCCGGCCGCGCGTACGGGAAGGACACGGCGTGCAACTCCACGTCTTCATTGGGCCGGATCCGCACGAGCCATCCATTGTCCGCGAACTTCCGGACCTGTGCACCGGTCTCGAGAAAGGAGAAATCGTGCTGGATGGCGGCGCGGTTCTGACGGTCCAGTGACCGATCCGAGCCGCGAAGGCTCTGCGCCTGCGCCGGAATCGCGGCCCAGGCGAACGTCAGCGCACCCGCCGTGGCCAGGGATGCCACGCCGGTTCCGAAGCGTCCGAAGGTCGATGGGCTTCTGGTCATGCGCGCCATTCGCGGGAAGTGCATGGAACGGTCCGGTCGTTCGCCTTCCTCGGGGGCGAACCCACCATGAGTAAACATACGTTTACTCCTCCGCAAGGGGCCGGTCGCCCACCTGGGCAGCACCTCGAGCGATATCGGCACCCGGGCACGAAACTGAAGAGCAAAGGAAAGGGGCCGAGCGCGCATGCGCCCGGCCCCTCCCCGCCGTCCCGTCGTGGGGATCAGGCGGTGAGCCAGCCTCCCGCCGCGGCCTCGTACCGACTCGCCACACGGTCCCAGTTCACCACGTTCCAGAACGCCGCCAGGTACTCGGGGCGTCGGTTCTGGTAGCTGAGATAGTAGGCGTGCTCCCACACGTCCACGCCCAGAATCGGAGTGAACCCGGTCATGAGCGGGCTGTCCTGGTTGGCCGTCCCGAAGCAGGACAGCCCTCCCATCGCGTCGACGCACAGCCACCCCCAACCCGAACCGAACTGGCCGGCCGCCGTGCCCTGGAACTTCTCCTTGAAGGTGCCGAAGGACCCGAAGGTGGCGTCGATGGCGGCCGCGAGCTTCCCCGTGGGCGCGTCGCTTCCACCCGGTGTCAGGATGTCCCAGAAGAGAGCATGGTTGTGGAAACCACCGCCGTTGTCGCGCACGGCACCCCGAATCTCCGCCGGGAGGGAATGGATCGCCCGGAGGAGTTTCTCGGCCGAGAACCCATGCAGGGACCCATGCCCCTCCAGAGCGGCATTCAGCTTCGCGGTGTAGCCGGCGTGGTGCTTCCCATGGTGGATTTCCATGGTCCGGGCGTCGATATGGGGCTCGAGAGCGTCGTGCGCATATCCCAACTCGGGAAGCTGGAAGGGGTAAGCCATGCCAGGCTCCTTGGTGATTGGTTCGGGCGATTCCATGGCCGGGTGGCGTACCCTACCTTGGGGGAGTGTCCAGTAGACCGGATGATATCCAAACAGGTCGAAACGGGCAATTTCTTCATCCTTCAATCAGGCCGGGACAGTCCCGCATCCGCCGTGGCCTCGAACCCATCCCCGCCGATCCGTCGCATCCTCCTGGTGGACTGCGATGCCTTCTACGTGCAGGTGGCCCGCCAGGTGGACCCGGAAGGTGCCGGCCGGGCCCCTCTGCTCATCGTGGGCGGCTCCGCGTCGGGGCGGGGAGTGGTCACGTCCGCGTCGTACGAGGCGCGAAAGCACGGGGTCCACTCGGCCATGCCGACGGCCCACGCCCTGAGGCTCTGCCCGCAGGCGACCGTCGTGCCCGTCCCCCGAGACGCCTGCGTGGGGAAGAGCCGCGAGATCCGGGAGGCCCTGGTCGAGCTGGCGCCGGCGGTCCAGGCGGCTTCCATCGACGAGTTCTACCTGGACCTCACGGGAACGGAGCGTCTCTTTCACCGCGAACCCCTCGAGGCCACCGCCCACCGCATCCGCACAGAGGTTCTCCAGCGAACGGGCATCTCGGTCTCCATCGGCGGGGCCACGCGTCGCCTCCTGGCCAAGCTGGCCACCAGCCGGGCCAAGCCCGCCGGCGTCCATGTCGTCCCGCCGGGGAGTGAGGAGGCCTTCATGGCGACGCTCCGCCTCGGGGAGATCCCGGGCGTCGGCCCCGCCCTCCTCGCTCTCCTCGAGGCTCGGGGCGTGGTCACCGTGCGGGATGCGTTGGCGGTTCAACCGGAATGGCTGCGCAGATGGCTGGGAGAGCGGCGGGGGGATTGGCTCCACGGGAGGATCCGCGGAATCGACACGTCGGAGGTCGATCCCGACGAAGAGAGAAAATCCATCTCCACCGAGCGGACCTTCCGCTCGGACATCGCCGACGACGAGGAGTTGGAGCGCCGTCTCCTGCGGATGGTGGGCTCGGTGGGCACCACGCTGCGGAAGTCGGGAATGAAGGCCCGCACGGTGACGGTCAAGCTGCGGGACCCGTCCTTCCGCACCCGCCAGCACAGCCGTACGGTGCCCGGCGTGCTGGAGTCCGACGCCGGAATCCACGCGGTGGCGCGCTCCCTCCTCGCGGGGCTCCGCGCGGAGGACGCCGGGTCGGTACGGCTCCTGGGGGTAGGGCTCTCGGGGCTCCAGGAGGACGCGGTGGAACAGCTGGGCCTGTTCGGGGGAACGACGGAGGTGGAGTCGGAGAGGGACCGCACGCTGTCCCGCGTCGTGGATGGGATCCGGGCACGATTCGGTGAGGACTCGGTCCGGCCCGGCCGCCTCATGGGCGAGCGCTCACCCCGAACGGATGAGGACGACGGATGACCCACCACCCGACCCTTGGATTCGCACGCATCCGGCCCGACGGCGAAGTGGTGATCGGCCCGATCCGCCCCCTCTTCCCGGGATCTCCCGTGGTCAGCGCGCCTCGAACGAGGTGAGTCGCGCCAGGTAGTGCCCGTCCGGATCGGACACCAGGATCTCCGTATCCAGGTCGGCCGCGAAGGCGGCGCCGGCGAGCGTCTCCGGATCCACGAAGACGTAGGGAAAGGGCGGCCCGGTCCGGTCGTCGAAGACGAGTCGGTATTGAAGCTCTCCGGGATACCGTCCGTCTCCGGGCGGATCCCAGTCGCGGGGATCGGTGGAGTCCACCAAGATCCCCCCACCTTCGCGAAGGTGCGCCGCGGCCTTCCCGAGAAAGGCGGAGAGTCGGCCCAGCGTTCCCGCCAGCCCGGTTCCGTTCATGAGGAGGAGGATCGTATCGAAGCGCTCCTCGGGGTCCAGCGACTCCAGCGTCCCCCGGCGGGCATCGCGCACGCCCCGTGAACGGAGGAGGTGGACGGCGGCCGGAAGAGGATCCAGCGCCACGACGTCCAGCCCCCGCTCCAGGAGCGGAAGCGTGTGGGCCCCGGCGCACGCCCCCACGTCGAGCACCCTGCCGTGTGCCTCGCCCAACGCGCGGGTCTCGACTGCATCCATCTCGGCCGGCCCACGGAGGAAGACGCGCACGGGGAATTCTTCTTCTCCACCCAGATCGGTGGTCAGCGCCAGGACGGCTTCCTCGCGCCCTTGTGCGTACGCCTCCAGCGCGTCGTTCATGGGCGCCCATGCCGGAGAAACGAGCGGAGGGGAGGAGCCGGCCGGCCCCTCCCCTCCCCTTGTACCACCCTTCGCCACGTCGCGGCCGAGCGAAGGCGTCAGGCCTTCCCGTGGGTCCGCTTCCACTCCTCGTGGGCGCGGGCGTTCTCGATCCAGGGCTCGCGCTCGAAATAGCTCCGGGTCATCTCCACCACCTGCGGCGCGAGCACCAGGAGGGCGATGAGATTCGGTACGATGACGATGGCGAGGGCCACGTCGCCCATGGCCCAGACCACGGCCAGGGGAACCACCGCACCCATGAAGTGCATGAGGACGAAGACGAACTTGTACGGCAAGACCGACTTGTGCCCGAACAGGTAATTGGCGCAACGGTCTCCGTAGTAGCTCCACGAAATCGCCGTGGACACCGCGAACAGGAGAACGCCGAAGAGGACGATGTAGTGTCCCCAGTCTCCCAGGGGAGCCAGGCCCCGGCGGAACGCCTGCATCGTGAGGGGTGCACCGCTCTCCACCGCCCCTCCGTACAACGAAGTGTACGTCTCACCGGAAGCACTCACGGCACGGCCGTCACCCGGGAAGACCGTTCCCGTGAAGGGCTGCGTCATGGCTTCGTCCACGAAGAGCTCGTTCACGCTCACTTCGTGCCAGGAAACGTGGGCCGCACCCGCGCCGGTCTCGACGTGCATGCCACCCTGGATGGCGATCTCGGCCGGCGGCGTCACACCCCCCCAGCGATCACCCTCCACCACGGCGGTGTAGGTGATGTCGCCTCCGCCGAGCGTGATCTCGGTGGGGAAGCGCTCCGAGTACATCCCCGTCATGATGATGACGATGCCCGTCATGGAGCAGATCAGGATGGTGTCGATGAACGGCTCCAGCAGCGCGACCACACCTTCGGACACCGGCTCGTCCGTCTTGGCGGCGGCGTGGGCGATGGGCGCCGACCCCTGGCCGGCCTCGTTCGAGAACAAGCCCCGCCGGACACCCCACATCAGGGTGACCACGAAGATGCCCGCGCCCGTACCGGCGATCCCGGCGGAGGGGCTGAACGCCTCGGCGAAGATGGTGGTGATGGCGGCGGGGAGCGCCCCCAGATTCAGGACGATGATGACGAGCGCGCCCGCCACGTAGACGGCGGCCATGAGGGGAGCGAGGAAGGCGGTGACCTTCCCGATGCGGGCGATGCCCCCGAGGATCACCGTCCCCACCACCAACGAAGTCACCAGCCCGGTGACCCACATGGGAATCCCGAAGGTGTCCCCCATGGTGTCGGCGACGGTGTTGGCCTGCACCGCGTTCCCCGTGAGGAAGGCCGTGAAGCCCAGCATGACGGCGAAGAAGACCGCCACCGGCTTCCACTTCGGTCCCAGCCCCCGCTCGATGTAGTACATGGGCCCTCCGGACACGGCGCCCTCCCATTTGCGCGCGCCCCCTTCGGGATCCACGTCACGGTACTTCTGGGCGAGGGTGACCTCGGAGAACTTGGTGGCCATTCCCACGAAGGCCGTCACCCACATCCAGAAGAGCGCGCCCGGGCCACCCCAATGGATGGCGATGGCCACACCGGCGATGTTCCCGATCCCCACCGTGGCGGAGAGCGCGGTGGTGAGCGCCTGGAAATGACTGACGTCACCCGGCTCGTTGGGGTCGTCATACTTCCCGGTGGTGACGGCGAAGCCGTGCCCGAGGCGGCGGAGCTGCACGAAGCCCAGCCGCGCGGTGAGGTAGAAACCCGTGCCGAGAAGGAGGATGACCATGAAGGGGACGTTCTCCCCTCCGATGGAGATCCCCTTCTCCACCACGTTCGTGTTCAGGAAGTCGACGATTCCCTGGAGCAAATCCATGTGTCCGTCCGTGTCGAGGCCACGAGGTGAGGCCGGTGCACGCCGGTATGCGCGCCCGCGCCGCAGAACCCAAAGGCTGGAAGAATGCCGCGCGAACGCGTGGGAGGCAAGCGGGATCCACCGATGGAGATGCCCCGGGCCGCGAAAGGGGCGGCACGGGGCATCCGGACGCTACGGGATATACCGGCTGCGATCCGCCGATCAGGCGGGAGAAGCCAGCGCCGTCTCGAAGAGATAAGCCGCCACGGCTTCGGCCAGGAGCTCGTGGGCCCGGTTCACGATGGCGTCCAGGGAAGGCGACTCGTTGAACATCTCCTCCGCTCGTTCGCGAAGCTCCGGAATGGTGGGGAGATGGGCGAGGGAGAGCTCCGCCAGCCGCGCCTCGATCTGCCGACGGGCCTCACGGCCCCGCTCGGCCAGGTCGTCCAGCGCGTGGGACTCCTCCCACGCCTCACGTACCCTCGCCGCGATCCCCTCCAGGGAGATGGTGGCCGCAAGCTCTCCCGCCACCTTCTCCACCACCTTGCGTCCAGCCGGCGCCTCGCCGCGCACGATGGCGGCGGGCGGCTCCCTCAGATCCCAGACCAATCCGGTCCAGGACATGGCCTTCAGGACGTAGTAGGTGATGTCGATCTCCCACCACTTGAATCCCTGCCGGGTGGAACTCTGGTAATGATGGTGGTTGTTGTGCCATCCCTCACCCAGCGTGACCAACGCCAGGAACCAGTGATTGCGGGAGTCGTCTCCCGTGAGATACCGCTGGTTCCCCACCTGGTGGGCCATGGAGTTGATGGCGAAGGTGCCGTGGTAGAGTACCACGGTGCTGAGGAAGAAGCCCACGAACAGCCCGGGCCAACCGCCGAAGACGAAGGTCCCGACGGCCAGCACCACCGCGGGCACCAGGTAGAAGCGGTCGAGCCACCGCAACTCCGGGTACTTGGCCAGATCCCGGATGGTCCCGTAGTCGGGCTTCCAGTTGCTGGCGTTGAAGATCCACCCCACGTGCGAATAGAAGAACCCGTGGTGCCGGGGGGAGTGGATGTCCTCCTCCGTATCCGAATGGAGATGGTGGTGCCTGTGGATGGCCGCCCACCACAGTGCCCCACGCTGGGCCGAGGTCTGGGCCAGGAAGGCCAGGAGGAACTGGACCACGCGTCCGGTCTTGTACGACCGATGGGAGAAGTAGCGATGATACGCTCCGGTCACCGCGAACATCCGGACCAGATAGAGCGTCACGGCGGTCCAGACGGCATAGCCGGGAAAACCCGTCCAGAGGACACCGAGGGCCGCGAGGTGAACCATCGCGAAGGGGATGGCGGCCGGATAGACGATGTCGTCGTGCGGCTCGGAACGGTGGTCGTGTCCCATCTCTGTCACTCCAACAAACAAAGAACGTTTCGGGGGAGGAAGTTAATCATCCTACACCGCGCCTCCAACAAGGGTCGGCGGGTAGTCGAAACGGGTTGAGCGGACACCACGTGTACGGGGCGGCCCATGGCGGGACGACACGGGATTGCCCATCCTTTCCCCGTCAGGTCCGGCCCGTGCCGGCCACCCCAATCGATCGACCATGGAGACGTGGAAATGCAACGGATTGCGCGCACATTCGCCACCGCCCTGGCGGTGCTCTTCGCCTCGTCGGCCCAGAACGCAGCCGCTCAGGACGCCGGCCCCCATCCCCTGGCCGACGAGGTGATCCGGCTGGTGGGGGAGGTCAACCCGAAGGTGGTGGAGTGGCGCCGGGACATCCACGCCAACCCGGAACTGGGTAACCGGGAATTCCGCACCAGCGCCAAGGTGGCCGAGCATCTCCGTGGACTGGGGATGGCCGTGCGCACCGAGATCGGGCACACGGGTGTGGTCGGCGTGCTGGAGGGCGGGCTTCCCGGACCCACCGTGGCCCTGCGGGCGGACATGGACGCCCTCCCGGTGACGGAAATGGTCGACCTCCCCTTCGCCTCGAAGGTCCGAACCGAGTACAACGGACAGGAAGTGGGCGTGATGCACGCCTGCGGACACGACAACCACGTGGCCATCCTCATGGGGGCCGCGGAGGTCCTGGCCTCGGTGCGGGACCGCATCCCCGGGCGGGTGGTGTTCATCTTCCAGCCCGCCGAGGAAGGTCCTCCCGAAGGGGAGCGGGGAGGCGCCGAACTGATGGTGGAGGAGGGCGCGCTCACCGATCCGCGCCCCGACGCCATCTTCGGACTCCACGTGTGGCCCGATCTGGTGGGCACCCTCCAGTATCGGGATCGCGGCGCCATGGCGGCGGCCGACGGCCTCTACATCCGGGTGGTGGGCCGCCAGACCCACGGGGCCGTGCCGTGGGGCGGAGTCGACCCCATCGTGGTGGCTTCGCAGATCGTGATGGGGCTGCAGACCATCACGGCCCGCCAGACGGACGTGACCAAGGCTCCCGCCATCGTCACGGTGGGGAGCATCCACGGCGGGGTCCGGGGGAACATCATCCCCGACTCGGTGGTGATGGTCGGCACCATCCGTACCTTCGACGCGGACATGCAGGCCGACATCCACGACCGGATCCGCCGCACCGCGGAGCACATCGCCGCCAGCGCCGGAGCCACCGCCGAGGTGCGCATCGGCGTGGGCGCCCCGGTCACGTACAACGACCCCGACCTGACCCGCTGGGCCATCCCCACGCTCACGAGGGCGGCCGGGGTGGGCGGCGCCGTGGAGGGCGTGCCCATCACCGGGGCCGAGGACTTCTCCGTGTACCAGCATGAGATTCCCGGGCTCTTCTTCTTCCTGGGTGGCGTTCCCGAAGGGCAGGACCCGGCCGCCGCCCCGAAGAACCACTCCCCCTACTTCTTCGTGGACGAAGGAGCGCTCCCCGTGGGCGTGCGCGCCCTCTCGGACCTGGCGCTGGACTACCTCTTCCAGAACAAGAGGAGCGTGAGCGAGGACCGATAGCGCTCGCGGGCCTCTTGGTTCCCAGCTTCTCCCGGCCGGGGAGGGCGGTTCGCCGCCCTCCCCGGCCGTCCGTTTTCCAGCGAGATCCGTCCGCTCTTGATCCGAGGAGCAGAAATCGTATTTTCATATTCGGATCGATGAATATGACTATGGCGCCCCCCATCCTCGACCGTCTCCACCTCCTCGGTGACGAGACCCGGACCCGGATCCTGCTTCTGCTGGAACGAAGTGAGTTCACGGTGACGGAGTTGTGCGCCGCCCTGCAGATTCCCCAACCCACGGTGAGTCGGCATCTGGGTGTCCTCGCCAACGAGGGATGGGTGGAGTCACGCACGGAGGGCCGGAATCGCCACTACCGCCTCGGGGACCGGGTGGACCCGTCGGGATGGGAGCTGTGGCATCTCGTGCGCGACGGCCTCCGTGACGGCCCCGTGTATCAGGCCGACGGCGAACGCGCCCGGGTGGTTCTCCAGGCCCGCCGCGAGCGGTCCACGTCCTTCTTCGCCCGCTCCGCCGAGGAGTGGGAGGAGTTGAGGGATCGCCTGTTCGGGCCCCGGGCGTGGCTCACCCCTCTCTTCGCCCTCACCGAGCCCCACTGGGTCGTCGGCGATCTCGGAGCGGGAACGGGGGCCCTGGCGGCCTCCATGGCGCCGTACGTGGCGCGGGTGATCGGCGTCGACCGATCCGATGAGATGCTCGCGACCGCGGCCGGCCGCCTGGCAGGTTTCGAGAACGTGGAGCTTCGCCGCGGCGACCTGGAGTCCCTCCCCGTCGAGGCGGGCACGCTGGATCTGGCTGTGATGTCTCTGGTGCTCCACTACGTGGTGGACCCGCCCGACGCTTTGAGCGAGGCGTTCCGGGTGTTGGCTCCGGGGGGACGGTTGGTCGTCACGGACATGAGGAGCCACGAGCGCGGACCCGCATACGCCGAGGAGATGGGGCATGTGTGGCCCGGCTTCGCCCTGGAGCGCGTCTCGGAGTGGATGACCGACGCAGGGTTCACCGCCGTCTCCGTACGTCCCATCCCCCCCGACCCCGCCGGCGAGGGCCCCCCCTTGTTCACTGCCACCGGGAGGAAGCCGTGAAGCTCTCACCCGAACGTCCGACACTTGGTTCACACTCCCCTTTCACAGACCGAGGATCCCATGAGCAATAGCACCGTCCTTTCCCCCGAGTCCACCACGGCCTCGGCCCGGGAACGCCTCCCCTTCAAGGTCGCCGACCTCTCCCTGGCGGAGTGGGGACGCAAGGAGATCCGTCTGGCCGAGCACGAGATGCCCGGCCTCATGGCGGCCCGCGCGGAATACGGCCCCCAGCAGCCCCTGAAGGGCTTCAAGGTGATGGGCTCCCTGCACATGACGGTACAGACCGCCGTGCTCATCGAAACGCTCATGGACCTCGGCGCCGACGTGCGCTGGGTGTCTTGCAACATCTTCTCCACCCAGGACCACGCGGCCGCCGCCGTGGCGGTGGGCCGCGGCGGAACGGTGGACGACCCCAGGGGCGCGGCCGTCTTCGCCTGGAAGGGGGAGACGCTGGAGGAGTACTGGTGGTGCACCGAGCAGGCGCTGGAGTGGCCGGACGGTAGCGGGCCGGACCTGATCGTGGACGACGGCGGTGACGCCACGCTCCTCCTGCACAAGGGCGTCGAGTACGAGGACTCCGGATCCATCCCCGGATTCGACGCGGACAGCGAGCCCGAGGAGTGGGGGATCATCCTCGACACACTGCGCGCCTCCATCTCCGCCGACTCCCGGCGGTACCACCGGCTGGTGGAGAACATCCGCGGCGTGTCGAGGATGATCCCCCACTCCTCGGGCTC
>JAOUPR010000013.1 GCA_029879725.1 Gemmatimonadota bacterium | reverse complement strand
GGACCACCCCGTGGCGTACGACACCGAGTCGCCCGGATTGAGGTAGTCGTGCACCGCGAGCTGACCCGAGACCTTCACCTTCTCGGAGGCGTCGAAGGTCACCCGGCCGGCGACCGACTTGGCGTCGTTCTCGTCGGCGACGTTGATTCCCGTCCCGTTGGTGATGGACGCCTCGTAGCTCACCCGTCCCGACGATCCATCGATACGGATCCCCTGGTCCCGCCCGGCGAAGCCGAGCTTCTCGGTGAGACGCGAGTACGTGCAGGCACCACCCACCCCCGCGCAGCCCGACACGCCCTCCACCCGTCCATCCCGTTCGATGAGCGAGAGGTCCGTGGAACTCGAGAGCTCGAAGAGGTCGAAGGAGCGCTTGAACTGCCCCAGGGAAACCCGGAACCGGTCACTGAAGTTCAGGCGAGCGTAGACGTCCTGCAGCTCGGTCTCCCCGCCGGCGAAGTCGGGCTGGACGCGGGCCTCGAGGAAGTCGTTGAACTTGATGTCGGCGATGAAGCGGACACGGCGGAAGAAGAAGTCCTGCTCCGCCGCCGCCACGGACGACGTGCTGTACTGATAGTGCACGCGCCCCCCGATACGGATCGTGGCGGCCCGGGAGGTGATCTCCGTCTGGCCGGAAAGCGTCACGGGGAGGGCCAGCGCGAGGCCGGCGGCGAGGGCAAAGAATCTATTCATGTTGGATCGCTCCTGTAACGGATGACCGATGGTCCCGGAATGCTGATCAGCGTGTGTCCTACGTTACCCTCCGGTAACGAATGCACAACGGGATGTCGGCGAAATGAACCCGCCGTTACGGATACGTTACCGAGTCGTGGCGATCCGGTGCGACCCCATCACAGAATCGCCCTGCGGAGGACGGCCCGGACCCGGGCCAGGAGGCGCTCGCGATCCACGGTCTTGTCCACGTATTCGTCGGCACCCTGGTTGAGGAGTTCCACCTCGAGGGCGTTGCTCCCGGTACCGGTGAGGATCAGGACGGGGACGGCCGCGGTGTCCACGGTACCACGGATGTGCTGGAGGACCTCGCGGCCGTCCAACCCCGGCATGGACAGGTCCAGGACCACCAGGTGGAAGTTGGGATCCTCCCCGAGGATATCCAGGGCCATCTGACCGTCGTTGGCCTCCACGATCTCGCAGTCACCGTCCCGCTCCAGGAGTGTCCGCACGAGGAAGCGGGCGTCCTCGTCGTCGTCCACCACCAGGATGCGCGCCGGGCCGGAAACACCGGCCTCCTGCGCGGCTCCCTCGTCCACCGCCTGACCGAGCACGCGCTCGACTTCCACCAGGGTGGTCTTTCCCTGCGAAACCCATTCGAGACCGACCTCGTGGAGCGTCCGCATCCCCCCCTGCTGCGCGACGCGGCTCAGCGCGTTCCAGCCCTTCCTCTGCTCCACGGCCTCCTGGAAGCGCGGACCCACGACCAGCACCTCGTTCACCGGGAGCCGGCCGCGATATCCGGTGAAGCCGCACTCGGCGCACCCCACCGCACGCACCACCGGCTCCATCCCGTGCCGATCGGTCAGGCGCTGTTCGTCGGGCGTCAACTGACCCCGGACCGACTCGGCACACGACGCGCACACACGCCGGACCAGGCGCTGCGCGATGGCGCCGCGCAGCGTGTGGGAGATCGTCCCGTACTGCAGCCCGATATCGGCCAGGCGCGACACGGCGCTGACCGCGTCGTTGGCGTGGACCGTGGCCAGCACCAGGTGCCCCGTCATGGCCGCCTGGGCGGCCGTGACCGCCGTCTCCCGGTCGCGGATCTCTCCCACCAGGATGACGTCGGGGTCCTGCCTCAACATGGCCCGCAAGGCGGACGCGAAGGTCATCCCCTGCTTCGTCTCCACCTGCGTCTGGGTCACGCCCGGAAGCTCGTACTCGATGGGATCTTCCACGGTCATGATGTTGACCTTCCCGTCGGCCAACTCCCGCAGGGCCCCGTACAGCGTCGTGGTCTTCCCCGATCCGGTGGGACCGGTGACGACCACGATTCCATCCCGATAGGTCAGGAGCTCGCGAAGCCGCTCGAGCTCGTGCTTGGGAACGTCGAGGTCGTCCAGCGTGAGCGCCGCGCTGGAGTCCAGGATCCGGATGACGCACTTCTCCGCGCCGCCCGCCGGAATGGTGGAGACCCGGAGATCGTACCCGCGGTTGTTGATGCGGACGCGCGCCTTCCCGTCCTGGGGGCGCAGGCGATCCGCGATGTCGAGCTTCGACAGGACCTTGATGCGTGAGATCACGCGGTTGAGCGCGGGCATGGGGATGTCCATGTGCTTGCGCAGCACTCCATCCACACGATAGCGGATGGTGCCGGCCCCGCGGCCGGGCTCCACGTGGATGTCGGACGCTCCCGCCCCGATCCCGTCCCGGATGATCAGGTTGGTGAGCTTGATCACCGGGGTGGCGGTCGCGTCTTCCTCGGAGATCGACTCGGGGCCCATCTCCTCCACGAGGCGTACGGCGTCCTCCCCGGGAGCGTCCAGCCCCCCGAGGATGCTCTCCACGGACCGCTCGGGGGTGAAACGCGACGTGATGGCCTCCTGCACCGCCGCCGGAGACGCCACCTCGAACCGGACGGTGCGCCCCGAACTGAACCCAAGGGCCCGCTCGGCCTCCACGTCCGTGGGGTCACAGGTCGCCACGGCGAGGTTGCGATCGTCCTCCCGGAGGGGGAAGACGAGATATTTCCGGGCCATACCCTCGGGAATCAGGAGCGGAGCATTGGGCTCCGTCCTGGTGAAGTCCGCGACCGAGAGTCGGAAATATTCGGCGACCAGCCTCGCCAATTCGGGGTCGGAGATCCCATAGCTCCGGACCACGACCCCCCACGCCTCCGCGGCGGCGAGGGAGGGAGGGATGTCCGGACGCGGCCGTTCGCCCATACCCGCACGCTCGGCGATGCGCACCAACCAGTGCACGGCACCCGTGGGTTCACGGTTCGCGGGTGTGGCCTGATCCTTCACGCGTCCCCCGTCGCCCACTGGCGTTTCCCTCTTTTCTCTTCGTACATGGCCCGGTCGGCCTCGTTGAGGAGATCTTCCAGATGGATCCGCGGGTCGTCGCCCATGCGGGCCAGCCCGATGCTGGCGGCGAGTTGATACGGCTCCCGACCGGTCCGATTGAAATGCGTGATGCGCTCCCGGACCCGGTCGACCAGCATCTCCGCGCTTTCCCCGGTGGCCTCGAGCGCGAGCACCGCGAACTCGTCCCCGCCAAGACGCGCCAGGAGGTCCGACCGGCGGAAGGTGGCCTTCAGGATCTCCGTCACCTTGAGGAGGGCTCGGTCCCCCACGTGATGACCCAGGGAGTCGTTGATGGTCTTGAAGCGATCCAGATCCAGATAGACCAGCGTGACCCCCCGCGCGCTCCGCCGAGCGAGCTTCACGTACTGCTCGCCCAGATCCATGAACCCACGGCGGTTGTAGAGCCCGGTGAGGTCGTCGATGAGGGAGAGGCTACGGAGCGCGGCGAGAAGTCTATGCCGTTCGATGGCATACCGGACGGAGCGGATCAGCATGGCGGGCTGCACTTCCCCGTGAACCAGGTAGTCCTGCGCACCGCCCTGCACCGTGCTCACGGCGAGATTCTCGTCGTTGGTTCCCGTGAGCACCACGATGGGCACGTCCGGTGCGAAGGCGTACATCCGGTCGAAGGTGACCATTCCCTGGCTGTCGGGGAGGTCGAGGTCGAGGAGCACGGCGTCGATTCCCCCCCGCGTGAGCCGTCCCAGCGCTTCGCTCAACTCCTCGGCCCATTCCAGATCGATATCACCCGTCCGCCCCTCCGAGAGTTCTTCACGGAGTTGCTCGACGTACTCGCGGTGGGCCGCGACGATGAGGACCTTGAGGGCGCGTTGTTGCACGGAGACGGTCTACTGCGGGGCCAGACTGCCATGGGCGAGGTCGTCCACCGAGGGGACGCCGTAGCAAGCGCTACGAAGAGAAAGTAACTCGCGCCCCCCGACCACGCCACGAGACCCTGGCCGCGCGGACCCGCGGGAGGAGAGCCCCATGGGTCCCTCCCCGGCCACCAACCGAAAAGGGTCCCGGGGCTCACTCATGCCCCGGGACCCTCCCCGTGCGCGTAGCGTGCTTCGCTCACCCGCCTCGTCTGCGTGCGGTCCGTCCCGTGGAGGCCGCCCCGGATCGCGAGCCGGACGAAGACGATCCGCTGGAGCCGGAGGCGGTACCCGAGCTTCCGGAACTCCGGGACGGAGTGCGAGCGACGGCCCCGCCGGAAGAAGAGCCCTGGCTGGGGACGTACCCTCGGCCTCTCACCATCCGACCCCCACCGCCGGTGGGCGTGTCGTCCCGCCGATCCACGATGTAGACGGTGGGCTGGTACCCGCCATAGTACCCCCCGTACCCATAACCGGAATACCCGTAGGGAGAATATCCGAATCCGGAGTATCCATACCGGGAATACCCGTAGGGGCTGAGCCAGGGATCGAAGTACAGGCGATAGGGACGATACCCCCATGTTCCCGATCCCCGGCGCCCTTCGCGCTCCGGTCCCTGGCGCACGGCCATCACGTTGGCACCGGGGCCCTGGTGGACCTGGAACGACCGCGGGTTGCTCACGGCCACCATCATGTCGATGACGGACTCGGGGATCCCGGCGTCGGCCATCTGGACGAGCACGTCGGCGTCCAGGTCGAAGCGCCGTCCACTCTCGGCGATCCATGCCTCCGCGCCCTTCGCACCGATCACTTCGCTCGCCTCGGCCAGGTCTTCGACGCTCATGGCTCCCGCGGCGGCGAGGCGGCCCGATACGACGGCCATGGAGCGCCCCGCGCCGAGGGCGCCGAAGCCCGCCTCCTCCGCGCGCTCCTGCGAGGTCAGCGCGTAGTGGAGCACCCAGGGGATCTCCTCTCCGTCCACCATCATCACCCGGATGTCCACCCATTCGTCCTCGGCGGTGAGCGCCATGAGGCCGCGGGTGGATCGCTCCACGTTCCCGTCACAGACGTGGCTGGACTCCAGGAAGACCCGCCGGCCGTCCGCCGAGAAGCGCGCCGACTCCCAACCCCGGCACCCTTCCTCGTCACGGGCCATGCGCTCTCCCGACGCGCCGAACGCGTCGATGGCCACGACCTGATCGCCCGCCACCGATACGAGTTCGACTCCCGTCCCGACGGGACGGATACACACCATGCCACCCTGGTCCTGCGCCTCCACGGCGTCCCAGCACCCCACCCACGGAAGCCAGCGGACGTCACTCTGCTGCGCAGCCGCCGGCCCGTACCCTCCGGAGAGGACCGCCAACACCAACGCGCCGGCAAGCGCCTTCGCGGACCACCCGATCATGTCGTCGTGTCTCATCGCTCTCATCCTCCTAGAACTGCACCGAAAGGCCCACGAGGAACTGCAAGCCCGAAAGGTCGATATCGTCGAAGTCACCGAACACGTTCTGGTCCAGTGGAGCCCTGGCCGCACCGTAGCGCCCCTCGGCGGTGAGGAACAGCGTCTTGTTCAGCCAGACGTCCACTCCCCCGTTCAGGTGGAGATACGGGGAACTCCCCTTCGAGGCCAGGTAGTCCTGGTAGATGGGGAGGATGGGATCCGCCGTGTCCACGAACTCCCCCTCCAGCACCGTGGAGTAACCCATACGCCCCACGCCACCGCCCACGAACGGCGCCCAGGAGGTAGGGATCCACGCGAAGCGGCTGATACGCCGTCCCCGTTCCCGCAGGTAGTACTTGAGACCCAGGGCGACGGCGGTGCGGGAGAGCTCCGTGGTCTGCACGATGGGAAGATCGTCCGTCCCTTCGAAGATGACGTACTCCGAGTTCGCGACGCTCGCTCCCGCGGTGACGGTGAGGGAGACGTCCAGACGGTCGCTCGCGCGGATGGCGACCTCTCCACCGATCACGGGGGCACCGAAGTCCGACCGCTGGAGCGTGAAGTCCTTCAGAAGGAGATCGTTGAAGATCTGGCTCTGCGCCAGAGCCGTGGCGTACCCCGTCCGGATCCCGATGCTCACGACCGGGCGCCGGAAGAGGTATCCGTCCCCTCCCTGCCCCGCGGCCATCCCCGGAAGAAGGAGAACGGCGAGGACAACCGCCAACGTGACGCCTGACTTCATGGGTGATCCACTCGTGTTCATGCCTCACCTCCGCCGAGACACCCGGACCCGCCGGCGACGGACGCGTACTGAGCGGGTCCGCCCTCGACGGGGCTCCCGCGCCGCAGTGTCGTGCCGCGTTGTGGAAGGGGGGAGCCCACAACCATGCTATTGTACCGACGAATGCAGGACGTGTGCCAGGCGTAGGGCCGCGGGACCAAAGCGTCCCGACCCCCCGAGAGCCGTATTTCTGTCCCCGAGGGGAGACACCGGGCGTCCCCCACCCGGGACGCCGGGAGGGGATGGCACGGGATCACGCGCCGGTGTATCGTCGTTCCTTCGCCGATCACTCCTTCTGCCGTCACCGAGCCCATGCACCGTACACCCGTGTCCGCCCTGACCGCGTTCCTCGCCCTGATCGTCGTCTTCCCCGCACCCACCGACGCTCAGTCGCCGGAGTGGGACGTTCTCTTCGCCGGAGGAACCGTGGTGGACGGAACGGGCGCGACCGGGTTCCGCGCCGACGTGGCCGTGCGGGGAGACCGCATCGTGGCCGTGAGCCGGTCCCCCCTCGATCCGTCCCGCGCCCGACGGGTGGTGGACGCGACCGGGCTGGTGGTGGCGCCGGGATTCGTGGACCTGCACACGCACCTGGATCCCCTCCTCCGCCTCCCCGGCGCCGAGAGCCACGTCCGGCAGGGAGTGACCACCGCCCTCGGCGGCCCCGACGGCGGCGGACCGTGGCCCTTCGCGGCGCACCTGGACGCGGCCCAGGCCACGGGCGTGGGGATGAACGTGGGCTTCATGGTGGGGCACAACACCGTCCGCCGGGAGGTGATGGGGCTGGAGGATCGCGCGCCCACGGAAGGGGAGCTCTCCACCATGGAGGGGATGATCGCCACGGCCATGGCGGAGGGCGCGTGGGGGATCTCCACGGGGCTGAAGTACCTCCCGGGAGCCTTCTCCGAAGTCGATGAGGTGGTGGCGCTGTCCCGCGTGGCGGCTTTCCACGGAGGCTTCTACACGTCGCACCTCCGGGAAGAGGGCCTCGGCCTCTTCGAGGGCGTGGGCGAGGCGCTGGAGATCGGACGCCGAGCGGGCATCCCCATCGTCCTGACGCACCACAAGGCGGTGGGGCAGCCCATGTGGGGGGCCTCGGCCCGCACGCTGGCCATGGTGGACTCGGCCCGGGCGGCGGGGACGGACGCCATGATCGACCAGTATCCGTACACGGCCAGCTATTCGGGAATCACGATCCTGATTCCCGCCTGGGCCATGGCGGGGGGCACCGACGCCCTGCTGGAACGGATGGACGACCCGGCGCTGGCCGACAGCGTCCTCGCGGGGATCGAGTACAACATCGTGAACGACCGCGGCGGGAACGACCTTCACCGGGTGCAACTCGCGCGGGTGGAGTGGGACTCCACGCTGGAGGGGGGCACCCTCCACGACTGGGCCGTCCGGGACGGCCTGGACCCGACGCCGGCCACGGGCGCCCGTCTGGTGGTGGAGGCCGTCCGCAGGGGCGGCGCCAACGCCATCTATCACGCCATGGACGAGGGCGACGTGACCGCCATCATGCGGCACCCGCAGACGATGATCGCGTCGGACGGACGGCTCACGTCTCCCGGAGAGGGGCACCCCCACCCGCGCTGGTACGGCACCTTCCCCCGGGTGCTGGGGCGTTACGTGCGCGAAGAGGGCGTCCTGTCGCTGGAGGAGGCCGTGTTCAAGATGACGGCCCTGCCGGCCCGGCGGATGGGCCTCCCCGAGCGCGGAGAGGTGCGCGAGGGGTGGTACGCGGACCTGGTCCTCTTCGACCCGGACACCGTGGAGGACCGGGCGACCTTCGAGGAGCCGCACCAGTACGCGGCCGGGATTCCCTGGGTGATGGTGAACGGCGTGATCGCCGTGGAGGACGGAGTCTATCGGGACGCCCGGTCCGGACGGGTGCTCCGCAAGGGACGGTGAAGCGTCCGCCTATCCCTCCACGAGGAGACGCCGGTGATAGTCCACCTGGCCCAGGTGCCAGGTGAAGTGACCGGACAGGTGGAGGAGGAACCGGTGGGTCGTGGCCCCCTCCAACTGCGCGGGGAGCTTCCCGGGAAAGTCCTCGCGGAACGCCGTATCCGATAGGGCCGGGAGCACGTCCGCCAGAACGGCGCGGCACTCCCCGATCCGGCGGAGGAGCTCCGCCCGGGGCACGTCCCGGTCACCGAACTCGGCCTCCCGGTCGCGCACGTATCCGGTTTCGCCCAACACCGCGCCCACGAAGTGCATGAGGTTGCCTACCATGTGGAGCGCCAGCGTTCCCGCGGAGTTCTTGATGGAGCCCGCCACACGCCAGATTTCCGCGTCGTCCGGGTATGCCTCGAGTTCCTCGGCGAGCCGGCCCAGGTCCCGGTCGAAGAGGTACTGGAAGTCGGATCCCACGGTGCTGGCGGTCATGGCCGATCTCCCCCCGGCGTGGATGCGCGCCACGCCTCCAGCCTGCTTCGCGTCGCGTCGTCGCCGGAGAACGGCCTCACGCTCAACCGGGTCGACTCCGCCAGCGTCGCCTGGAACTGAAGCGTCTGGCCGCGGGAGCGCACCTCGAGGGTGACCGCCGCTCCCGGACCCGCCGCCTCCACCGCGCGCGCCAACGCCGCGGCCGTGAGGGGCGCCATGGCCCGCCCTCCCCCCACGGAGGCGCTCACGATGACGTCGTCCCGGTCCACGCCCGCCCCATGGAGCGGATCTCCGACCAAGGTGTTGGAGGCCACGAGCACGCCTCCGTCCCGGTCGACGAGACGGGCCCCCGTGAGGGAGCCCACGCCCGCCCCGGCATGGACCAACTCCATCCCGTGGACGGCCAGGAGCGCTCCGTACGGCGGGACCTCCCTCCCGTGGACGTACCGGCGGAAGAAGTCCTCCGCGAAGGCGGGTTCCCCCGTGACCGCGGCGACCGCGGACTCCACGTCCTCCACCGTGTAGGTGGCGTCGTCGGGTCCGAAGCGGGTCCACATCTCCCGCATCACGTGGTCCAACGTCAGGTCGGGGCCCCAGCGTTCCCGGATGGAGAGATCCAGACCCAGGGCGACGGCCGAGCCCCACGTGTAGTAGGAGATGAAGGTGTTCTCCTTGTTCTGCGGATCCACCGAGCGCGCGGCGTCCACGAAGGGGGCCTGCATGCTCATCTCCACGGGAGAGAAATACGCCCTCCCGGGCCCGTTGGTGACCGCGTTGACCATCCCGCCGAGGCGCGCCGCGAACCCTTCGGTGTCGAGGAGGCCCGCGCGCCACAGGATCAGATCGTCGAAGTACGAGGTGAAGCCCTCCGCGAACCAGAGCTCGCGGCTCATGTTGGCTTCCTCGAAGTCGAAGGGTTCCAGCGACGCCGGTCGGATCCGCTCCACGTTCCAGGAGTGGAAGAACTCGTGCGCCACCGTTCCCAGCAATCCGATCATGTTCCGTTCCAGGGACCCCGTGCTGGTGAGGACGGTGGAGTTCCGATGCTCCATCCCGTCCCCCGCGGCCCAGGGGAGGTAGCACGCCAGGAAGGTGTACGTGCCGTGGTCGAAGCGCGGGAATTCACCGAACACGTCCCCCGCCGCCGCCACGATCTTCTCCGTGGCCTCGGCGTACGCGTCCAGCTCCGCCTCCGTCCCCGTGTGGTGCAGGGCCACCCGGAAGGTCTGGTCGCCCACCCGCCACTCCCTCCATCCGAAGTCGGACACCTCGGTGGGGCTGTCGAGAAAATACTGCAGGTGAGGCGCCGTAAACGTATACGGGTCATCAGTTGGCGCCAGTTGGGTGGCGACCCTCCACCCGCTCGCTGCCGGCACCGACACCGTGAGTTCCATGGGGCGGCCCTCCATCCCCCGGGCCCACATGAAGGTGGCCGGCATGTTCAGATGCGCGTGAGAGCGGTCGATCCCCGAGTACGTCCCGTCGGCCCGATCGCCGTACAGCGTGTACGTGACCCGCACGACCCCGTCGTGACCCCGCACGTCCCACTGGTGGGGGTCCGGGCGGGTGATCTCGAGGGGATCCCCCGCCCCGTCCACCGCGCGGACGTCGTACACGTTCTTGGCGAACTCATGGAGAGCGTAGCGTCCCGGCGAGGACCGGCTCATGCGGACCTCCAGGGGGCCGTCGGGCACGCCCTGGAAGGTCACGGACACCTCGGCCTCGTGATGCTCCGCGTTGGGAAAGGCGATGGTGTACAGCACCGGATCGCTGGAAGGAGCCTGCGCGCAGGACACCAGGAGACAGGATGAAACCAACGTGAGAAACGCGTGCATGACCGGTCCGGGAGTTCGCCGTGGATGGGGTGTCGACACCGCGGAGGGGAAGGTACCGGACGGAAACGCGCCGGGCTACCCACGTTCTGTACCCTCGCCCACGCCCCGGCTATGTTCCCGGAGACCACCACCCGGTAGACGATCCCTGGCCATGCAACCATCCCAACGGTACGACCGCGCGATCCACGAGCGCCTCCCCCACATGAAGGTGGCGAGAGACGTGCCCCTGGCCCCGCACACCACCTTCCGTATCGGGGGACCCGCCGATCTCTTCGTGGACGCCACCACACCCGACGAGTTGGCGGACGCGGTGCTCGCGGCGCGAGAGTCCGAGACCCCCTACTTCGTTCTGGGTCGCGGCGCCAACGTGCTGGTGGGTGACCGGGGGTTCCGGGGGGTGGTCATCCGCAACGCCGTGGAGGGGATCGAGTTCCTGTCCGGGAACCGTGTCTGCGCGGGAGCCGGAGTGGACGTGTACCCCGACCTCATCGAGGCGACGGTGGAGCACGGGCTCGGCGGGCTGCATCACTTCGTGGGGATCCCCGGGACGGTGGGGGGAGCCCTCTGGCAGAACCTCCACTTCCTCTCCCCCGCCCCGGCACGCGAGCGCACGCTCTTCATCGCGGAAGTGCTGGACTCGGCCGAGATCCTGACGGAGGAAGGGCGTCGGAGCTCCGTGGACGCCGCCTACTTCGAGTTCGGGTACGACCAGAGCATCCTCCATCACCGGGACGACATCGTCCTCTCGGCCACGTTCCGTCTCCACGAAGAAGCCGTCGCAACCCTCCGTCGCGTCATGGCCGAGAACCTCGAGTGGCGGGCCGCCCGCCATCCCGACCTCGCCTCCCGCCCCTCGGCGGGCTCCATCTTCCAGAAGATCGAGGAGGTGGGAGCGGGAAGGCTCATCGATCAGTGTGGACTCAAGGGACACGTGCACGGACGTGCCGCCATCTTCGAGAAGCACGCCAACATCATCGTGAATCTGGGTGGCGCCACCGCCACGGAGGTAAGACACCTCATGGACCTCGCCCGGGACACCGTCCAGCGGGAGACGGGGTACGTCCTGGTCCCCGAGATCACGCTCGTGGGTGAGTTCTGACGTGGAGACCCGAGCAGCGACGCCCTCCCTGGAGCAATACCTTCGCGAGCACATCCCCTTGTCGGCGGCCATGGAGGTGTCTGTGGTGTCCGCGCGCCCCGACGGGGTGACGCTGTCCGCCCCGCTTGCGCCCAACCTGAACCACCGTAGCACGGCCTTCGGCGGTTCCGTGAATGCCCTGGCGACCCTGGCGGGATGGAGCATCGTCCACCTGCGCGTGCGCGGATCCGGCCACGTGGCGCGGACGGTCATCCAGGAGGGATCCACGTCCTACCTCCGGCCCATCCACGCCGCGTTCGAAGCCACCGTCCTTCCCATCGAGGAGGACCGCTGGGAGCGCTTTCTCCGCATGCTGGTGAAGAAGGGGCGGGCGCGGATCGACATCCCGGTGCGGGTCACCAGCGCCGGCGAGGAGGTGGCCACCTTCCGGGGGCGTTTCGTGGTCCTGATGGGAGAGGGCTGACCGGGCCGGCGACCGGTCAGGGTGCCCGCTCCGCGAGCGAGGCGAGGAGTTCGGGGTCGATGTCGTGTCCGCCCGCATACCGGTGCCGGCGGGGCGCGATCCCCCACTCCCGGAGGCGTTCCTCTTCCCGGGCCGCCAGATCGGGGCGCAGCGTGGCATCCGCGTCTCCGTGGACCATCTCCAGGTCGAGCTCTCCGAAACGGGCCGCGGCCGCCTCCATGTCGAGATCCGGGGGGAGGTAGTCCCCCCAGAGGACGAGCCGTGCCGGACGCACCGACCCGTGGGTGACCCAGCGGGAGGCCGTGTGCACCCCCTGGGAAAATCCGAGCACGGTGACGCGGGGGCGCGAAGCCGCCTCCTCGACCATGTGGGCGGCGAGCAGGTCCAGATACCGCACGTAGTCCCTGATCTCGTTGGCGCGGTCCTCCCGGGTCATCCAGGTCGCGCCCACCACGGAGGCGCTCCCGTGGCGCCCCGGCGTGTGCTCCACGTAGAAGCGCGAGAGCCCCTCGGGAGCGACGATCCACCGGCCCTCCGCCTCGATCCCCTGGAACCGGCGAAGGAAGCGGCGGGCGAGCTGCCGGTAGCCGTGGAGCACGAACCAGAGCTCCGTCGGCCGCGGCCGATCGGTTCCCGACGTCCAGTACCGCGCCGTCCGCGGGACCTCGATGTGGTGCTCCCGCGAGGGCTCGGCGGGGCTCATGGGTCCAGCCCCGCGTCCAGTGCCGCGCGGAAGAGCGCGTCCAGGCGCTCCAACCGGTGGACCTCCCGGCGCAGCGCGAGGAAGGACTGCTTCCACGGGGGACTGACGTCCACGGTTCGGGCCAGCGGAAAGGAAAGCTCCTCCGTGGGGTCGAACTCGGGCACTTCGCCTTCTCCCGTGCCCAGGAATCCCACCATCTCGTGGAAGATGGCGAGGGTCCGGTTCCGTTGGAACGCGAGCGCGGCCCGGTCGGCTTCCTCGTGGTCTCCGTAGGGCGACACCAGGGCTTCATAGTACGGGGTCCCCGACTCGATCCCATCTTCGATGGTGAATCGCTCCCTCCCCTTCACCAGGATCAGGGAGCGCCCATCCGGAAGAGGCTCCGAGGACATGATCTCCGCCACGCAGCCGATGGCGCCTTCCTCGGTCAGGAAGGGTCCCTGCACGTCGGAGTCGTGGTAGATGAAGCCGAACCGGCGATCTCCCGAAAGGCACCGCTCCACCATCTCACGGTATCGGGGCTCGAAGATCTGGAGCGGCATGACGCCGGTGGGAAGGAGGACCACCGGGAGCGGAAAGAGGGGAAGCCTGGACTTGGGCGGAACGCTCATGCCGCGTGACCCTCGTCGTCCATGACCAGGCGCCGGAGCGCGCGGCCGAAGCGGGCGCGCACCCGGAACGCCAGGAGGACGCCCACCACGGCGAGGCCGGCGGCCAGTCCCCACCAGAGTCCCACGGGCCCCATCTCCCTCCCGAACGCCAACCAGAACCCCAGGGGAAGTCCCACGACCCAGAACCCCACCAGGCTGACCAGCATCGGTACGCGGGTGTCGCCCACGCCTCGGAGCGTCCCCGAAGCGACCACCTGGAGGCCATCGAACACCTGGAAGATTCCGGCGACGGGGATGAGCGTCGCCGCCATGGCCATGACCGCCGTGTCGGACGTGTAGAGTCGGGCCAGTCCCTCGGGAACGGTGAGGAACATCAGGGCCGTACACGTCATGAAGCCCAACCCCACCACGTGCCCCGCCCCCGCCGCGCGCCGGGCCGCGGGAGGGTCCTCGCGCCCCACGGCCTGTCCCACCAGGACCGAGGCCGCCTGGGCGATCCCCACCGGCACCATGAAGGTGAGGGCGGCCAGGTTCAGCGCGATCTGGTGACCCGCCACGGCCACGGTGCCCAGCCATCCCATGAAGAGGCCGGCGGCGCCGAACACCCCGAACTCGAGCCACTGATGGACCCCGATGGGCGCTCCCAGCCGGAGGAATCGGACGAGGGGGCCCATGGCGGCCGCCTCGCGCCGCAGGGGCCAGAGCGTGGGACGCAACAGGGGCCACGCCAACCCCAGGAGCATGAGCATCATGAACCACCGGCTCAGGCTGGTCGCCCACCCGGAGCCCACCGCGCCCATGGCGGGAAAGCCGAGATTCCCGAAGACGAGGACCCAGTTGCAGAAGGCATTGAAGAGGTTCGCCAGGATGACGGTGACCAGAATCGGGCCCACCGTGGACATGGCCTGGAGGCTCTGCCGGAAGACGTTGAACCCGTAGAACGGGAAGACTCCCGCGATCATGGCCACGGCGTATCCCGCGGCCACGGGGACGACCTCTTCGGGCTGGCGCATGAAGCGCAGAACGCTCCCGGTCGGGAGGAGCGCCAGCGACGCCACCACCGTCAGCGCCACCGCGAGGAGGAGCCCGCGCTGGACCCCGCGCGCCACGCCGACCCGATCGTCTCCTCCCACAGCCTGGGAGATCACCGGATCCAGGGCGAACAGCACACCCATCCCGAACACCGCCACGCCGAAGAAGTAGATCACCCCCAGGGCGACGGCGGCCAGATCCGTGGCCGAGACCCGGCCCACCATGATGGTGTCCACGGCCCCCATGGCCATCATCCCGACCTGGATGACGGCCACCGGAAAGGCGAGTCGGATCAGCGTGCCGATGTCCCCCCGGGTGGGGCGGAGCGCACGGAACCCCGACACGGATACCGGTGCCGGTGCCGGTACCGGCGAAACGGCCTCCTCAGGCGTCATCCACCGCAGCCCTCGCGCCTGCGCGTGTCCGTCACCTGGAGGATCTTCCACCCTTCGGCGGTGCGGACGAGCTGGAACGCGTCGACGCCGCAGTGGCTGTGGACACCGTCCACGTACAGGTCGTACCACGTCCACACGGTGGCCAGGTTGTCTTCCACCCGGACCTCGGTGCCGTGGATCCGCTCGTCCAACTCACGGGTGCTCCCCGCCACGCCTTCCAGCCAACCCTGGATGGGAACCACCCGAGCGAAGGGCTCGCCTTCCGGTGTGATCCCCGTGGTGGCCAGGCGGGCGTCGGAGTGCATCAACGCGGCCATGGACTCGGCATCGCCGGCCTTCATGAGCGCGAACAGCTCCACGACCACCGCCTCCACGGACGCTTCGTCCCCCGCGCCCTCTTCCTGGGCCTGGAGACCCGTGACCGGACCCGCGATACAGATCATCGCCAGAATCCACCATGTCTTGCTCATCGTGCGCTCGCTCCTGTGTGTGATGGTGTGCCTCGAAGGACATACCCGTCGCGCTCCCGGCAGGACGTCCAGCCCCTACCCCCACGCCTCCGGCGCGTTTCGCCCCGCCGCGCCCCCGGTTGCGGGTGCGTCCCGGTGGACCGAACATACGGGAGGACGGGAAGATGATACCCTCCCCCACCCCACACCACACCACGACACCTCCATGCCCTCACACGAAGCGCCGGGCGCCCGACTGCGGGCCATGTGGCGACGATTGAGCCCCCTTCCGGGCGGGCGCCGTGTCTTTTCCTTCCTCATGGGTAGGATGGCCCCGTACTCGGGTACCCTGGGCGCGACCGTGATGGCCCTCGAACCCGGACATTGCGTCGTTCACCTCAGGGACCGCCGCAAGGTCCGCAACCACCTCCGCTCCGTCCACGCCATCGCCCAGGCCAATCTCGGAGAGCTGTGCACCGGTCTCGCGGTCCTGGCCGGCATGCCCGCCACGGTCCGTGGAATCGTGACCGGTCTCGCCGTGACGTACCTGAAGAAGGGGCGCGGCCTCCTGGTGGCCGAGTGCCGATGCGACATCCCCGAGGTGCGGGAACCGGTGGACCATACGGTGGAGGGGACCCTCACCGACTCCACCGGAGACGTGGTGGCCCGGGTGGTGGCGACCTGGCGGCTGGGCCCGGTGGAGGACGCCGTACCCGGAGGTGCCGCATGACCACCCCCCTCGTGGACACGCCCCTCGCGCGGGACGCCGGGGTGGCGGTGCCCCTCATCTGCGGTCCCATGTATCCCTGCTCCAATCCGGAGCTGGTGGGCGCCGTGAGCCGCGCGGGGGGGCTCGGCGCCATCCAGCCCGCCGCCCTCACCTTCGTGCACGGATACGAATTCCGCGCCGGTGTGCGCCACACCCTCGATCTCGCGGGAGGGATGCCGGTGGGGATGAACGCCCTCATCGAGGGGTCGAACCGGCGGTACCGCGAGCGGATGGAACAGTGGATCGAGATCGCCCTCGAGGAGGGGGTGCGCTTCTTCATCACCTCCCTGGGAAAGCCGCGCTGGGTCGTGGACCGCGTCGCGGCCGTGGGCGGGCGGGTGTACCACGACGTGACCGAGCGGAAGTGGGCGTTGAAGGCCGTCGATTCCGGGGTGCACGGTCTCATCGCGGTGAATCGGCGTGCCGGTGGACACGCGGGCCCCCTGGACGTCCGGGCGCTCCTCGACGACGTGGGAGACCTGGGACTTCCCGTGGTATGCGCGGGGGGGATCGCCACCGCGGAAGGCTTCGCGGAAGCCCTGGCCATGGGATACGCAGGGGTGCAGATGGGGACACGCTTCATCGCCACGACGGAGTGCACGGCCGGCGCCCCGTACAAGGAAGCGATCCTGGCCGCCCGCGCCGACGACGTGGTGCTCACGGAGCGTCTCACCGGCGTGCCGGTGGCCGTGCTCAACACTCCCTACGTGCAGCGCATGGGGCTGCGCGCGGGGCCGTTGGCCCGCCGACTCCTCCGGGGGAGCCGCACGAAGCATTGGATGCGCGCCCTGTACGCGCTGCGGTCCGCCTGGAGTCTGCGGAAGACCGCCATGGACCCCCGGGGAAGGACCGCGTACTGGCAGGCCGGAAAGTCGGTGGAGGACATCACCGACATCGTGCCCGCCGGCGAAGTGGTGGAAGCCTGTGCCCGTGCCGCGGCAGCGCCCCGGCAGCGAACCGAATCCGACTCCACGGAGAAGCCCGCATGAATCGACGTATCGCACTCGCCTGCACGATCCTCATGGCCACCCCCCTCGCCACCAGCGCCCAGGAGGGATTACGGGTCTACATCTCCGCCGACATGGAGGGCGTGGTGGGGACGGTCACGGGAGACCAACTCGGACCGGGAGGCTTCGAGTACCAGCGCTTCCGCGAGATCATGACCCGCGAGGTGAACGCGGCCATCGCCGCCGCCCGCGCCGCGGGCGCCACGGAGATCCTGGTGAGCGACTCCCACGGGAATGGTGAGAACCTCCTCGTGGAGTTGCTCCCCCAGGACATCCAGCTCGTACGGGCATGGCCCCGCCCCCTCATGATGATGGAGGGGATCGACGGATCCTTCGACGCCGCCATCCTCATCGGGTACCACTCCAGCACCACCAACACCCGCGGCGTGCGCGCCCATACCATGTCCAGCGCGAACCTCACGGCGGTACGACTCAACGGAGTGGCGGTGCCCGAGGCGGGGATCAGCGCGGCCATCGCGGGGCACTTCGGCGTGCCGGTGGTCATGATCTCCGGAGACGACGCCATCGTGGAAGAGGCCCGGGGCCTCCTGGGCGACCTCGAGGGAGCGGTGGTGAAGTGGAGTCTGGGCTTCCACTCCGCCCGCACCCTCATGCCGGAAGCGTCCTACGCCCTCATCCGGGAAAAGACGGCGGCGGCCCTGGCCCGACTCGACGGCTTCGAGCCCTACCGCCTGGAGGGTCCGGTGGAGCTGGAGATCTCGTTCAAGAGCTATCGGGCGGCGGAGTTGCTGGCGTATCTCCCCATCGTGGAACGAGTGGACTCGCACACCATCCGCTTCGTCGGGAAGGACATGCTCGAGGTCTCGGCGTTCATGGAGTTCGTGATGAGCTACGAGCCCGGCCTGTCGCCCTGATCAATCCTCGGGGTGGGGTGGGCCGGGATCCCGCCCCACCTCGAGGCTCCGGCGCTCCAGGAGGAGGACGTCCCGCCACACCCCCGCGACGGTGCGCCCCAACCCCTCCCTCCTTCCCACGATCCGGAAACCCCGTCGCTCGTGGAGTCTCACGGACGCCGCGTTCTCCGGGAAGATGCCCGCGGTGAGCGTCCAGATGCCCGCCTCCTCGGTGCACCCGACCAGGGCCGTGAGGAGGGCGCCCCCGATCCCCTCTCCCCGCACCTCTTCCCGCACGTACACCATGACCTCGGCCACTCCCGAGTACGCGGGCCGCTTGGACACGGGGCTGACCGCCGCGAAGCCGTCGATGGAGCCGTCCTCACCGACGGCGACGATGCGGCACCCGGGGAGCCTGGACTCGTTCCACGACTCCCAGGAGGGCACGTCCACCTCGAAGGTGGCGTCTCCGGTGGCGATCCCCTGTCCATAGATTTCGGCCACTTCGGGCCAGTCCGCTGGGGTGAGCGGGCGGAGCGACACGGTCATGTCAGCGGGCCTCTTCGATCCAGGCGTCGATGAGACGCATCCTCAGGTTGTCGGGCGGCCGACCGGCGGGCCCCCGGAGTTGTTGGAGTGCTCTGGCCGCGTCGTCGGGCCGTCCCGTCTCGAGATATGCCAGGACCGCGGCGTCCAGCAAGACGGTGGGGCGCACCCAGGGGGTCCCCATGGCCACCCGCCCGACCAGGATGTCCGCTGCCGCCGCCGCCCGCGGAAAGTCCCATTTGCCGATCCCGTACATCAGGTCCACACCCGCCCGCACCTCCGGCGGAGCATCGACCGCGTCCAGGTATCGGTAGGTGGCTTCGTAGAAGGGCTCGTCCACCCACCCGGCCGTGCCCCAGTGGAGGTTCCGCTCCACCTCGTCGAAGGACTGCATGAAGGTCATCCAGTCGCCGGGAAGCTCCTCCAGTTGCAGGAACAGCAAGTAGTCACGCATCCCCGCCATGGCCTCCATCCACTCGGGGAACTCCTCGGGCGGAATCCCCCCGCCGGCGGCCAGGGCGCTCCGCAACCAACTGGCCAGCGCCAGGTGGAGTATGGGCTCCAACCCCACCGCGGGCACCGGGAGCGCCGTGTCCGGAGGGAGGAGGAGCTCGTGTCGCCGGGTACGGATGAGGTCCACCCGATTGGCCGCCAGGCTGTAGATCCCTTCGGCGAACGACCGCTGGAACCGTGCGCCCTCGGCACCCAGGTCCAGGTACGGATGGAAGTCGGAGTTGACCCGTGTACCGCCCCGCAGGAGCGGATCCAGGGCCGCCCGGTCGAGAAGACGCAGGGATTCCATGTGGCGGGGGAGGAAGGGAGGGATCCCCGCCAACGTCTCCTCCACTCCGGGCCAGCGGAGGACCGACCAGTCGGGGGCTCGCAGGGGGCCACCCCGCCCGGCCACGAGGACCATGTCCGCGTCGCCCACCAGGTATCCCTCGATGTACGGGAACTCCTCGGCCATGGCCGCGAGAACGGTGAGGACGAGATCGTCGGTGATCTCGTACAGGTGGATCCACTGTACGAAGATTCCGTCGTCGGCGAGATACCGACCCGCCGTGCGGTAGAACTCCCGGGTGAAGAGGGACGACACCCCGCTGACCCACGGATTGCTGGGCTCGGAGAAGATCAGGTCGAACCGTTCGTCACGGTACGAGAAGTAGGACCGGGCGTCGTCGAGGACGAAGTACGAACGCTCGTCGTCGAAGACCCGCTGGTTGGCCGGAAGGAAGGCCGTGGAGGCCTCCACCATGGCCGGCTCGATCTCGATGGTGACCATCCGTTCGAGAACCGGGCTGGCGAGGAAGAGGTGGCCCGTCATCCCCGATCCGTGCCCGATGTTCGCCACCTTGCGAGCGTCCGGACGGTATGCCAGCCCGAAGAGGGGGAGGAGGAGTTGGGTGGTCTCGTCCCGCCGCGCGGAGATGGGTCGGGAGAGAACGGTGTCCCGCCCGGGGACGAACCACCGCGGTCCCAGCGACGCGTCCGGCTTCCCGTTCGTGGCCAGGACCACCACGCCCGAGTTGGGGTCCAACTGGACGGACACCGTGGACGTCCGGCCGTCCCGGTAGAAGAGCATCTCCCGCTCCTCGCCCCGGGGCATCTCACCCAGCCGGAACGCTCCGCTGGTGAGCACCACCGGGTCCAGGTGGACGGCGGATACCATGAAGGCACACAAGCCCACCGAGGCCGCCGCGAATCCCCACGGCGCGCGCCGGGAACTCGCGTCCGCAGGGGTCACGGCCATACGAAGGACCCACACCCCCAGTCCCATGTCCAGGGCGGCACCGGCCACGATGAGCCCCCGCAACCCCAACAGGGGAAGGAGGACGAGCCCCGCCGCGGCCGCGCCCAGCACGGACCCCAGGGTGTTCACGGCGTAGACCCGCCCGATGGCCTCCTCCCCGGCTCCCCGCCTCATGAGGGTCCCGGTGATGAGCGGAAGGGTCATCCCCGCGAGGATGGTAGCCGGAAGCATGACCACCGCCGCCAATCCGTAGCGCATCAGGTTGAACGCGGCATAGCCGCCCTCGCGGTCGTGGAGCGCGTCCACGAGGACCGCGACGACGTCGAACCCCTGCATGTAGACGGGGAGGGTCGCCAGCGCCGCCGCGCCCATGAGCCACTGCACCCGGCCCAGAAGTACCAGGGGCCGTGCATGGGCGTCGGCGCGCCGCCGGATCAGGTAGGCCCCACCCGCCAGCCCCAGGATGAAGGCCGACAACATGATCTCGAAGGCGTGGCTGGCGCTCCCCAGGAGGAGGGCGAGCATCCGGATCCACCCGATCTCGTAGGCGAAGGAGGCCACGGCCGTTCCGAAAGCTACGCCGAGGAGCCCCACGAACAGCGGACGGGGGATCTCGCCGTCACCCTCGTCCGGAACAACCCCGGGATCGACCACCGCATCCGTGTTCGCCAACTCCCACCGGCCACCGGTCGCCACCAGCACGCCACACGCCGCCAGCAGGTTCAGGGAGGCAGCAGCGGCCAGGGTCCCAGGGAGTCCGAAGGCGCCCACGAAGACGAAGCCGCCCAGGAGCACGCCGACCGCGCCACCCAGTGTGTTGGCGAGATACGCGCGGGCGACTCCCCCGCCGGGATGGCCGACGTCCGCGCGAACCAGCCCCGCCGCCATGAAGGGGAACGTAGCACCGAGAACCATGGACTGGGGGAGGAGGATCAGCCCCGCGAGCCCCCACCGGACCGCGCCGACGAGATGGGCCTGGGCCACGGCCGGAAAGACGACGTCGTACGAGAACGAGCTGACCCACACGAACAGGGGGTGGAAGGCGAACCCCGCCACCGCCAGAGCGACCTCCGCGAGGGCATACGCGCGCAAAGGAAACCGGACACCGCGGGCGCGGTCCGCCACCACGAGCGCCCCTACCGCCATCCCACCCAGGTACACGGCGAGGACGAGTACCTGCGCGAAGGCGCTGTGACCCACGTACAGGGCGAGGTATCGCGTCCACACGACCTCGTACACGAGCCCGGCCGCCCCGGACAAGAGGAACGCGGCCGTGAGGATACCGCGGGTGAACCTCATCCGGCCTCGTCCCCGGAAGGGGGATCTCCCATCTCCGGATACCGGACCGCTACCGCGAGGGCGACGATCCAGCCGATCACCAGCCCCCCGCGCATGAGCGTGCCGAACATCGGCGGAAGCCTCAGGAGGCTCTGGAATCCGTCGAGGACGGGGAGGAAGAGTGCCGCGGCGAACACGTAGAAGGCGCCCACCTTTCCGACCCGTACCCAGACACGGCGGCTACTCAACTACCGGATCCCCGCCAGGAAGGCGGACACGGCCGCCACGAGCCCACGGGGATCCTCCACGAAGGGGAAATGCCCGGTGGGAAGCGTCACCAGTCGCCCACCGGGGATGGAGTCGGCCAGGGCGGCGGCCATGGCGGCGGGGGTCGGGTCGAACGTCCCGTGGATCACCAACGTGGGCGCCTGCAACGAAGAGAGCCGATCCCAACGATCCATCCCGCCCATGGAGCCGCCCAGCAAGCGAGCCACGGTGGAGCCGTCCCGCGCGGTGGACGGGGCCATGGTGAGGTCCACCTCGTCCACCCGGTCCGGATCCCGCATGGTACTCCGGAACGCGAGGCGATAGACCGCCGACACCGTGGCCGGGTCTCCGGCACGGAAGCCCTCCGACCCCACCAGGCGCTCGATGGCATCCGCGTCCTCGGCCGTCCGGCGGGCGCGCTGCGCCTCGGCGGCCTCGGATCGCCAACGGGACCCGGGCTCCACCGTCATCATGAGGATCAGCGCCCGAGTGGCCTCGGGGTATCGGAAGGCGTATTCCAGGGCGAGGAGCCCTCCGAACGAGTGTCCCAACACAACGACGCGGTCGAACCCGAGCGCCTGCCGAAGCTGGTCGATGTCGGAGACGAAGGCATCCAGGTTGATCCCCGCGGAATCCAGATCGGCGGAGGACCGGCCCGTACCTCTCTGATCGTAGTAGACCAGACGCTCCGATCCTGCCAGAACGTCCAATCCCGGGCGGAGATGGCGATGGTCCATCCCCGGCCCGCCGTGGATCACGATGATGGGCTCACCCGACCCCACGACTTCATAGAAGATCCGCGCGTCCGGAAGACTCAGGAGTCCCTGGCGGACCGGAAGCGTCTGGGCCGCCACCCCCGCCGCCACCCCCGCCGCGCCCAGAAGGGCGGCAGCCGTCCAGCGCACCCCCTTCGTCATCAGCCCGGCGTGCCTCATCGCCCCCCCCCCACCAATTCGAGGTCCCGGGTCATGTGCTGCGCCAGGGATTCGATCTCGAGGAGCTTCCACCAGTTCCGGAGTACCCACATCCCGAGCAACGACGAGGCGACGCCCCCCATCCCCGCGCCCGCGCTCGTCCACATGGCCACAACGCGCAGACCCGTCCAGGCGAAGAGGTACAGCCCCAGCGCAGGGGGGATCACGCCTCCCACGCGGGCCACCGCCATCCACGGACGGCGGGGGTTCCCGAAGGTGAGTTGCACGTTGCGGAGCCCGTAGGCGAGGCCGGCTCCCCCGGCACCCACCGCCCCGAACACGAACGTCCACGCCTCCGGGGCCGCTCCGCCGCCGACCAGTCCCGCGACCCCCCAGAGGAAGAGCACGCCCAGCGGGACGAAGCCCCGGCCCAGGCGTGCGGCCGTGAGGTTCTGGATCGCGACGCCCACCGCGCGTTGCGGAGCCGTCTGCGTCTCGGTGTCCGGCGAACCGGACATGCCCCCATCATATCCCTGCGCCATCCCAAACTCCCGGACCATGGCAGAGAGGTACCGTCGCCGCGCGGCTCTCGGCGGCTCGTGATCCTCCACGCCCGTCACATCACATTCAGGAATGGATGAAAAGTGCTACGTCGCGGCCCGAACCGCGAGGGGTCGCGTGGACTTCAACCATGACGGGTGAGATTCCGCATGAGCCGCCCCTGGTTCACGCGGAAGCTGAAGACGAGCACCGACCCGGAGATCATGGCGTTGATCATTCCCGTGGCATCCAGCCCCACCGCGGGATCCTGACCCGCGGCCCAGGCGTCCGGCAAGGACCAGATGGGAAGGAGAATCCCCACCAGGAGCAGAAACAGGTTCACGGAACTCTCCACCATCCCGGAAAGCGGTGCCCACGCCGGCCGCGCGCGCGCCGCCACGCCCAGGAGCATCAGGCCGACGTAGTAGGCCGCGCGCATCGCCGGATCCTCCACGCCGCTCAGCCTCACGGGCGCTCCCATGACGAAGTCCGCCACGGCGAAGAGCGGAGTCGCCAGGTAGTAGGACACGAGCGCCCGCCCGATCCATGGGGCGGCCTGTTTCGTCCGCACCTACGCTCCCACCGCCTCGGTGCCGGACGTCGCCACCGACGGATCCTCCACCACGGGGTGGGAATAGTGCCTCCTGAAGAACGCGGCCGCGTCGTCCACCAACGAATACATCACCGGCACCAGCACCAGGGTGAGGAAGGTCGCGAAGAGGATCCCCACGATCACGGCCACGGCCATGGGCCCCCACCACGCCGCCTGCTCGCCGCCCCAGTAGAAATCGGGATCGAAGGAGCCGTACAAGCCGAAGAAGTCGAAGTTCAGACCCACCGCCAGGGGAACCAGCCCCAAGGCCGTGGTGGTCGCGGTGAGGATCACGGGACGGAATCGCGTCTTCCCCGCCTGTACCAGGGCTTCACGCCGATTCATCCCGTCGCGCTCCCGCAGGACGTCGATGTAGTCGATGAGGATGATGGCGTTGTTCACCACGATCCCGGCCAGGGAGATGAGACCCACCCCGGTCATGATGATCCCGAAGGGCATCCGGAAGACCATGAGGCCCAGGAGGACGCCCATGGTGGACATGATCACCGACGTGAGGATGATCACCGGCTTCACCACCGAGTTGAACTGGCTGATCAGGATGAACGCGATGAGGAGGAGCGCGGCCAGGAAGGCGTTCCCCAGGAAGGTGGACGCCTCGTCCTGCTCCTCCGACTGGCCGGTGTAGCGCAACGTGTATCCCGGCGGGAGCTCATCCCGGATCCCCGCCTCGTCCAGCGTCCGGCGGACCTCCGCGAGCACCGCGTTGGACGCGAACCCCGCCGCCACGTCCGACGAGATGGTGGCCATCCGGGTCTGATCCTTCCGTCGGATGGAGCCGAGTCCCTCCTCCACACGCCACGTGGCCACGGAGGACAGCGGAATCTGGATCCCGCCCTCGGCCACCACGGTGAAGTCCCGCAAGGACTCCAGGTCCTCGCGATCCACGGCGGCCAGTCGCACCACGATGTCGAACTCGTCGTTCCCCGTGCGGTACTTTGCCGCCTCGATCCCGTTGATGGCCCCGCGGATGGCCCTCCCCACCTTGCTGGTGTTGAGGTCGTAGAGCCCCGCCTTCTCACGGTCTACGTATACGGCGAGCTCCGGACGGGCGTCGTCCAGGTCGCTCTCCAGACCCACGAGCTTCCGGTATACCGGGGCACCCTCCAGGATGTCGAGAATGCGGTCGGAGATGACCTTGAGTTCCGCCGGATCCTCCCCCACGACCTCCAGGTTCACCGGGGCACCCTGCTGCGGCCCCTCGGCGGGCTTGTCCACCTTGACCTCGGCACCGGCCACCGTGCGCCCCAGCTTCTCCTGCATCTCCGCGAGGGTGGCGAAGGCGTCGCGCTCCCGCTCCTGGAAGTCCACCAGGCTCACGGTGATGCGCCCACCCTCGGGGCCCGAGGGGCCACCGGCCATGAAGTTCCCGCCGCCGCTCCCGCCGACCGTGGCCACCACGGACTCCCAGTCCTGGCGCCCCCCGATCTCCGCGAGGCCATCTTCCAGGCGCGCCACCACGGAGTCCGTGAACGCGGCGCGAGTCCCCACCGGACCCTCCACGTCGACGATGATCTGCGCCGGCGGCATGTCCTCCGGGAAGAACTCCACCCCGGCGTTGAGGCGGCCGAAGGCGAGCGCCGTGACGAAAAAGGCCGCCACGGTGCCGCCCATCCCTACCAAACGATGATCCAGCGACCAGCGGAGCTTCTCCTCGTAGTCGTCGATCAGCCAGGGAAGGTGCACGGTCTGGAACGTGTGCGCCCACCGCGCGAGAAGCCGGGTGTGCAGATACCACGCGCCGACACCCGTCAGCGAGAGGAGCACCGCGGAGAGGGGATTCATCGCCGCCACCACGAGGAACAGGACGCCGAGGGCACCCGACACCGTCCAGCGCGTCGCCGGCCTCATGGGAGGGCGTTGCTCCCCCTCCAGGTGGATGAACATGGCGCAGAGCGTGGGCACGATGATCAACGCCACGAAGAGCGACGAGCTGAGCGTCACGATGAGGGTGAGGGGGAGGTATTGCATGAACTCCCCGATGTTCCCGGACCAGAACATGAGGGGCGCGAAGGCCGCCAGCGTGGTCGCGGTGGCCGCGATCACCGGAACCGCCACCTCACCGGTGGCCTTCTTGGCCGCCGTGACTCGATCCCACCCTTCCTCGAGGTACCGGTAGATGTTCTCCACCACCACGATGGCGTTGTCCACCAACATCCCCAACGCCAGGATCAGCGAGAAGAGGACCACCATGTTCATGGTCACGCCCTGGAACTTGAGGACGATGAAGGAAAGGAACATGGAGGCCGGGATGGAGACGGCCACGAACATGGAGTTGGCCGCGCCCAGGAAGAAGAGGAGCACCCCCACGATGAGGAGGAGCCCGGAAAGGATGTTGTTCTCCAGGCTGGACACCATCCGTCCGATGTCCTCGGACATGTCCGAGGTGAAGCTCACCTCGGTGGTGGGCGGAAAGAGGGGGCGCAATTCCTCGACCGCGTCCCGCACCGCCTGGGAGGTCTCGATGATGTTCTCACCGGAGCGCTTCACGATGTCGAGGGTGACGACCTCCTGCCCGTTCATGCGAGCGAAGCTCTCCCGCTCCGCGAAGCCGAAGTCCACCGTGGCCACGTCCCGTACGTAGATGGGGCGCCCGGCCTTGACCATCACCACCAGGTCTTCGATGACGGACGGATCCTCGAACTCCCCGTCCACGCGAACGAGGTACTTCGTGTCGCCGACGTCGATGGACCCGCCGGGGATGTTCACGTTCTCGTTGCGCACGGCGTCGATGACGTCGTCGAGGGCGAGGCCGTAGAACTTCAGCTTGTTGAGATCCACGTCCACCTGGACTTCCCGCTCCAGTCCCCCCCGAACCTCGGCGCGCAGGACCATGGGGATCTGCTCGAAGCGGTCCTGGAGGTCTTCCGCGATCTCCTTGAGGCGCACCAGGCCGTACTCACCGGCCAGGTTCACCTGCATGATGGGAATCTCGGAGAAGTTCAACTCGAGGATGGTGGGATCCTCGGCGTCGTCCGGGAGCTCCGACTTGGCCAGGTCCACCTTCTCACGGACCTTCTGGAGGGCGTCTTCCAGGTTCACCGTGGACTGGAATTGAACGGCGATGCTCGAGTACCCTTCCACCGAAGTCGACGTCAGTTCGTCGAGTTCGCTGATGGTGGAGAGTTCGTCTTCCAGCACGCGGGTCACCTGGCTCTCCACGTCCGCCGGCGATACCCCGGGATAGATGGTGTTGACCACCACCATGGGGATGGTCACCTCCGGAAACGACTCCTTCGGGGTGTTCCGGTAGGCCCATCCACCCATGAGGGCGATGATGGCGAGGAGGACCATGACGCTGGTCCGGTGCTCCACCGCCAGCGACGTGAGGCCGAACTCCCGGTACCGGTCGAGGGGACCCTTGGACTCCATGACCCCTCCCCTACCGCCTGGTGGCGACGATGTTGACCCTGTCGCCGTGGGCGACGCTCTTCTGCCCCACCACCACCACGCGATCACCCACCGCCACGCCGGCTGAAACCACCACGCGATCCTTCTGGGACCCGGCGACCTCCACGGTGCGGGCCACGACGGAGGATTCGCCGTGGGCGTCTTCCACCACGAACACCACGAACCCGTCTTCCACCCTCACCAGCGCGTCCTGGGGAAGGACCAGCGCCTCGTCCGTGCGGCGCCGGACCACGGAAAGATCCGCCACCATCTCGGGCTTGATGAGCGCCCCCGCGTTCCTGATCTGGACCTCCACGGGAAAGGTCCGGTTGGACGGATCGACCACGGAGCCGACGTAGCGGATGGGCGCCGTGAACTCGGCCCCATCGAGAACGGCGAAGGTGATCCGCGCCTCGGCGCCGGCAGCGAGGTCGGCGGCGTACCGTTCGGGCACCCCGGCCGACACCTTCACCGGATCGAGGTCCACGATGCGGGCCACGGCCTGCCCCGGGTTCACAAGGGTACCGACCTCGACTCGGCGATCTTCGAGGATGCCTCCGAAGGGAGCACGGATCACCGTCCGCGCCAACCGCTCCTCCAGGACCGCCAGGTTCGCCGCGGTCTGTTCGGCGGCGGAGCGGGCCTCGAGATAGGCGATCTCGGAGCCCACGCCATCCTCCTCCCACAGACGCTTCCGGCGCTCCCACGTCTGGCCTGCCAGATCGGCCTGGGCTCGGGCCTGGCCGACCTGGGCGGATAGCACGGTGTCGTCGATCCGGGCCAGCGGGGTGCCCGCCGCCACGTAACGACCCTTCTCGACCAGGACCTCACGGATCACGCCGCTCTCTTCCGCCGATACCAGGACGTCCCGATTGGCCGTGGCCGTTCCCGTGAGGCGAATCTCCTCCACGAACGATTCCCGGGCCACCTCCATCACCTCCACGTTGATCACGCGGGTGTACACCGTCGCGGCGGTGCTGTCCGCCACGTCGCCGGTGCCGTTGGCCTCGGCGCTCGCGCCACATCCGGCCGCCACCGCGGTCAGAGAGAAGAGGAGTACGCCTCGCGTGCGCTTCATCGATCCAGTCATCCGCCGTCCATGCTCCAATGAAGTGTCGTCTATCGTGAAAGCCGGTCATCGACCCCGGGAACCCGCCCCGTCGCCTGATCCAGTTGTGCCTGGGCCACGAGGAAGTCGAAGACCGCCTGGGCGTAGTTGAACTCGCTCTGCCGTAGAGCGACCTCCGCGTCGGTGAGCTCGAGTTGGCTCCCGAGCCCTTCCCGGAACTGCGCTCGGGCGATCTCGAACCCGCGCTGGGCCTGTCCCACGGCCCTTCGTTGTCCTCCCGCGCGCATCCGCGCCTCGTCCAGTTGGTCCAGGAGGCCTTTGACCTGATTCTCGGCCTGCGCCGACGCCAGACGGGTCTGCGTCTCCGCGTATCGCATCGCCGCCCGTTTCTGACCGATGCGCGCGTTCCGGCGGAATCCCTGGAAGATGGGCACCGACACCCGGATCCCCAGCCGCTTCGAGTACGCCCGCTGCATCGCGCTCTCTCCGAAGAAGTCGGGACTTCCGTTTTCCTGCGCGTTGATCGTGTAGTCCCCGAAGAGAGTCACACGTGGGAAGTACTCCGCCTTTTCCAGCTTCATCTCCGTTTCCCGGAGGGACTCGGTGAACTCGAGTTGGCGCAGGTCGGATCGAAGTTCCCGGGCCGTGGCCACGGCGTGCTCGACCTCGTCCACCACGGCACTCCGATACCCCACGAACTCCAGGATCTCGCGGTTGTCGTCCGTGTTCGCGCCGACGTCACCCAGATCCATGGCTGCCAGGGATCCCCGTACGATGAGGGTTTCCCCCTCTTCCAGGCCGAGGTCCACCGCGATCTGTCGCCGCGACATGGCCACGGCGTTTTCCGCGCGCCTGAGGTTCGGCTCCAGGTTGGCGAGCTCGACCTCCAGGCGGAGCACGTCATAGTCGGACACGAGTCCGGCCTGGTTGAGCGCGCGCGTCTCCTCCAGCGACTCTCGCACCCGGCGCACCGAGTTGTCCGTGAGGCGTCGCTGTTCCTGAGCCAGGAGAAGCTGGTAGTAGGATACCCGCACCCGGGTCACGACCCCCTGGATCTGCCCGCGCACCACCTCCTCCTGGAGGTTCCGGAAACGCCCCGCCGCCCCCACGCCGATGAACGCGGATGCCGCGAAGATCGGCTGTTCCAGGGTGATCATCGTGTTCCACTGGTTGTCGGCGCCGAAACGGACCGGGATGAAGTCGTCGGGCCCGGCCGTGGGGTCGAAGATCTGCGCGGGAAGGAAGTTCACCGCCGGTGAGATGTTGCGGGTGTAGCTGGCGGAGAAGTCCACCGACGGGTACACGTTGCTCCAGGCCTCCGAGACCCGCTTGTCCGCTTCCTCCAGGGCCAGTGCGGCCATGCGCACTTCCCGGTTCTGCCGGAGGGCCAGGTCCACCGCCTCGCCCAGGGTCAAATCGGTGGGGACGACGGTATCCTGCACGGTCGGCTGCGCCGACACCCCGCGGAGTCCGGCGCCCAGGAGTGCTACGACGAGTATCCCTGCGCGGAAGGCCATCGGTTTCACGATCTCACTCATCCGTTCTTCGGTCCGGTTCGGTCTATGCTGTGCCGCACAACGTCAACTCCTCTCCCCACTCGGGCCGGGCCAGTCCTCTGATCACCATCTGGACCGAGCCCCTGAACAGCGCGACGAACTCATCCTGGTCCATGCGGAAATGCCCGTGGAAGAAGAGGGAGAGGAGCCCGTGCGCGTGCCCCCAGAGCGTGATGGATACCTGTACGGGATCTCCTTCCCGGAGGATTCCGCCGTCCATGCACTCCCGCACCCGATCGATCCAGAACTGGTGCACGGCGCACGCCTGGGCTTCCAGGTCCTCGGGGAGAGAAGACATCCCCAACTGCTCCGGAGGAACGAAGAGGATCTGGAAGAGGCGGGTGTGCTCCAGGGCGAAGCGGAGGTAGCCCTCCCCGGCGCGGATGAATCGATCTTCGGGCGTTCGTCCCTCCAGCGCCGCGTAGAGGTACTGGGTGAATCTCCGATACGCTTCGCGGATCACGTCGACGAGGACGTCCTCCTTCCCCTCGTAGTGCCGGTAGAGCGCCGGCGCGGTGACCCCCACGTCCCGGGCCAACTGCCGCATGGAGAAGCCGTCGAGTCCGTCGCGCAGATAGAGATCGCACGCACACGCCAGGATATGTTCACGCTGTTCACTCATAAGTGAACACTGTAAACAAGACGTGTGTTTCGGTCAACACCTCAGCCGTCGGCGGCGATAACACCGTTTAGCACCTTTCGGTGCGTTAGCAACCGACCGAACTACCTCGTGGGATGGAGGCGCACCAGCGTGAGGGTGCTCCCCACCACCACGGCGGCACCCACCCACGTCCAGAGATCCGGCGACTCCTGGAAGATCGCCCACCCCCAGATGGAAGCGAAGACGATCTGGAGGTATCCGACCGACGACGCTCGCGCCGCCCGCTCGAGCTGGAAGCCACGGGTGAGGAACACCTGCCCGAAATGGGTGGACACCCCGAGCCCGACGAGCACGAGCCACGTCCACCCCGTGGGCACGACCGGATCCGCGACCACGAAGCCCGCCGACAGGATGATGCTCACCACCGCGAAGTAGAGCACCACCACACCCGCGTCCTCGTTGCGGAGTCGCCGCACCATGACGTAGGCCCCCCCCGCGAGAACACTCCCCAGGAGGCCCACCGAGACCGCCACCGGGTCCAGGGCCGAGGCCCCGAAGAGAAAGCTCGGCCGGGCCACGATCACCACCCCGAGGAGGCTCAGCAGGGTGAGACCGAGCTCCACCATCCCGATGTGCTCTCCCAGGACCACCGCCGCCGCCAGCGCGGTGAATACGGGATTCATGAAATGGATCACCGTGGCATCCGCGAGGGGCATCCGCAGCACCGCGTAATAGAAACACGTCAGGGCGGCGAAGCCGAAGAACCCCCTCAGCACGAGAAGGCCGCGTTCCCGCCCGCGCCAGTCCATCCTCCGGCGATGGACGTCCCAGCCCGCCAACACCGCCACCACCACGGAACGCGCGAATACCAACTCGAAGAGCGGGATCGCGAGTCCGGCCAACTTCGCCATCGCCGCCATGATGGAAAAGGACAGCGCCGCGCCGGCGAGATATCGCAGGCCTGGAGGTATCGTGTTCAACCGTCTGGTCGAAGCCTCGGGACAAGGGGTCCGTGAACGGCGCGGAGGGTCAGGGCCGACCTCCGTCCCAACCGTTCACGATGGTGGCCGAACGATACAACATGTCCGCCGATTGGAGCACCTTGGCTCGGAGCCGAGGCGACAGATCGGGGTGTGCGTCGAGGAAATTCCTCACGATCTCCGCGGCCTCGGGTTCCTGGTGCCCCCCCAGCACGGCATCCACCCACCTTCCGGGGAAGAAGATGTCTCCCGTGCGCTGGACCTCCTCCAGCATCTCCAGCGCGGGATACACCAGGGAGGTGCTCTCCCGGGCCCTGAGCGGATGATGCAGATTGTCCAGACCCTCCAACGCCCACGGCTCCCGCTCCCGGTTCTCCGCGTCGCGAAGTCCCTCGAAGAACGTCTCCCGGACCGCGGGATCCCCGGACAGCGAGGCGCGGACGAAGTCGAAGCGGGCCTTGCGATCGGGATTCCGGATACGCCGGCCCTGCTCGTCCAGGATGTCCTCGGCATCCGGGACGCCCCGAATCGCCAGGGCGGTGGCCAGCGCGATGTGATCGCTCTCCCCCAGCGTGATCCCCGGAAGGTGCTCGCCTCCGGCCCACAAGCGACGGAGACGGTCCACCGCCTCGTCCGTGGCCGCGACGTCGCGGTAGGTGGAGAAGAAGCTCGAACGTGCCGTCCTCGGGAGTGGCCCCGTCACTCCGGCCCACACCGCGGCCTCGAGGCGCGGAGCCCACGAAGTACGTGTCTCGGGGCTCATCAGGCGCCAGTACCCGGCGGACAGGTACCCGAGGATCCGCGCCAGATTCAACTCGTCCGTCTCCGTACCCAGCGCGTCCAGAGCCGCGTCCAGGAACGTCCCGGGGGGCAGCCGGCCGTCGAGGACCTCCTCCCAGAGATCGACCCACGCCGCCCCGCGGGTGAGGGGATCGGTGATCTTCGCCATGTTCCCGACCAGGAAGGCACGGGTGTCCGGATCCAGCCGGAACCCGCCGTATTCGACGCCCGTTCCGTTGGGCAACGCAAAGCGCATCCCCGCCCCGCCCATCCCGACCAGACGCACCGGCTCTCCACGCGACTCCACCACCACCAACGTGTCGCGTGCGTCGTACCCCAACCGCACACCCAGCGTCTGCGGCCACGTCAGCCCGCGGCCACGAGGGTCGCTCTGGGACAGGACCACGTCGTCGCCGTCCCGTTCCACCGTGATCTCCGGACGCCCCGGCTCCTCGACCCAGACCCGGCTCCAGGTGGTCAGATCCTCCGGCGTACGTCGATCCATGATCTCGATGAGGTCGGGCCAGGTCGCGTTCCCGTAGGAATACGTCTGCAGGTATTCCTGAAGTCCCTCCCGGAAGGTCTCCGGGCCCACCCGCGACTCGAGATGACGCATGACGATGGGCGCCTTCTGATAGATGATGGCTCCATAGAGCGTGCCGGCGAAACGCAGATTCTCCAATGGCTGCCGAATGGGGTTCGCCCCATCCGTGCGATCCACCGCGTACGCGGCGGGGTGGTGCGCCAAGAGGAAGCGGAGGTCGTGGTTGACCGACGGGAAGGAGGGGTGGACGATCTTGGCGGCCATGAAGTTCGCGAACACCTCCTTGGTCCAGACATCGTCGAACCAGTCCATGGTCACCAGATCGCCGAACCACATGTGCGCCGTCTCGTGGGCGATGACGGACGCACGACCCAGGATCTGCCCCTGGGTGGCCGTCTCGTCGAGCATGAGTCCGGCCTGTCGATAGAGGATCCCTCCGGGATGCTCCATCCCACCGTACTGGAACGAGGGGATGAGGACGATGTCGAACTTCTGGAAGGGGTACGGGATCCCGGTATACTCCTCGAGCCAGGAGAGCGCCCTGCCATGGAGGTCGAAGACGGCGTCGAGATTCCGGCCGACCTTCTCCTTGTCGGTCTCGCGGTGGAACACGCGCATGGCACGCCCGTCGGCTTCACCGGTCTCCACCTCGAACCTTCCCGCCGCGAAGGCGAAGAGGTAGGTGGGGATGGGTCGACTGTCCTTCAGGCGTATGGTGCGGACGGAACCGTCTCCGAACTGCTCCCGGACGGGCCCGTTCCCCACGGCCGTCCAATCGCCCGGGATCTTCAGCGTCCAGGCCACGGTCGCCTTGAGATTGGGTTGGTCGAACACGGGCAGGGAGAAGTGGGCCCGGTCGGGCACGAAGAGCGCGTACAGGAAATCGTCGTTGCGGTTCAAAGCCTCATCCCCGGCCCGATATCGCAACTCGATGCGATTGACCCCCGGGAAAAGGGGCTCCGGATCGATGACGATGTGATCGTTCACGGGCTCCCAGGCGGCCTCGGAACCATTCACGATCACGCTCTCGACCCGGTTTCCCGGGTCGACGAAGTCGAGCACGAGCGCCTTCCCGTCCGGATCGTCCCACCTCAGGGTGACGGCGGTAAAACCCGTGATGGGCTCCTCTCGCTCCCGTGGGATCACCAGACGGATGTCGTACGACAGATCGGAGAGGGTGGCTCGGCGGTGCGCGGCCAACTCGAGGGACACCCCCTGTTCCGTGGACGGCACGGAGGGTCCGCACGCGGAGAGTACGGCTGCAACGCCGGCGGTCGCCAGAATCGAAGATGAACGCATCGCTTCTTGATCCGGTGTTTCGGATGGGATTCGTGCTGCTCGGCGCCTATTGTGGGGTGATCAGTGGATCCCGTCCAGATAGAGATCCGCCCGGAAGCCATGGGGCGTCCTCAGCGCCCATCCTCCGTCGAGGCGGATGAGGCCGTCCACGAGCCGCACGCCACCGCCGGCGGTGGCCAACGCGTCGCTCCAGACCGGAGCTCCCTCGCCGGCCCACGCCAGATCGGTGAAGACCAGCAACGATCCGAACGGGAAGTCCCTTATCAACTCCCCCCGCCCCCGCACGAGCCGCGTCCCCCGCATGGACAGCGGCGGATACCCACGGGCCGAACCGATCCCTCCCGCACCGAGGAGCCGCTGCGCGGGAGGGTCGCCGCCCAACCCCGCACCCCCGAGCGTCATGTCCCAGCGAAGGTCCCGGACCAGCGGGACGACCAGCCGACCTTCGCCGGCCAGGGAGACGTGGTCACGATCCCCCGTGGCCGCTCTCGCCGTCACCCGCACCCCTCCTCGCACCCGGTGGGGGTCCCTTCCCCACCACGGCGACGCCATGACGAGGACGCCGTACTCGCGCACGGCGTCGGTGACCAGATTGTCCCGGAAGGCGCGATCACCATCCACGGCGCGCACGACGAAGAAGTCCGCGACCCGGTCCACCGGGTCGTGGTCTTCGCCGTAGACCCGGACACGAAAGCTCTCCCGGGCCGCCGAGTGGGGCGACCACTGCACGGACATCCCCGTCCGCATGAAGTAGTCTCCCTCGTCCCGGCCGAACAGCAACCCGGTGAGGGAGTTGCCGATGGCCAGGTGTCCGGCCTCTTCGTCGAGGGCGGAGATCTCCCGGAACAGAGAGACGGAGACCCGCCGGGAGAGCGGCTCGTTCACGAGCTCGATGGTACCCTGCGGTTGGTGCCGAGCCGACGCCGCGCGCCCCGTGACGAAGAGAGAGACCGGTGACCGGGACGCCCGCAGCCGCGCCTGCAGACGGGCGCCCAGGGAAAGGCCCTCGACCCTGTTGTACCGGACCAGATCCGGGCGCTGCACGCCCCACCGGAAGGTCCAGGGGACCTGCGCCGTAACCGGGTGCGGGCCACAGGCGAGGAGACAGACCACGGCCGCGATGACGTTCCCATGCAAACCCGTCTTCCCGAACATTCCCCTCTCTCCGGTGCGGCCCGTCTCTTCTCGCCGCGCCACCCATGGGTCGCGGCCTCCGCGGAAAACTCCACCCCACGGCCCATCAAGTCCAGTACGGCCCACCTTCCGACGCATGCTACATGACGATATTCTCATCCTTCAATGCCCCTTCACACCGTGAGATGCATGACCCTCCCTTCCGAACGTCCCGGTGACTCCGGCTCCGCCTCCGCGCGGAATGGGTTCACCCTGCGGCCCTTCCGGCCCGCGCGGTGGGCGCCCGGGCCCAACGCGCAGACCCTGGTGGCCCGGGGGCTGCGTTCCCGCGTCGGGCCTCCGCTGGAGACGGAGGCCATCCACACCCCCGACGGGGACATGCTCTACCTCGACTGGACGCCCGACCCGGGAAGACACGCTCCGGTGGTCCTGGTACTCCACGGGCTGGAGGGCTCCTCCCGGCGGAGCTACGTGATCCACACCTGCCGAGCCCTCCACGATCTGGGGATGTGGGCGGTGGCACTCAACTTCAGGGGGTGCGGACCGTGGGAGAACGCCCTCCCCCGCTTCTACCACTCCGGAGAGACGGGTGACCCCGGGCTGGTGCTCCGAACGCTGCGGGCCCGCCACCCCAGGAGGAAGATCGGAGCCCTGGGCTTCTCCCTGGGAGGGAACGTCCTCTTGAAGCTCCTCGGCGAGCGAAGCGACGGCGGAGCCGCCCTCGTCGACGCCGCGGTCGCCATGTCCGTCCCCTACGACCTCGCCGCCGGCGGGCACCTTCTGGAACACACCGGGTGGGGTCGTCTCTACTCGACCTACTTCCTCCGTTCTCTCAAGAAGAAGGTGATGGCGAAGCAGGAGCTCCTTCGCGGGCACGTGGACCTGGACCGGGTGATGCGCACCCGCACCCTCCGCGAGTTCGACGATGCCGCCACGGCCCCGCTCCACGGGTTCCGCGACGCCGCCGACTACTACGCGCGCTCGAGCAGCCAGGGGTACCTCTCCGGAGTTCGGATCCCGACCCTCCTCCTGCACAGCGAGGACGATCCCTTCCTCCCTCCGACCCATATCCCGAGGGAGGCGATGGCCGCCAACTCGTTCCTCACGGCGGGGATCACCTCCCGGGGAGGCCACGTGGGATTCCTGGCCGGAACGCCCCGGAGTCCGGTCTTCTGGGCCGACGAGGAAGGGGTGAGGTTCCTGGCGCACCATCTCGACGGAAGAGGGTGACGCCCGGAGAAAGGCTCACCGGCCTGCGGGGCTCTCCCGGAAGAACGCCTTTCCGTGCCACGTGGACGCCGCTGGTCGCTCCAGTGCGCCGGAGCGGTACGCCTCCACCCGCGTGAGGGTGGTATCGAACACCGCCGTCTCCGTCCCCACCACCCCCTGCGCCACGAGCGCCCGGAATTCCGCCCGGTTCACGCAACGGATGGCTTCGCCCTCGCGGAACCAGACCGGGAGATGGTGCACGAAGGTCGTACCGAGTTCCTCACCCAGTGCGGACAGATGGTTGGTGAGCGCATCGATGGAGCACCCCGACGGAGCCTCCACGTGGACATCGACGCCCACCACCAGAAAGCGTCCCTCCACGAAGGAGCGGGCACAACGCAGCGGCACTCCGTGCGCGGCCCACGACTCCAGGAAGCCGTCCACACGCTCCAGAACGCGATCGACCTCGGAGGGATCGAGGGCACGGCCCAGGGGGAAGACCCACAGGCGTCCATCGTCGGGGAGCGCTTCGAACGTCACCAGAGGCATTTCGTCATCCTCCCACCATCAGGGTACGGGATCCGGCTCCCGAGCCGGCGGGGTCTTGTCCAGGAGGATCGCGATCCACCTGAGATCCTGCGTGTGTTCGAGCCAGATCTTCACCACCACGGTGAGCGGAACCGAAAGGAGGGCGCCCAGGGGCCCCCATGCCCATCCCCAGAAGAGGAGGGATAGGACCACCACCAGGGTGGAGAGGCCGAGACGGCGTCCCATGAGATTCGGCTCGAGGATGTTCCCGAACATCGTGTTCACGACGACGTATCCCGAGCCGACCAGGAGCGCGTGTGTGAGGCTCCCGTGGATGAGCACGCTGAGCACCAGCGCGGGGGCGGCGGCGATGATGGAACCCACCGTGGGGACGTAGTTCAGACCGAAGGCGATGATCCCCAGAAGAACCGGAAAATCCAGCCCGGTCACGTAGGCCCAGGCACCCAGGATGACCCCGGTGGCCAGGGAGATGACCGTTTTGATTCCCAGGTACGACTGGATCTCCTGCACGATGTTGGTGAGCCGGTCCCCCCCGTCGTCCACACCGTCGCCGACGACGATCCGGAATTTCTCCGGGAACACCGTCGCCTCGGCGAGCATGAAGATCATGATGAGGAGGACGAGGAAGGTGTTCGAGAGGAACTGGGCCACCTGGCCCACGGCGCTGCCGGCGAGATCCACGAGCTTTCTCGCGTCCAGGAGCTCCGTGGCGACGTATCCTCCCAGCGCGATCCCGGTGCGCTCCTCCACCACGGCCAGCCACCGGATCTGGAGCGTCTGGAGCGCCGCCACGTATCGCGTCAGCTGCGACTCGAACTCGGACACCGACTGGATGGCGAGGAGGATCACCAACCCGAAGACGGCCACGTCCACCAGCACCGTCACGGCGATGGCGAGCACGGCGGGAACTCCCCGTCGCCGCAGCGCGAGCATGATGGGAAGGCTCAGAACGGCGAGGAACAGTGCCAGGGCCGCGGGGAGGAGAACCGGCTGGGCGAGCTTCAGACCATGGACGACCACCACCAGACATGCCAGGATGAAGAGAAGCCTGGCGCCCGGATTCTGTTCCATGCGGTCGAAGATCATCGATGTCCCGTGGGGGCCCGAAGGGAAGCGCTGAAAACAGTACCGCGAAGTCCGAAGAAGTTCCATAGGGATTCGCAAGCACCCATAAAGGATGAACACCAAGAACACCCCGAGGGATCCGGACCCCGTTCCCGTCCCCGCGACGGACGAGGAACTCCTCTCCCAGTGTCGGCTCGAGACCTTCCGCTCGGGAGGGCCGGGAGGACAGCATCAGAACACCACGGATTCCGGCGTGCGGCTGATCCATCTCCCCACCGGAATCCGTGTCACCGCGCGGCGGGAACGGAGCCAGCATCGCAATCGCAAGGCGGCCCTGGCCACGTTGCGCACCCGTCTGGAGAAGCTCCACGAAGTCGAGGCCCCCCGCATCCCCACCCGTGTGCCGTCCCGCGAGAAGAAACGCCGCCTGGAGGCCAAGAAACGCCGGGCGGAGACCAAGAGGGCCCGGCGGCCCCCCGGGACCGACGAGACCTAGGGTGGTGCAGCCGAAGTCTGGTAGCGACCGAGGGAGTGACCGCGCCCGCGGATCAAGGCGCGACGACGAGGAATAGCAGGGCTGTCGCGAGGAGAAGCAACGCCGAGGTGCGGGATGCGGTCGCACTCGAATCGCAGCAGACCTCGGCTACACCACACTGGGGCGGCGACCACGACCGTGTGGCGGCCAGAGGGGTACGATTCCTCAACCACAGCCAGGAAGTACCGTCCGCCTCCGCACCGTCCCCCATGACTCCCCTCGGCGCCCCCCGTCCGTGGCACCCCCTCCCTCTCGTGGAGGTGTGGGCGGGGCTGGAGTGCGGCCCGGAAGGGCTCACCACCGAGGAGGCCGACCGGCGGCTGGCGACCTTCGGCCCCAACGCGCTCCCGACCCACCCGCCGCGCCCGGCCTGGCGGGTCCTCCTGGACCAGGTGCGCAGTCTGGTGTTCCTTCTCCTCACCCTGGTGGCCATCGTCGCCTTCCTCACCGGGGAGGTCATCGAGGCCGCGGCGGTGGCCGTGGTGGTGGTGATCAACGTCGCCCTGGGGTTCACCATGGAGTGGCGGGCCCGGCGGTCCATGGACGCGCTCAAGAAGCTCCAGGTGGCCCACGCGTGGGTCCTGCGCGACGGAGAGTACCGCGTCGTGGACAGCGCCACCGTGGTCCCGGGAGACGTGGTGCGACTGCGCCCCGGCGACGCGGTTCCCGCCGATGCCCGGGTGGTGGAGAGCCTGGGCCTGTCGGTGGACGAGGCACTCCTCACCGGTGAGTCCGTCCCCGTGGCGAAGGCGGCCGTGGATCCGCCGGCGTCCCGCGAGCCGCCTCCCATCGGGGAACGGGCGTGGATGATCCACAAGGGCACCCTGGTCACCCGCGGCAAGGGGTCGGCGGTGGTGATCGGCACCGGCACCCGGACCGAATTGGGGCGCATCGACCAACTCATGGCCCAACTGGAGGAGCCACCCTCCCCCCTGGAACGCCGCCTCGACGCCATGGGACGCAGCCTGATCCTTCTGGTCCTGGGGATCGTGGCCGTGGTGTCCGGGCTCGGGATCCTCCGGGGACAGGACGTGATCCGGATGCTCGAAACGGGGCTGGCGCTCGCGGTGGCGGCGGTGCCCGAGGGGCTCCCCGTGGTCGCGACCATCGCCCTGGCCGTGGGGATGCGCCGCATGGCCCGTCGCAATGCCCTCCTCCGCCGTCTCCCGGCGGTGGAGGCGCTGGGTGGAGCCACCGTGATCTGCACCGACAAGACGGGCACGGTCACCACGGGCGAGATGACCGTGGTCGCGATCTGGACGGCCGAGGCCGAAGTCATCGTGTCGGGTGTGGGCTACCATCCCGACGGGTCCTTCGAGGTGGACGGCGCGCACGCGGATCCCGCGGAGCTCGCCGGCCTGATCGACCTGCTCACCATCGGCGCTCTCGCCCACGACTCCTTCGTCACGGAAACCGACGGCCTCTGGAGTTGCCAGGGAGACCCGACGGAGTGCGCCATCCTCACCGCCGCGATGAAGGCGGGACTCGATCCCCGGTCCCTCGCCACCTCGCGCCCCCGCCTGGGCGAGATCGAATTCACCAGCCGGCGGATGTGGATGGCCACGCTCCACGGAGGGCCCGGCGGCGGCGAGATCTTCGTGAAGGGGGCTCCCCATCGCGTCATCCCCCGGTGCGCTCGCGTGGCCAGTGGAGGCGCGGACACACACTTCACGCCCCGCCACGTGGAAGACGTGGAGGACGCCAACCGGCGGTTCGCGTCCCGGGGGCTCCGTGTGCTGGCCCTCGCCCGCCGCGACGTGTCCCCCGGGCCGGACCCCTTCGACGACGCCCACGTCCGGGACCTGACCCTGGTGGGGTTGGTGGCCATGCACGACGCCCCGGCCCCCGGTGTCCGTGAGGCCGTGGAGCGATGTAGGTCGGCGGGGATCCGCACCCTGATGCTCACGGGAGACCAGGCCCCGACGGCGCGGGCCATCGCGGGCGAGTTGGGGATGGACGCGTCGGGAGAGGGGTTCGTGGAGGCGGCCGAACTCCACGACCTGGGTCCCGAGGAGACGGCGGCCCGCCTCGACGGTGTCGTGGGTCTCGCACGGGTCGGTCCGGAAGACAAGCTCAGAATCGTCGAGGCGCTACAGGCGCGCGGCGAAGTGGTCGCCATGCTCGGAGACGGCGTGAACGACGCCCCCGCGCTGCGCCGGGCCGATATCGGCGTCGCCATGGGCCTGCGGGGAACCGACGTCGCCCGGGAGGCTGCCGACCTGGTCCTTCAGGACGACCGCTTCGAGACCATCACCGCCGCGGTGGAGGAAGGCCGCGTGATCTACGACAACATCCGCAAGTTCATCCTGTACCTCTTCTCCTGCAACCTCGCCGAGGTGGGCGTGATCTTCGCGGCGAGCGTGTCGGGACTCCCCCAGCCCGTGCTCCCCCTCCAGATCCTCTGGCTGAATCTGATCACGGACGTCTTCCCCGCCCTGGCGCTGGCCATGGAGCCCCCCGCCCTCGACGTGATGCGACGCCCGCCGCGCGATCCGCGCGCGCCCATCCTCTCGCGCACCTTCCTCGGTGCCGTGTTCTGGTACGGAGGCGTCCTCACCGCCTCGACCCTGGCGGCTTTCTCGATCGGGCTGCGGTGGGGTACCCTCGAGCAGTCCGTCACGATGGCGTTCATGGCTCTGGCGTTCACGCAACTCCTTCACGTGTTCAACGCCCGGTCGGTGGGCCCCCTCCCCCTGGCCCGCGTGTTCACGAATCCCTGGATGTGGGGCGCGCTCCTCCTCTCCGCCGCTCTTCAGCTCTCACCCCTGGCCAACCCGTTCCTGGGGGACCTCCTGGACGTCGTGGCCATCCCGGCCTGGGGGTGGGTCACCGTGGCCGCCACCGCCGTGGCACCCCTCGTGGTGGGCCAGGCCGCGTCGTGGATCCGGAAGAGAGAAACCCGCCCCCGGAGCGATGGTCCGGGAGCGGGTGCCTGAGGAGTGGGCCCGGCAGGGCTCGAACCTGCGACCGTTGGATTATGAGTCCACTGCTCTGACCAACTGAGCTACGGGCCCGACGGAGACAAGATAGCCTCCTTCGGGCCCGTTTTCATCACCCGGGAACGCCTCCACCCGTCAGAATCGCAAGCGGGCCGCCACGCCTTCCACCTCTTGATCGAGGCGGACCCCGGGAGGGCCGTTCACCTCCTCCAGGTCTCCGCCCTGGGCCAGGGCCAGCCCCACGAGCTCGTTGGCCACTTCGGGATGTCCCCCCACGAAGCCGCGGGAGAGGAGGAGACGGTCCACCCGATTCTCCGTGAGTGCCTTGCGGACCGATTGGACACCTCGGACACCCGCGCCCTTCCCCCGCCCCGCTTCCAGCACCTGGTCCACGAGGCGCGCGTGCAGATCCTCGGTGAGGGCCGCGGTGTCACGCTCCAGCGCCGCGCGGACCTCGTGGGGAGCCATCTCCACGTGAAGCGACACGTCGTCTCGGATCCTCGCCGTGAGGGATCCAGGAAGGAGCGCGTGTACCCGCGCGACCATCTCGGTGGTCCCCCCGAGGATCACGAGTCCGTCGTCGCCCGCTCCCTGCGTCAGGCGCTGCACGAGGTCACGAGCCATCTCGCCGCTCTGGCGGTCCAGGAGTCGTTGAGCCAGGTCCGTGGACGTCTCACCCCGGAAACCACTGGTGCGGGAAGCGCTCTTGCTCACCCCGCTGTCCGACAGGTCGCCGAGGTACCGGTCGGCGGTGAGGCCTTCCATCTCGGTGAGCACTCCGTCGGCGTACCGGAACACGCGTGCTCGTACCTGATCCACCAGGGCGGCCCAGACCGGGCGGTGCTGGCCCAGCACCTTCACGTACGGAGCCGCCTGGATCCCCCGATCCCACCGGGCTCGATCCGCCACGGACACCGGCAATTCCTCCGCGTGCCACAGACGGTCACGGGTGGCGAATCCCACCCATCCCCGGTTCGGTACGAAGTGGTTGTCGTACGGCCGCAGGGCGTCCTCGATGTGCCCCGCGGCCTCCTGGAATTCGGCCTCGGTATCCTCCGTGAGAGTCTTCCGGCAATTCGAGAGTTGCGTGCGCAACTGGTTGCGCCAATGTCCCTTTCGGGCCGGATCGTGATGGTCCACATCGAGATACACGCTGAGGACGGAACGGTCCTTGAGGGTACGGTAGAGATCAACCAGCTCGTCACGTGTCAGCATCGGCCCCTCCGATTCCGTCGGCACCCGACGGGAGACCGCGTCCTCCCTGGCGGGAGACCGAACAATGGGCAGGTATCCATGGATACCCCCACCCGACATCCCGGTGCCCTCCCTGGATCTTATCGCGGGTAACGCTACCTTGATGCCGCCGGCCGCGATGTCGGCGGCATCCCTTCGGCGGGACAGCGATAGAGAGACACGCTTCATGAAAGTGCTCATCGTAGGTGCGGGAGAGGTGGGGTACCACCTGGCCCAGCGGCTCTCGGAAGAAAACCACGACGTCGTCCTCATCGACTCGAATCCCGAGCGAGTGGAGTTCGCGGCGCAGCAGCTCGACGTCATCACGCTCCTGGGGAACGGGGCGTCCCTACCGGTTCTCGAAGAGGGTGGCGTGCGCGAGGCGGCCATGCTCCTCGCCGTGACCAGCCTGGACGAGGTCAACCTCGTCGCCTGTCTCGCCGCCAAGCGCCTGGACGTGGGGCTCACCGTCGCCCGGATCAGCAATCCCGAGTACTACCAGCGGGGGAGCGTCCTCTCGCGGGAGCACATGGGGATCGACCTCATGATCAACCCCGAAAGGGAGTGCGCGTGGGAGACGTTCCAGCTCCTCCAGAGCGCGGCGGCCACGGATGTCGCTCAGTTCGCGGGAGGACGGGTCCAGCTCATCGGACTCCGGGTCAAGGACGGAGCTCCCGTGGCCGGACGGAGCCTCCTGGAGCTGGCCGAGCGCTACACGGACAAGCACTACGTGACCGCGGCCATCGTGCGAAACGACGTCACCAGGATCCCCCGCGGCCATGACCGTATCGAGGCCGGCGACCTCCTGTACGTGCTGGCGCCCACGTCGGAGATCGTCGGGATCCCGCCTCTGGCGGGGTACGAACGATTCCACCTCAAGCGCGTGATGATCGCCGGAGGAAGCTCGGAAGGGGAATACCTCGCCGAGCTCCTGGAGCAGCACCATGTGGAGTGCACGATTCTCGACCACGACCGCAGGCGCTGCGTGGAACTGGCCGACCGCCTTCCGCGGTCCCTGGTCCTCCATGCCGACGCCACCGACCTGGAGCTTCTGGAGATGGAGGGCGTGAGTGGAATCGACGGATACGTCTCCGCCACCGGACACGACGAGACGAATCTCCTCTCGAGCCTCCTGGCCAAGTCCGTGGGGGCGAAGAAGGTGGTGAGCCTCATCCACAAGTTCGAGTACCTCCACCTCGTGCCCCGGGTCGGGATCGACGCTTCGGTGTCCCCGCGGATGTCCACGGTCAACGCCATCCTGCGCTACGTCCGGCGCGGCCGGGTCATGACCGTGGCGAGCCTCATGGGCATCCACGCCGAGGCCATCGAGTTCCGTGTGGACGAGGGGTCGCGCATCGCGGGGAAGACCCTGCGCGACGTTCATTTCCCGAAGGATGGCATCGTGGGAAGCATCATCCGGAACGACGAGATCATCATCCCGCGAGGTGACGACGAGATCCTTCCCGGAGACGAGGTGATCGTGTTCGCGCTCCCGGGCGCCATCCCCGAAGTAGAGAAGCTCTTCGACTGATGTCTCTTCGCCGAGTCGCCAACGTGGTCGGCCTCTTCCAGGTCTTCGTGGGGCTGGCCATGCTCATTCCCGTGGTGGTGTCGCTCCTCTACCGGGAAGGCGATGCCGGGGCCCTGTTCCTGGCGTCCCTGACCACGCTGGTGGCGGGAGGAGCGCTCTATCTCCCCACCCGATTCAACGGCGAGATCACCACGCGCGAAGGGTTCGCCATCGTGACGATGGCGTGGGCCGCCACGGCGAACTTCGGCGCCCTCCCGTATCTCTTCACCGGCGTCCTGTCCTCGCCCGCCGCGGCCGTCTTCGAAGCCATGTCGGGGTTCACCACCACGGGCGCCACCGTATTCGCCGATATCGAGAGCCTCTCACACGGCATCCTGTTCTGGCGCTCCCTGACCCATTGGCTGGGGGGAATGGGGATCATCGTGCTGGTGATCGCCGTCCTCCCCTACCTCGGCGTCGGCGGGATGCAGCTCTTCCGCGCGGAGGTCCCGGGCCCCACCCCGGAGCGGCTCCGTCCGCGCATCACCCAGACCGCGAAGCTCCTCTGGTTCGTGTACGTGGGCCTCACGGCGGCACAGACGCTCCTGTACGTGGCCGGCGGGATGGGCCTCTTCGACGCCGTGAACCACAGCTTCGCCACGCTGGCCACGGGCGGGTTCTCCACCAAGAACGCATCGATGGCGGGGTTCGACTCCCGGTACATCCATTACGTGACCATCGTGTTCATGTATCTGGCCGGAGTGAACTTCTCCCTCCACTACCGGGCCGCCACCGGCCGCATGGTGTACCTCCGTGATCAGGAGTGGCGCCTCTACACCTACGTGATTCTCATCGCGGCCGGGCTCCTGGCCGTCGTGAACTTCGCCTCCGGTGGATACGCGCCGGGGGTAGCGGGGGTGGAGGGAGCGGTACGCGACGCCCTCTTCCAGTCGGTGTCCATCACCACCACCACCGGGTTCGTGAGCGCGGACTACGAGATGTGGATCCCCGGATCCCAGATGATCCTGTTCGCGCTCTTCTTCGTGGGCGGGATGGCAGGCTCCACCGGCGGTGGGATCAAGGTCCTGCGGGTCCTCCTCCTCCTGAAGCAGACGGGGAACGAGATCCGGAAGCACCTGCACCCCCGCGCCATCCTCCTCACGCGGGTCGGGACCCGGGCCATTCGCGAAGACGTGATGGCCAACATCATCGGCTTCGTGATCCTCTACCTCCTGCTGTGCCTGGCCGGGGCCCTGGTCATGGGCTTCCTGGGGATGGACCCCCTCACGGCCCTTGCCGCGAGCATGGCGAGTCTGGGCAACGTGGGTCCGGGATTCGGCGACGTGGGCGCCACGGACAACTACGGGTGGATGTCCGATCCCGCCCTGGTGGTGCTCAGCTTTCTCATGCTCGTGGGCCGCCTGGAGATCTACACCGTGCTCCTGCTCTTCCACCCGGAAACGTGGAAGGCCCGGCGCAGCTTCCACTGAGGTACACCCGGCTCACAGCGTCCCGAACAGCCGGTCGCCGGCATCGCCGAGCCCCGGCACGATGTACCCCCGTTCGTTGAGCTGCCGGTCCAGCGCCGCCGCGAAGACCTGGACGTCGGGGTGGGCCGCCGCCATGGCGCGCAGCCCCTCGGGCGCCGATACCAGGCACATGAGCATGATGCTGGTGGCTCCGCGCGCCTTGAGCCCCGCGATGGCCGCGGACGCGGAGCCACCCGTGGCGAGCATGGGATCGAGGACCACGAAGCGGTGCACTTCGGGATGCGGAGGAACGTTGAAGTAGTACTCCACCGGCTGCAGGGATTCCTCGTCCCGGGCGATGCCGACGTGTCCAACGCGGGCCGTGGGGATGAGGCGGAGTACCCCCTCCACCATCCCCAGCCCGGCTCGCAGGATGGGGACCAGCACCAGCTTCTTCCCCGCGATGCGATACCCGGTCATCTCTTCCAGGGGGGTCGTCACCCGCGTCTCCTCGTCCGGAAGCCCCCGGGTGGTCTCGTACGCCATGAGCATGGAGATCTCCGTCACCAGTTCCCGGAACAACTTCTTGGGCGTGTCGACGTCCCGGAGGAGCGACATCTTGTGGCGGATGAGTGGATGGCTGATCAGCGTCAGGTTCGGATGTGGAGTCATGGATCGAGGGGGAGGAATGTCCTGGCGAAGAGTACCCGGGTCTGGCGTATCGGGATGGCCGGGCCGATCCTGATACACCACACCCGGTTACCTTAGGGTGTCGGTGGGGCGGGGACCAGGCCACTCCCGTAGGAGCGCCAGGATGGACCGCATGGACGAAGCCCGGGATCGGGCACGGATGGTACGCAGACAACTCCGTTCCAGGGGTATCGAAGACGAACGCCTGCTCGCCATGATGGCAGCGCTCCCCCGAGCCACCTTCCTCCCTCCCGAGCGTGTCGGCGAGGCGTACGCGGACCATCCCTCTCTCATCGGCCACGGACAGACCATCTCCCAGCCGTACATGGTCGCCGTGATGACGCAGGCGCTCCGACTCACCGGTGGAGAGCGCGTCCTGGAGATCGGGACGGGATCGGGATACCAGACCGCCGTCCTCGCCGGCCTCGTGGAAACCGTGTATTCCATCGAGCGCATCCCCGACCTCGCGCGGGAGGCCACCGCGCGCCTCCGCGCCCTGGGGATCCGCAACGTGACGGTCGCCGTCCGGGACGGATCGCTGGGATGGCCGGAACGGGCTCCCTTCGACGCCATCATGGTGACCGCGGGCGCACCGGCCATCCCCCCGTCGCTCCTCCACCAGCTCTCCCCCATCGGGGGACGGCTGGTGGTTCCGGTGGGAAACCAGGACATCCAGAACCTGGTCCTCGTCGTCCGCTGGGCCGACGAATTCCGATCCCGGGAGTTCACGCCGTGCCACTTCGTCCCGCTCCTGGGGGCCGAGGCATGGAGCACGGCCTGATCAGCGCTTGATCCGCTCTCCCCGATCCTCGTAACGGAAGATCCACGCCGCCAACCGTCCGGGACGGATCCGCCCCGACGGATCGCCGTACTCGTGGTCGCCGGTGGACCCCTGGCCCACCCCGGGGCGTGACCCGATCTCCCCGGCGATCCGGGTACAGCGGGACTTCCACTGAACCCAGTTCGCCGCCCTCAGATCCACCCATCCGCGATCGAGAAGGCGCTGGTCCTTCAAGGGGAGCCCTTCCTCGGGATGGACCTTCACCGTGGGTCCCCGGAGAACGTGCTCCCCGTCCGGGAGGAGGATGGGAAGACCGATGGAGACGATCCGCTGCCGCAGGTCGTGATCCTCCTGGATCAGAGCCTGAGCCCGTCGGGCCGTCTCCTCCGCATCCAGATCCGCGGCGGCCGCCAGCGTGTCGAAGAGGCGCTCGAGGATCGAGCCTTCGAAGAGGAGTTTGGACAGCCGTGGCGGGCCGAGCATCTCGTAGGCCACCGATCGGATGCCGGACTCCTTCTCCAGGGCCTCCATGTGGTCGATGGCCACGCTCCGCAGCACCCCGGCGCGGTAGGTGGGCCCCATGGTCGCCGAGTCCAGGGCCGTCACCACGTCCCGCCCGGTGGGGTGGGACAGGATCTCCCGGACCACGTTCTCGGCGATCTCCTCCGGCGTCACGAACTCCATGAGCCCGAGCGCCGTCAGCGTCTCGAACTCGCCCACCGTGAACACGCCGTTCTCCCCGGCATCCAGGTAGACGCCTTCCAACGGCTCTCCCGTGGATACGAACCCTCGTTCCGCGCCCTCGGTGAACGCCTCGCCCAGGGAGAGGGGCTCCGTGGCGTCGGCCCGGATGATCGGGTGCCCCCCACGGTGTACCGTCCCCTGGCGAACCGCCTTCCAGCTGATGGCGGCGGTGGGCTTGACCTCCTTCACCGCCGGCGCTCCCGGCGTACGGGCCATGAGGAAGAGGAAGAGCGTCTGCGCTCCCGCGATCCCCGATTTCGCCAGAAGGACCCGGGAAGGGCGCTCCTCGGAATGGGTGAAGGGGATGTTCAGCCCCATCCCACCCGTCCCGGCGGTACCCACCTTCACGAACACCTCCGTGCCCGCCCTCTTCATCCCCTCCAGCGCGATCTGCGTGTGTCGGATGAGCTGAGGGAGATACAGCGTGGCCAGGTGCCGATCCACGGCCTCGGCGTCGGCCCTCCCCTCACCCGCCGCCTCCCGCAACGAGGCCGCGGACGCGAACACGTTCTGGTACGCCAGGGCGCCCGCGGTATTCACGCAGTCGACGATGATGTCGGGCTTCACGGCGCAGAGGAGCGCGCCCAGCGTGGACCGCAGGAAGACCTCCTCGGTGAGTTCTCCGTAGAGATCGTCCACCAGGCGACCGCGCATCTCCGGGTCGGCGAGAACGTCGGGTCGGGGGAGATCCTTCATGTCCTCCGGAACGAAGAGGTCCCCCCACACGCCTTCGAGAGCGATCCCCGCGGGTCCCGCCTCCCCGGAGAGTTCGGCGACCGCCTCGTCCGCCTCCTGCCTGCGAAGGGATCCGATCACGATACGGGCGGGGCGGCCCTCCATGGCTCTCCGAGCCACGGCCATGCCCACCAGACCCGCACCTCCGAGGATCAGCACCGTCTTGTTTCTGAGATCCATGATCTTCCGTAGCGTTCAGTTCACACTATTCGCGTCGCCGTCCACCGGCGAGCTCTCGTAGCCCCCGTTCTTCGTCGGGCTCCAGACGCCGCCAACTCCCGGGCGGGAGATCGCCGAGACGCACGTTCCCGTACCGGACACGAACCAGCCGCTGCACCGGGTGCCCCACCGCGTACAGGAGGCGACGGACTTCGCGCTTCCGCCCTTCGGTGAGCACGACCCTGAGCTCGCTCCCGTCCGGCCCGGCACCCACCGCCTCGGCCCGGCGGGCCTGGGCGGGCCCGTCGTCGAGCTTCACTCCCGACACCAGACGTTGGAGCGTGTCCCGGTCGGGGACGCCCGTGACCCAGGCCCGGTATTCCCGCTCCACCTCCGACGAAGGGTGGAGCAGCCCGTTGGCCAGATCACCGTCGTTGGTGAACAGGAGCAGACCCTCCGTGTCCCGATCCAGACGACCCACGTAGCGGAGTTGCCGATGCTGTCTCGGCAGGACCTGGTATACCGTGCGTCCCCCGTGGGGGTCCTTCCGCGTGGTCAGGACGCCGGCCGGCTTGTGGAAGACGATGATCCGCGCCTCGGACGCCACCATCACCCGGCCGTCCACCGCGATCTCGTCGCGATCGGGATCCACGCGGGTACCCAACTCCGTGACGACCCGACCGTTCACACGCACGCGACCCTCGCTCATGAGGCGCTCCGCCTCCCGTCGCGACGCCCGCCCCGTGCGGGACAGGAACTTCTGGATCCTCACGCCCTCCGACACGGATCGCTCAGGAAGCCGGAGCGGGAGCCGGATCATCCGGCTCCTCGGGCGGGGCGGCACCCGCCGCCTTCACGTCCACGTCCGCCTCCACCTCGGCGTCGACGTCGGCGTCGGCGTCGGCGTCCGCGAACTCGTCCTCCACGGCCACGTCCGCCTCCACCTCGCCGCCGCCATCCCCGTCCTCGTCCGCGAACTCGACCGCCGCGTCCGCGACCTCCACTTCCACCTCAGCGGCCACGGTCTCCGTCTCCTCCCGGACCTCCGCGTCCACGGCCTCCGCTTCCCCGTTCTCATGCAGGGGAAGCTCCAGCGCCGGGCTCTCCACTTCCGCCTCTTCCTCGTCCTCGGTTCCCAGCGGGATGCGCTCCCGCAAGACGACCGGGAGTTCCTCGGGCCGGGGGAGATCCTCCAGTGAGCGGAAGCCGAAGTGCTCCAGGAACTTCTGTGTCGTCCCGTACAGGAGGGGGCGACCCAACCCTTCGGCACGCCCCACCACGTCGACCAGCTGACGATCCTGGAGTGACCGGATCACCCCCGACGATCCCACCCCGCGGATGTACTCCACCTCCGCTCTTCCGATGGGCTGCCGGTAGGCCATGATGGCCAGCGTCTCCAGCGCGGGCCCGGAGAGGCGGGAGGGACGAGGTACGTTGTCGAAGCGCTCCAGATAGGGCGCGAACTCCGGCCGGGTGAGGATCTGGTATCCCTCCGCCACCTCCACCACCTGGAATGCTCGCTGCGCGTCGTCGTACTCGGCCTGCAACTGGCGGAGGATCTGCTCCACCAGGTCCTCGTCGAGGACCTCGTCCGCCCGGGCGATCTCGTCCGGAGTGAGGGGTGCGTCGGACGCGAAGAGGACCGCCTCCACGATCTGTGCTGCGTTCAAGCTTCGACTCCTTCTTCATCGAATGCGGGATCGCCTTCGAAGGCGATCCCGGGAACGTCGTCATGGGCGGGAGCCGGCTCGTCCCCGGCCTCGCCCTCTTCGTCTTCGGGAGCGTCGTCCCGACGGTAGAGCCACAGCTCGGTGAAGGGCTCGGTCTGGCGGAGGAAGAGGAGGCGACGGCGGGTCAACTCGAGCCCCGCCAGGAACGTCATCACGCCGTGCATCCGTCCCATGAACCCCTCCAGGAGCTTGCTGAACTCCACCCGGGTCGCCTCCTTGAGCGTGTCCAGGATCAGGATGACCTTGTCCTCCATGGCCACGGTGCGCGTGGTCACGCGGTGCTCCCGCTCCCTGGGCTCGGGGAGTTCCACCAGGAGCGCGGCAGCGAACACCTCTTCCCACGTGGTTTCCAGAGGCGTCTCCGTGAGAGGCTTGCGGGGTCTCGGCGGCACGTAACCCTTGGAGAACCGGCGCCCGCGGTCCGCCTCCGCGACGGAGAGGCGCTGGGTGATCTCACGGATCTGCTCGTACTCCAACAGCCGTCGGACGAGCTCGGCCCGCGGGTCCTCGTCCTCGTCCTCCGCGGACCGGGGAAGGAGCATCTGGGCCTTGATGCGGACCAGCATCGCCGCCATCTCCAGGAACTCCCCCGCGGAGTCGAGGTCCTCCACCCGGATCTTCTTGATGGTCTGGAGGAATTGCTCCGTGATGGTCGACACCGGGATGTCGAAGATGTCGATGTCCTGGGTGCGGATCAGGTGGAGGAGAAGATCCAGCGGACCCTGGAACCGCTCGATGTCGACGTCGAAGAAGCCGTCGCTCCGTTCCTCCTGGACGACGGGGATCAATTGGCCCACGGAGGCCTCTGGAACGTACCGCATGGGATCTGCTTCATAGACGTGGTAAGGTAGGGGACGAGGGGGTGCGGGGTCCAGTCTCACCGGCACGCCTGAACCACCTTTCGTCGCGCTATCTTTCGGGGACGTCCATGGGTTCCCTCTGCAACCGGGCTTCGCACCATGCTCCGCCTCTCCACCTTGGCATCCGCGCTCTTCCTCGCCGCCGCGTGCGGTCCTCCCCCGACCCCGTCGGAGGACCCCCACGACCTCCCCATCCAGGGCGACAAGCCCGCCCACCCGCTGGGGAAGTTGGCGTTCACCCTCACCGACACCGAAGGCCGACCGTTCGATTTCCGGAAGGAGACGGACGGATACCTCACCCTCCTCTTCTTCGGGTACACTTCGTGCCCCGACATCTGCCCCCTCCACATGGCCAACATCGGCGCCGCGCTGAAGGAGTTGCACCCGGATCTGCGGGGCCGCGTGAAGGTCGTGTTCGTGAGCGTCGATCCGCAGCGGGACACGCCCACCCGCCTCCGGGGGTGGTTGGACGCCTTCGATTCGACCTTCGTGGGGCTGCTCGGCACGGAAGCCCAGGTGGCCGACATCCTGGCGGAATACAACTATCCGCCCCCGGAACGGCTCGACCGGGAGGGCACCTACCTGGTCGGCCACCCCGCCGCCGTCTACGCCTTCACCCCCGACGACCTGGGTCGGGCCATGTACCGGACGGGGACGCGGCGCTCCGTCTGGGTCCACGATCTCACCCTGCTGGCCGCCCACGACTGGTCCACGGGCGACGAGGAAGCCACCGTCGTCGAGGCCTCCCACCGGCCCGATCCCGGCGCGCTGCGCCCTCCGGCGGAGGCCGGTGCCCTGCGGATCCTGGCCGCCTACGCGCCACCGCCGGCCCCTTCCGCACCCATGGCCGTCTATCTCACGCTGGAGAACGTGGGTTCCCGGGCCGACACACTGGCCGGGATCGGCTCCGACGCGGCGGAGCGTGGGTCCCTCCACGCCATGTCCGTGGAGGACGGGATGATGCGCATGACTCCCCTCCCCCGCGGAATCGAGATCCTGCCGGGGGCGGTGGTCCGCCTGGAGCCCGGAGGGATGCATGGGATGCTGGAAGGATTGGCCCGGCCACCCGCCGCCGGGGACACGGTGAGCGTGGCGCTCTCCTTCACCTTCGGGGGGGGCGTCACCGTTCCCGTGACGGTCGTTCCGTACGCCCGACTCGACGGATGACCCCGACCCATTGATCCCGCGCCGGTACTATTCTAGTTTTGTTGGCTCGACATAAAGGAATCCCACCGCGCCCCGAGGGACGCATGCCGAACATCAAGAGTGCAAAGAAGCGGATGGAGTTGAGCCGCGTCGCGAGAACCGCGAACCGGTCCAACCGTGCACGGATCCGCACCGCCATCAAGCGTGTCCGTACCGCAGCCAACGCCGACGAAGGCGTTGCTCGCCTTCAGGAAGCCGTGGCACTCCTGGATCGCGCGGCCACGCGCCGCCTCTATCATCCCAACGCCGTGGCGCGGGTGAAGAGCAGCCTTCAGAGGCACGTCAACGGTCTCAGCGCCTGACGCGCCTCCAGTTCCGGAACACGAAGACGGGCGGCCCCTTCAGGGGGGCCGCCCGTCTTTCTTGGTGGGTGCACCGCGGTGCGCCGCTCACCCCTCCCAGACGGTCCGTCCACCCACCACGGTATAGCGTGGCCTCCCCTTGAGCTCCCACCCTCCGAAGGGGGTGTTGCGGCTCTTGGAACGGAACGCCTTCGGGTCCACGGTCCACACGGCCGCCGGATCGAACACGGTGACGTCTCCGACGCTCCCCGGCGCCAGCGTCCCCCCGGGGAGCCCGAAGGCCCGCGCGGGCTGACAGCTCATCCGTTCCACCATGGTGGAGAGGTCGATCACCCCTTCGCCCACCACGTGCGTCAGGATGATGCCCAGCGCCGTCTCCAGGCCCACGATCCCGTTGGGGGCGTCCTGGAAGGCCGCCTCCTTCTCGTCGTAGTGATGCGGGGCGTGATCGGTGGCGATGGTGTCCAGCGTTCCGTCCGCCAGCCCGGCCCGGACCGCCGCTCGATCCTCGGCGGACCGCAGGGGCGGGTTCATCTTCGCCTCCGTACGGTATCCCTCCACGGCGTCCTCGGTGAGGACGAGGTGGTGGGGGGACGCCTCGGCGGTGACCCGCACGCCCCGGGCCTTGGCCTGCCGGATCATTTCCACTCCCATGCGCGTGGACACGTGCTGGAGATGGATGTGGCCTCCCGTGAGCTCCGCGAGGAGGATGTCGCGGATGATGTGGATGTCCTCGGCCGCGTTGGGCTTCCCCGGGAGCCCCATGCGCGCGGAGGCGAGTCCCGCGTTCATGGCACCCCCCGCGGCGAGGGTGAGGTCCTCCGGATGATCCGCCACCGGGATGTCGAACGCCTGGGCGTAGAGGAGCGCGAGGCGCATGAGTCCCGAATCCATGACGGGGCTGCCGTCGTCGGTGATGGCCACCGCTCCCGCGTCCACCATCTCCCCCACCAGCGCGAGCCGCTCGCCCTTCCGGTCGAGGGTGATGCACCCCGTGGGGTACACCCGGGCCGCGCCCGCCTTGCGCCCCTCCGCGACCACGTATCCCACCGCCGCCGGATCGTCGGTCGGGGGGTCGGTGTTGGGCATGGCCACGATGGCGGTGAAGCCTCCCGCGGCCGCGGCGCGGGCCCCGGTCGTGATGGTCTCCTTGTGCTCTTCCCCGGGCTCGCGGAGGTGCACGTGCACGTCGATGAGCCCCGGCGTCACCACCAGCCCCGCGCAGTCGATGACGCGGGCGTCCTCCGGCGGCGTGTACTCGGCGGGGACGTCCGCGATCCACCCGTCCACCACGACCACGTCGCCGACGCCGTCCACCGAACGGGACGGATCCACCACCCGCCCACCACGGAACACCACCACCTCGCTCACGCCTCACCTCCGTGCTTGGCCGCCTCGGCCCGCTCCGGCGCGCCGCCCGCGAGGAGGTAGAGAACCGCCATCCTCACCGCGACGCCGTTGGTGACCTGGTTGAGAATCACCGAATGCGGCCCATCGGCCACGTCGGAGTCGATCTCCACCCC
>JAOUPR010000135.1 GCA_029879725.1 Gemmatimonadota bacterium | reverse complement strand
GGTGCTCGCCGGCGACGGCCGCACCGAGCCCAGGACGAGCCCCGCCGAGTCCTGGTCGGCCCGCGAGAGCCGGATCCCCGCGTCGCGCAGGGACAGGGACGCGGCCGCGGTGAGGAACCGGCTCGTGGGATCGAGTCCCCGCGGGTCGATCATGGGGTCCACCTCCTGGAATGAGAACGTCGGGACCGCCCCGCGAGGCTGCCCGAACCCCGAATCCTCCCAGGAGTGGACTCCCAGCCCATGCGACGTGACGGCACCGACGCCGAGGATGGCGACCCCTCTGCGCCCGCGCGACCGAGTGGCCGCGGGAACGGACCGGGAGAGGACCACGGCGGCGTTGGCCCCCCCGAAGGCGGAGTTCACGCTCACCGCGTGGTCGTACGCGTGCTCCCTCGGAGCGGGACCCGCCACGGGGTCGGCGGGCGCGAAGTTGCGCGCGCCCGCGAAGTTCAGCGTCGGGGGCACGAGGCCGCGGCGCATCATGAGGATGGTAATGATGGCCTCAAGCGCCCCCGCGGCCCCCTGGGCGTGGCCGAGGGCTCCCTTCGAAGAGCTCACCCAGATCCCGTTGGATCCGTCGAGCCCCCGCTGGATCCCGCTCCACTCGGAGGGATCGTTGGCTTGCGTGCCCGACCCGTGCGCGTTGACGTACCCGATGTCCCGGGGCGTGAGCCCGGCGTCGTCCAGGGCCGACCGGATGGCGCGTTCCACCCCCCGTCCCCGGGGATCGGGAGACGTCTCGTGGTATCCGTCTCCGGAGATCCCCCACCCGCTCACCGTGGCGAGAACGTCCACGCCGCGGGCGCGCGCGCCCTCCTCCGTCTCGAGGACGAGGAAGCCGGCGCCCTCCCCCAGGGTGGTGCCGAAGGGGGTGCTGAACGGCGCACACGGTGCGGGGCTGAGGACGCCCATGGCGTGGAAGCCCGAGAAGATCTCGGGGGTGAGCACATCGGACCCGCCCGCGAGGACCACGTCCGCGAACCCCGAGAGGAGGAGGTCGCGGGCCAGCCCGATGGCGCTGGTGGACGAAGAGCACGCGGTGCAGACCGAGAGCATGGGGCCTTCGAATCCGATGCGACGTCCCAGCTCCACCACCAGCTCGTGGACGGGACGCCCCCCGTTCCCGAGGTTGGTGCCGAAGACGATCCCGAAGCGGTGGGGCTCCGCCGCCGAGACGTGCACCGCCGCCTGCGCCAAGGCCTCCAGGGCGGCTCGATGGGCGAAGCCCACGCAGAGGCGGTGCTCGGCCGTGGCCGTGGCCGTGGCGTCGGGATCCTTCCACCCCTTCACCTCCGCGCCGAGGTGGACGTCGAACTCCCGGGTATCGAACCGTTGGATGGGCGCGATCCCGCTCCGCCCACCCACGACGGCCTCAGCGAGTTCGGTGGATCCGTCGCCGACGGAACACACCACGCCCGTGCCCGTGACCACCACCTGGGGAAGTACGCCGTGGACCTCGGTGGTCACATGGCGTCTCTGTCCGTCGCCGCTCCGATGAGCAGCGTGACGAGGCCGACGGTGAAGAGAATCGAGCCCACCGTGATCCCGGGGACGAGCCCGATCCACATCAACGCACCGCCGTCGTCGATATCACCATCGGAGGCGGCGACGAGAAGCAGCCCGACCCCGAACAGCGCGGCGCCGATCCCCATACGGCGCAGTCCGCGGCTGATCCGCCGTTCCCTCAGGGACTTCTGCTCCTGCCAGAACATCTCCTCGGTGGCGTGGGCGGCCTGTGAGCGTTGCCGGGCGGCGCTCTCGACGTCGGAGGCCGTGGCTCGCTCCACCTTGCCGACGTACTCGTCGATGATCAGCTCGGGGGGCTGGTTCGCGAGGCGCCACGCGACGTCGGTGAACATGGTGCGCAGCTGCGCCCTGCGGGATTCGGACACTCCCGAGCGCGCCGCCTCGGTATCGATGGTCGTCACCACCTCGTGGAGAACCTCCGGGCGGTCGCGCAGCGTGGAGCGCACCCGGGAGAGATCGTCGGGCGTACGGCTGCGGAGGAACTCCATGACGCCGTCCAACGCCCGATCCATGGTGGGCTGCGCGGCCCACATGCGATCCTGCATCCCGGTGTGGGCCCGGTACTCCGCCGGGAGATCTCCGAACATCCCGGTCATGTAGAGGGAAATCATGGCGTCGCGGGCGAGGGTCTCGCCGTCGTACCCGTTCCCGCGAAGACCCGGGAAACGGTCGGCCAGGGGCCACCGGGACATGCGGAACACCCCGTGATCCACGGTGTCCAGGTACTTCTCCATGTCGTCGGGAGGGAACACCTTGGGCTGGGGGCGCTCCGTGCCCTCGAGGGGCGTCACCGCGCCTGCCGCCACCACGCCGGAAGCTCCGATTGCGCCCCGCTTGAGGAAGTGCCGTCGATCCATGGATGCCTCGCTCGGTCTCGAGGTGAGGTGCGGGACGACCGCCCCGCGTTGGTCCTGCTCGGTGGGGTCCGCGGTGGGGGTCTCTACCCGGACCAACTCGCGAGCACTAGGATTTCGTTTCGACCCGTAGGAGTCAAGAAGAATTTCTGAGGGGTACCTGCTCATGAACGAGCGGACCGACGTCGCCATCATCGGGGGAGGGCTCGCCGGACTCTCTCTAGCGCTGCAGTTGACGCGCAGGATTCCCGGCGTGGAGGTGGCGGTGGTGGACCGCGGACGCCGCCCCGCGGAGGAGCGCACGTCGACGGTAGGGGAGTCTTTCGCCGAGCTAGGGGCGCATTACCTCCGCGATGTCGTGGGGATGGCCGATCACCTGGAGAACGACGAGCTCCCCAAGCTCGGGCTCCGGTTCTTCGTGGGAGACCACTGGGACCTGGGCGAACGCTTCGAACTGGGAGTCCTGGACCCCGCCATCTGTGAGGTCCGGGACGGGCGGCTCGTGGGCCTGCCCCTCCGCACCCACCAGGTGGACCGCGCACGCCTAGAGAACGAGATGGCCCGGCGGTGCGTGGAGGCGGGCGTGCATCTCATCGAGGAGACGCACGTCACGGAGTGCCGGCTCGACCCGGGGGGACACAGCCTGATCCTCGGGGGAGAGCGAGGAGGGGCGTTGGATTCGTCCTGGGTGGTCTTCGCGTCCAACGGTCCCGTGCCCGGGCACCGTCTGGAGCGCCGCCCTCTCGGCCACCGCATCGGCGCCCGGTGGTTCCGCGCGGAGGGGGAGCTCGACGTGGGGTCGTGGTCCGACGACCCGGTGTACGTGGGGCGGACGTTCCCGGGATTCCGCCGCCTGAGCACGAATCACTTCATGGGGCGCGGGTACTGGATGTGGCTGATCCCCCTCCCCTCGGGCGTGACGAGCGTGGGCGTCGTGTACGATCCCGCGCTCATGGACCGCCTTCCCGACACCCACGAAGGGCTGCACCGCTGGATCGAGGCGCACGATGTGCGTCTGGCCCACGAGCTGGGGGGGAGGGCACCCGTGGAGACCGAGCCCCACGCCATCGAAGCGGACTCCTTCGTGACCCGGTGCTTCCACCCCGACCGCTGGGCCGTGGTGGGTGGTGCGGCGGCCTTCGCCGACGTGCTCTACTCCCCCGGGGCCGACCTCATCGCCCTGGGCAACACCCTCCTCACCGGCCTCATCGAGAGGGACCGCGCCGGCGACCGCCTGGCGGGGGCGTGCGCGGTAGCGAACCGGGTCTTCGAGGGATTCGCGGAGGGCTTGGCGGAGATCTACCGCGGGCACTACGGAAACTTCGGCGTACCGGAGGTGGTGGGGCCGAAGGTGGTGTGGGACAGCGCCCTGTACTTCGGGTTCAACACCCTCCTCTTCCGCCACGGCCTCACCGGAGACGTGCAGTTCCTCTCCCGGATCCAGCCCGAGCTCCTGACCCTGAGGGCGCTCCAGACGCGTGTGCAGGAGCGATTTCGGAGGGGTGACCCCGCGCCGGTCCTCCCCACGGGGTACACCACGGTGGATTGGGGACACATCGACTGGCTCATGTCTTCGTACTACGGCGCCGAGCGGCAGCCCGACGAAGAAGGGGTGATCCGCCACCTGCGGGACGTCATCGAGTCCCTGGAACGGATGGCGCGGCGGATGGAGGGATCGGCGTGAGCCTGGAGGCCGCGACCTCCGCCTTCCTCAAGGGGTGCCGCGTCGCTCTGGCTACGGACGGATCCACACCGGCGCTGTACCGCGGACTCCTGGATCTCGACCCTGCCGAACGTCCTTTCGCCTTCGAAGGGGGAGCCATGGAGTGCCGACTCCTCGACCACAGGGACGGAGGCGGGCGACTGGACTCCCTATTTGCCGTGGCGGAGGGGAAGTGGGATCCGCTGTTGCGCCTGGGGGTGGGGTGCGCCCTGGCCCGCCTCGGGGCGGAGCTTCCCCGAGACGCCTGGACCCTCGACGGATTCGGCTTCCAGATGGGTCTCCTGGGGGGGATCTCGGGGTCGCGGCGGTCCTCCGGCGGCCTCCATTATCAACGGGGGAAGGGGCGCGCGCTGTGGTTCCTGACCGGGGGTCGCGCCGAAGCGTGCGCCCGGCGGCTCCGGGGGTCGGACGCCGAAGGGGCGCTCTGGCGCGGAGTCGGAACGGCCTGCGCCTTCGCCGGAGATCCCCTGGGCGGCGCCGGCGACGTGGTGCGCCTGGCCGACGGATTCGAGGAGGAGGTGCGGGCAGGGGTGCGGGATGCCGTCTCCCTCTGGCGTTCGTTGGAGGGAGCGCCCCCGGATCGGACCCTGGCCGTGGAGGAGGCGGTGGGGCGCCCGAGAGGATGAGGCCCCCGGAGCCATTCCGTCCTCCCATGTTCCGCAATCGCTCGATCGCGGCGTTCACGCCGCGTCGGCGTCTCCGTGTGCGATACACCGCCGATTGTGGGCAGTGGACGTCCCACCATGGGGACACTCCGCGCCCCTCCCTCCCGCGGATACCCTGGAACTCCTGCGTTTCCGGGCCGCCCGAACCCTGGCACGTACGATGCCGTAATCCTCCCGGTTCGAGCC
>JAOUPR010000086.1 GCA_029879725.1 Gemmatimonadota bacterium | reverse complement strand
TCGTCAAACCCGAGCTGATCCAGGTCGCGACGGGTCTCGGGACGCCATCGCGGCAGTCCATCAAACCGGCGACCATAGGCGGTGACTTCAAAGCTCCATATCCTTCCCGACCATCCTTCGAGCGACACGGTCACGCCGTCAGCGCGAGGCGGCAGGACTCCATCCGCCTGATCCGTCCCCATCCATAGTGGAGCTCCGGGAAGCAGGTATCGATCGTCCCGGAGGGCGAACAGGTGCTGATGAGTACGGGAGAGGCCCAAGGTCAGTGCGAGGTCCGGCATCAGATGGATACGTGCCGCGAGTCGCGGCTCTACGAGTGTGGCACCTCCGGACGACGCAAATACGGCACGGATGCCTGGCGCGAGTCGAAGGCGGCCGAACCAGCGGTCTCCCTCGAAATACAGAGCCGACGTGACAACCTGAGACCTACGCTCCCCGACTACGAAGCCGACCGAGTCTGGTGACCCGACCAGCGACGACTCCGTCCACTCGATATCGACTCCGGTACGAAACCCACCGATCTCGCCGCGTCGCACCGCATCGAACTCCAGTCCCGCTGCACGAACACGGCTGGATGTTGCTTCCGCGACGCGGGGATCCCCCACGGAAAGTTCACCGTCGTAGGTAGAACCCCAGCCCGCAGTCGTGACTTCCCAATTACTGGTAAGCTCGGTACTCCACGTGACGGATCCTGCACGACTCGCCCATCTGGAATTCAGTCCCTCATCGAAGTCATCAAGAAACAGGCGGAACCGGTCTGCAGACTCGAAGAACGACAGGGAGAGTTCATGTCCAGGACGGTCCAAGTCGATTCTGCCCTGCACGTCATGGAATGCGAATGGAAAGTTGTCCGGGGCCGTGAGGGACCCGAGCGTGAGATCCGCATGGGTGCGTCGGGCTCCAAGCCCCCAGTTCAGGCCCTTGGACGGCATCGAACCACGGAGGGCTAGTCGCGCCCCTATGAGGCTCAGTCCGCCCGCTCCATCCAGTTGTATCGGGGCTTCGGAGCCCGTGTCGTCAGCTCCCGTACGTTGTCTGACATCGACGACCGAGCTGAGTGCTCCCCCGAATCGTGCCGGGAATGATCCGCGGTATAACTCGGTGCGATCCACGGCGTCCGGATTGAATGCGCCGAAGAGACCGAACATGTGGTAAGGAGCGAAGATGCGAGCCCGATCGAGGAAGAACACGTTCTGGTCGGGCCCTCCGCCCCGCACGTGTAGTTGAGCAGCAAGGTCATTGAGCGGGACGACGCCAGGGAGCGTGTGAAGGGAACGCAGGATGTCCGGTTCAACCGCAACCGGTACCTCCAGAACCTGTGACACTCCCATTCCAACCGCTCCCGGGGTCACTTCGCGGTCGAACAGCGCATGCTCCCTTTCACCCCCATCCCGGAGTATCCGGGAGGCCTGAACCGTCAGAGGCCGTAGCCTCAATGGCAAGGGCTTCAGTGAAACCCGAATGTCCGCAGGGATGGGTGGGACCATCAGTGTGTCCCGACTTTCGTAGCCGAAGGCCCCGATGGTCAGGTGTACGGCGTCTCCGCGTGTGACATGGATTCGAAAAGCTCCCGAGGCGTCAGACTCCGTCCATACCGAATCATTCACGGACCGAATCCAGGCCTGCGCCACTGGCCGGTCGGACCCGGCTTCGACGATACTGCCGGTAAGAGTGTCTGGGGTAGCTTGTGCGCAAAGCGGACCGGAGACTGCGGGGAGGAGTGATACCGCAAGAAGGTGGATCAGCATCCAGCTTCGCCATGCTGCGATGCCATAGGCGGATGCGCTGAGATGATGTTCATGGTCATGCCATCGTCTCATGTATGAGAACCCCTCCTCTCCATCACCACCGCCACCAGAATTTGTCACCTCAAGGAACTTATACGCTCCTCGACGGACACGAACCATCCTCGAGCGCGGCGGACGATGAGATGGGCACCATTCGTCCGGCAGCACGACGACGGCGCATCAATCGTCTCCTTGGAAAGGGCTGATCAGAGCACACCCGACTGCTGTCGAGGTTCTCTCGCATAACAGGGTTATCTCCGAACCACCCCACTCCATCACCTCCCCCCACCCCGCGGGAAATATCCCGACCCTGTTCGCAAACCCCGGGGCCCGCGGCTCTTCTGCGAACCGGAGGCCCGTTCCCGCGCAATATGCCTCGCCGCACACGCACCCGCCACGATTCCGTTCCGCATGCCTTCGGCTCCCCCGCCCCTCGGCGCCCCGCCTCTCCCCGTCCCTCGACAAGCCCACCCCTGCCACCCCTGATCACCGATCTTCAAGACCGGCTTGGAAGTCAGGACAAGCGGAGGATTCTCAAAGACCTCGGGTCGTTCCCTGGTTGGGCACAGGACATCCTACGCCGAATACCTCGGGATTGACCTATCGGCGCCATGCCACCCTTGTAGTCTCAGAAGCATCACTCCCATGAGACGGCTCCGATCTCTCCGCCGCCGCCTCGGTCCCGTTGGCATCCATCTTGCGTATACGGCGGAGCTTGGCCCCATGCACCTGAGATCCACTGGGCGGAGGTAACGGCATGAAGGCACCATCGGGTTCGAGTCTCGTCCCTGGACTCTGCGCGCTCCTTTTCACCGCACTCCCGCTGGCGGCGCAGACCGTGGCGCGGGATCGATCGAGCGGTGACTTCACCGTCTCGTACGTGGGATGGGACGGGGAGAGCTATACGATCGTGGTTCCCGCACTGGATCGGGTGGACCCCCGGATCGATGTTCGCGTGAGTCGCGATGGCAACCTGGTGAGCTATCACTACACGTTTCGCCATCTGGCTACTCCCGCCGCGGTACAGGGTGTGGTCACCGTGGATATTCCTTGCACCCCGGAGGACCCGACGATCGACATGAGTCGCCCCGACGGATGGACCGCGTGGCGGGATGTCGGGATGGAGGGCTACGCGGGCTGTTCATTCATGAGCGGAGAGAGCCTCCTCGATCCAGGGGAAGAGGAGACGGGCTTCGCCATCGAGACGCAGTGGCGCCCCGGTATCGGTGTCGCCCGGGTGACCGGCGTTTCGGAGATGTTCCCAGTGTTTCCGTCTGGAGAAGACACACCCGACGAGGTCGCGAATCTGGTGCAACGCATGCTCGTTCCGTCGGAGCTCGGAAACTGGAAACCGGTTCGGACCGTCGCACCGACCCGCCCCCCGGACGCCTTCGACCACCCGAGCGCGGGAATCCGACTCGTGCTGGATGACCTCGCGCAGGCGTGCGGAGAACTCGGATGGATCGTGAACGAACGTACGTGCACGAGCTTGCGCCACCAGTTCGAGAGTGGAGAGCAGGCACTCTCGCGCGGCGACACCGAGGCGGCGACGGCCGTGCTGAAGGCCGCCCTGGACGAACTCGACGCGCAGCACGGGGAGGAAGCGAAGGATCAGGTGTCCAGCGAGGCCTACTGGCTCCTCGCGACCAACATCGGATTCATTCTGGGCGGGATTTCCTAGACAGGGTTATCGACGAGGTCCACCTGGTCTCGGAAGCGGACGCGTTCGCCACCTCCGGAAGTCGGGGCGGAAGGCGGAAATCACGGAACGGATCTCCTTCCCACCCGCGCCTACCCCTTGTGGAAGGGCCGACCTCACGCCCATCTACACGCCATGTCGCCCCGGAGATCCGGGCTCCCGTCGTCTCGGGGATCGTGCCGTCGTCGGCCTCCCCCCTGGCATCCCCCGTCGAGGTCGTGGCTTCCGGATCGCGGCTGGGTTCGGCCACCGTGCTGGCATCTCCCTGGCTGTACGTCGACGTCCTCTCGCGGGCCGACACGGAAGTCCGCCTCCGCGTGGGCTTCCGGGGGGCCCCCGGGGGCGGCCTGGATCCGGTTCCACTCCCAGGGCGGCGCGGACAGCGTCGCGTTCACCGTGGAGCCCCTCGCCCCGGGAGACTCGCTCACCGAGACGCGGGACCTCTGGGTGAGCCGCTTCGAGTACGCTTCCGAACAGGATGTGCGCACCGCCATCCAACGCGCGGCCGACGTGGGCTTCAACGTGGTGTACCTCCAGGTCCACGGCCGGGCCGACGCCTTCTATCGGTCATCCCTCGAACCCTGGGCGGCCAACTTCACCGGCACGCTCGGGGCTGACCCCGGGTGGGATCCCCTGGGGGTGGCGGTGGCGGAGGGGAGGAATCGCGCCATCTCCGTCCACGCGTGGATCAACGCCTTCACGGGGTGGGCGGGAACCACCCCACCCCCGGTCTCGGACCCGCCGCACGCCTTCCTGGAGCACCCCGACTGGGCCATGGTGGGAAGCGACGGCGTCGTCATGCCGTACACCAATGACACCCGCTGGCTCACCCCGGGGCACCCGGAGGTCCGGACCCGCCTGGCGAGGGTGGCGGCGGACATCGTGCGGAACTACGGCGTCGGCGGGATCCACCTGGACTTCATCCGCTATCCGGGAACGGACGACTCCTACGACACCCCGTCGCTGGCGGCGTGGGACTCGGCCAGGGTCACGGAGCCGACACTCGACTTCGACGAGACGCGCCGCCGGTTCGTGACCCGCGCCGTGGAGGAGACTCGCGACTCGATCCGGGCGGTATCCGAAGGCGCGCGACTCTCCTGGCGGTATGGGGGATCTATGAGAACACCCGGGGATGGAGCGGCGTCACCACGGGATACGAGACGATCTTCCAGGATGCCCGCGCCTGGGACGAGCAGGGGATCATCGACGTGCTCGCCCCCATGGTGTACTGGACCATCAAGCCCACGTACGGCGAACGCCTCGACTTCGCCTACCTCGCCGACGAGCACGCGGCGGCGGTGAACACGAGCCTGCTGGTGGGGATGTACGTTCCCGGGATGGACGGCGCGTCACTCGCCCGGCACGTCGAACGGGCGCGCATCGCCGGAGCCGAGGGCGTGTCGGTGTTCAGCTACAGCGCGCTGAACGACGCCGCCCTGTGGGCACCCTTGAAGAACTGGGGCTTCCACTGGGCGGCCGGCGCCCTGAGAGGCGATCTCGCCCATGTGCGGAAAGAGAGTGGTTCCGGGGCGAGTTGGAAGGCTTGTGCGTCTCCCGACCACCATCCTACGTCGGGATACGTTCACCCTCCGTGTCACGCATGGCTCCCACGGGTCGTTCCCCGGTCGGAAACCCACCCGCAACAAGGGAGAAGACCCATGCGCCCCCGCCCAACGACCATTTTCGCCATCGTATTGTGCGCGGCCCTGGGCTGCGGTGACGGGGACCCTGTGCGCCTGGTGGATGGAGACCTGGCGGTGGTGGTCGAGGAGAGTGGGTTACGCCTCTTCAACGAGGATTTCATCCACCCCATGGGCGTGGTAGCGACCGAGAAGGGGACCGCGGCTTTGGTCGACCTCGCCCCGTGCGACGCCTGGGACACGGTCAATCCGAGGGCGTCACGCTTCGTGCCCTTCGAAACGATTCTCGGCTGGAGCGAGGGTGCCAGTGAGGTGATCGTGTACTGGTGCACCCAAGCCGACGTCCCGAGGAGCGGCAGCGTGGCGGTACGCCTCCGGAGATAGGCGGCGAGAAACGCACGGTCCGGTCATTCGCGGTGCGGTACGAAAGCGACGCGCCGGACACCAACGCCGCCAGGCGTGGAAGTGCCGAAGGGTGATGGCCGCCCGCTGATCAGACCCCCTGGGAGGAAGCCGGGCAGGCCCTCCACTCCCCACGTCAACCCACTACCCCTTCCGGAAGAGGTCCGATGCCGCGTTCACCTCGTCGGAAAGCCCGAGGACGATGAGGCCGTCCCCGGCGGCGATCACGGTGTCGCCGCCCGGGTTGGCGATCATGCCGTCTCCTCGCCGGATGGCCACCACGGTCACTCCGTAGAGGCGACGCAGGTCCGTCTCCGCCAGCGCCTGGCCGGCCAGCGCCGATCCATCGTCCACCGTGAGGGTGGAGATCTCGAGGTCCGAGAGCGTCAACTGGAGGTCCGCCAGAGTGGGGGACGTACCGAGGGGAGTCCGCAGCATCTCGTACCCGTCGGCGCGGATCTCCGCCACGAAGGCTTCGATGTCCCGGCGGGGCACCAGATAGCTGGCGAGCACGCGGGCGACGATCTCCACCGATGTCTCGAGTTCCTCGGGAATGACACGGTGCGCCCCCGCGGCCAGGAGGGGATCCATCTCCCTGAGATGCCGTGTCCGGGCGATGACGTGGCACGCCGGGTTCAGGAACCGGACCAGGGAGACGACACGGCGGGTGGCGGCCGCGTCCGAGATGGCCACGACGGCCACCCGCGCCCGCCGGATCGCCGCCCGCTCGAGAACGGCGGCCTGCGTGGCATCGCCATAGTGGATGTCCACGCCCCGGGCCCGCTCCTCCCGCACGATGACGGGGTTCATCTCGAGGGCCACCACGGGAATTCCGGCCACACGGGCCGCCCTGGCGACGTTGGCGCCGTTCACGCCGAACCCCACCACCACCACGTGGTCCCCGAGATCCTCCTGATCACGCCCATCGGTAGGCTCGATCAACCCCCTCTTGAAGCGCGCCGGCATCGGGAGTCCCTCGAGAACGCGGGCGACTCGGGGGGCGACGGCGAGGAGCAGCGGGGTCACGCCGATGGTCACGACCGCCACGGCGAGGAAGGCCTGATACGTCGCTTCGTCCAGGAGGCCCACGCCCGATCCACTCCGGGCCAGGACGAAGGAGAACTCCCCCACCTGGCTCAGCGCGAGGCCGGCCACGATGGCGGTCCGTAGCGGCCAGCCCAGCACGAGCGCCGCCGCTCCCGCCACCACTCCCTTCAACACGAGCACGCCCGCGACCAGGGAGACGAGTGGCATGGGCGCCGCAGCCACCCGTCCCACGTCGAGAAGCATGCCGATGGAGATGAAGAAGAAGGCGGCGAACAGGTCGCGGAATGGGATGATGTCCGAAAGCGCCTGGTGGCTGTACTCGGATTCCGAGACGATGAGCCCGGCCAGGAACGCGCCCAGCGCCAGAGAGAGCCCAGCCTCGGCTCCGGCCCATGCCACCGCCAGGCAGATCGTCACCACCGCGAGAAGGAACATGTCGCGGCTGCGGGTGCCCACCACGCGCTCGAGGAAACCAGGCACCACGAAGCGGGCGAGGACGAACACGAGCAGGAGAATCAGCACCGCCTTCACCGCGAACGCCGTGAGTGTCGGTCCCGACCCACCCCCCTCCCCTACCAGCATCGGAATGAGGAGGATCATGGGCACGATCATGAGGTCCTGGAACACCAGCACACCCAAGGAGAAGCGGCCGTGGGGCGCGTCGACCTCGCCCCGTTGCTGGAGGAGCCGGAGCACCACCGCCGTGCTGGACAGCGCGGCGAGCATCCCGAGGAAGACGGCCCTCCGCGGCTCGACTCCCGCGGCCGTGAGAACCATGAACACTCCACCGATGACGCCGAATAGCTGGATCGCTCCCCCGAGGAGCACCGTCCGCCACATGCGAGCCAACTCCCCCAGGGAGAACTCCAGCCCGATGGCGAAGAGGACGAGGATGACGCCGATCTCGGCGAGTTGCTCGACCTCGTGGACGCTCTGCACCACCGCCCACCCGTGGGGTCCGAGCAGGATCCCGGTGAGGAGGAATCCCACGATGGGCGGGATCCGGAGCCCGTGGGCCACGTACAGTACGACGAGGGAGACGCCGAGGAGGATCACGACGTCGGTGAGGAGTGGGATGTGCATGAAGAATACTAGCATCCCGCGCCCGGGCGCGGACCTGCGGCGCCATCTGCCCGCTCATCTCGGCCGCCTGGTTGCGGTCCCGCTCTGCCGGCGATCCCCGCCACCACCCCCTTCATCCACTCCATCTTGCCAACGGGTGGGGGCACTACTACCGTCCGGCTTCGCCCAGAGGGTGTGGACCCGTGTCGCCGGTCCGCACCCTTTCTCTGTGGGTGCATGTACACCTCCACCCGCGCCTCCGGCGCACCCCAATGTCCGAATCCATCGGCGGAAACGGGCCGGGAATGAAGCTCCACACGAAGATCCTCCTGGGTCTCCTGGTGGGCGCCCTCCTCGGCATCGCAGGCAACCTCACCTTGGGCGGCGACGACCCTCTCGTCGCGGGCGTGAACCACTACCTCGCCAACCCGCTGGGGCAGGTCTTCCTGCGGATGTTGTTCATGATCGTCATCCCCCTGGTGTTCGCCTCCATCGCGTTGGGGGTGGCGGGGCTCGGGGACGTGCGCCGGGTGGGCCGCGTGGGGGGCAAGGCCATCGCCTACTTCTTCGTGTCCACCGCGTTGGCGGCTACGCTGGGGCTCCTCCTGGTGGACACCCTCAAGCCGGGAGAGGCCCTGGATCCGTCCGTGCGCGAGGAGTTGCTCGCGAGTTACTCCTCGGACGCCTCCACCCGGGTGGAAGCAGCGGCCAACACCAACTTCGGCGTCCAGACCCTCATCAACGTCGTCACGCGGAATCCGGTGAAGTCCGCCGCCGACCTGGACATGCTGGGGATCATCTTCTTCGGGATCATGTTCGGGGCGGCGCTCACCCTCATCCCGGGGGAGCGGGCGAAGCCCATGATCGGCGTGCTCCAGGCCCTGGAGGACGTGGTCATCAAGATCGTGGAGATCGCCATGAGGATCGCCCCCTTCGGGGTGGCGGGCCTCATCTACGGAGTCACGTCCCGCTTCGGGTTCGAACTCCTCGTCCCCCTGGGCGCGTATGTCCTCGTCGTCCTGGGCGCTCTCCTCCTGCACGTGGTCGTCACGCTGTCGGCCATCGTGCGGTTCTACCTGGGTATATCGCCGGTCACCTACTTCGGGCGCCTGCGTTCGGCGTTGGTCACCGCCTTCTCCACCAGCTCCAGCAGCGCCACGCTCCCCACCGCCCTGGCCACGGCCGAGCAGAATCTGGGCGTGCCGCCGCACATCGCGGGGTTCGTGTTGCCTCTCGGCTCCACCATGTGCATGAACGGCACGGCGCTGTTCGAGGGCGTCACCGTCATCTTCCTCTGCCAGGTCTTCGGCGCGGATCTGAGCGTGGGGCAGACGGTGGTGGTCATGCTCATGTCGGTGATCACGGCCATCGGCGCCGCCGGAGTGCCCGGAGGATCCATCCCGCTCCTGGTGGGCATCCTGGCCATGTTCGGCGTGCCCGGTGAGGGAATCGCCATCATCCTGGGCATCGACCGCATCCTGGACATGAGCCGGACCACGGTGAACGTGGCCGGCGACATCACGGCCACGGCCGTGGTGGCCAAGTGGGAGAAGAGTTGGGACGCCTCCATGCTCCCGGCGACGTACGGCCTCGACCACCTGGAGAGCGCGGACGTGGTTCCCCGGCACTGACGCGTCGAACGGGTCCGCCTGCCGCCGGCTGACGGGGGCAGGCGGACGGTCTCCACCAGGTCCACGTGGACTCGTCCGTGTCCGCCGGCGAGCGTGCGAGAGGATGGAGCCGTCGGCGGAGGTGGAGCACGGGTCGCGGTGGGCGGTGACCGTGTCGATCCCGGAGACCGGGGGCTGAATGGCCGGGACACCGGTCAATCAGATCGATGAACAACCCGGCCGAGTGGGGTCCATCGAGCTTCACTGACGGAGATCGGCGTATCGCCCCGAAGTCAGCCGCAGCAGATCCGCCGGATCCAGCTCGATCTCCAGCCCGCGCCGCCCCGCGCTCACGTAGATCGTATCGAACACTTCGGCGCTCGCGTCGAAGAAGGTGGGGAGGGGCTTCTTCTGCCCCAGCGGACTCACGCCGCCGAGGACGTAGCCCGTCACCCGCTGCACGTCCGCCGCCGCCGCCATCTCCGCCTTCTTGGCGCCGGCCGCCTTGGCGAACCGCTTGAGCCCGAGCTGCGCGGACACGGGGAGCACCGCCACCGCCAGCTTCCCCCCGTCCAGGCTCACCACCAGCGTCTTGAAGACGCGGTCCGCCGCGACACCGAGCTTCTCCGCCGCCTCCATCCCGTACGAGGCGTGGGCGGGATCGTGCTCGTATTCGTGGATACGATGGTCGATCCCGTGTTCGAGGGCGAGTTGGATGGCGGGGGTCATGGCTGTGAGTTCGCTCCGGAAACGGCCGGTGGGGATCGCCACATGATAGGAGTTCGCTCCCGGAGGAGCTACTGGGCCGTCTCGGCGGAAAGGATCCCTCCCGCACATCCCCGACATCGAGGGGCGCGCCGAGATCGGCCTTGACAGAACGTCATGGATCACCCACGATGTGGGTGTATATCACCCATGATATCGTATGATTACACCTCCTCGTCCCTACCTTCCCCGTGCCCTGGAAGACGTACTCCGGGCCCGGCTCGCGAGCTTCCCCGTGGTCGTCGTCACCGGTGCGCGCCAGGCGGGGAAGAGCACGCTGGCGCGCCGCATCGGCCCGGATCGCACGTACCTCACCCTGGACGACCTCGACGTACTCGACCAGGCGCACAACGCTCCCGACGCCCTGCTCCGCCGTGGCGCACGGCTCACTCTGGACGAGGTGCAGCGGGCGCCCGACCTGTTGCTCGCCATCAAGCGAGCCGTGGACGCGGAGCGCGTACCCGGTCGGTTCCTCCTGACCGGGTCGGCCAACCTCCACCTCATGGCGAGCATCTCGGAGACCCTGGCAGGCCGCGCCATCTACGTGGATCTCTGGCCCATGACCCGCGGCGAGGTCCTGGGAGAGGGTTCGGTGGGGCGGTGGGACGTCTTCCTGGACCAGGCGCCGGACACGTGGGCCGGCGCCTTCGAAGCCGGACCCCGGAAGCCCGACGTCGAGTGGACCACCCTGGCGCTCCGGGGCGGATACCCGGACCCCGCCACCACCCTGGAAGGTGAAGGCGATCGCGGCGCGTGGTTCGAGGGATACCTGAGAACCTATCTCGAGCGCGACCTCCAGCAGTTGGCGTCCATCGACAACCTCGTGGGATTCCAGCGGCTCATCCGGGCGACGGCGCTGCGCGTGGGGAACCTCATGAACCAGGCGGACCTGGCGCGCGACGTGGGGATTCCCCCGACCACGGCCCAGCGGTACCTCCATCTCCTGGAAGTCTCCTATCAACTCCTGAAGGTCGAGGCGTACTCCGTGAACCGGACGAAACGCCTGGTGAAGGGGCCGAAGCTGTACTGGAGTGATACCGCGTTCGCGCTCCACCTGAGCTCGGAGCGGGCTCCCCGCGGTGCTCACCTGGAGAACCTGATCGTGAGCGAGCTGTTCGCGTGGAGAGAGACGCGAACCCACCGTCCCAACATCCTGTTCTGGCGCACGAGCAAGGGGGCCGAAGTGGACCTCGTGGTGGAGACGCCAACCTCGCTCCTGCCCATGGAGATCAAGGCGGCGACCACGGTTCGCACCCAGGACGCCCGCCACCTGAGCACCTTCCTGGACGAGTATCCGGACAAAACGGAGGCCGGAGTGATCCTGTACGCCGGGCGGGAAGCCTACTGGCTCACCGACAGAGTCTTCGCTGTTCCGTGGAATAGCGTGATCTGAGAGTGACGCGCCGGCGTCACATCACTCCGGGAAGCTCTCGGGTCAACGTCCTCGCGTTTCCCGAAGATCCCGTGTTCGATCCGAAGCCGTGCCTCAGTTCCACCAGCACCCGATCCCGGTCCAAGTCACTTCTCCTACACACGAAATCCAACCCCAGGAGGAGCGCGATCCCATCCCCAATGCGCCTGAACTCGTGCCCCTTCCCTTGGTCTTAGCATCTACCGCAAACCTCGGTACTGCACGCGCGACCGAAAGGTACGGGCCCCGTTCATTCCCCACGCCGCGTGGTTCCACGGAAGGCCTGCCCCAGGTGGCCGGCTCCAGAAGCGGGAGGATCCCTCTTGGCGGAAGTGGCACCCACGGTTCGCATTCCGCAACGCGGCACCCAGTCCACCGGACGCTCCCATCCGCGAACAGCAATACGGATCGATCACTCGACAGGTCACGACCTCCGAAGCGGACCATGACATCGAGGACCACCCCCCGGACGATGAACCGACCCGAACGCCGATCCGATGGATCTGGATGTGCCGGGCAGCTCGCAGCCTCGCAAGCCTGCCTCGAAGGCGCTCCCGAGGAGCTACTCGGCGTCTCGGCGGGAAGGATCTCTCCCGCAGATCCCGGACATCGAGGAGCGCGCCGAGATCGGCCTTGACATCAGGTCGCCCATCACCGATTGCGTGAGTGCAGTTAACTCGCCACACGGTATGACAGCACCCTCTCGACTACATCTTCCGCGTGCCCTGCTAGACGTACTCAGGGTCGCACGCTTTCCCGTGGTGGTCGTCACCGGTGCGCGCCTGACAGGAAGGAGCACACTGACCCGCCGAATCGTTGGGTATTCAAGGTCGACGCATGCGCACTCAACATCCGGGAACCTCGGTTTCGAGGCTGACGGCGTGACCGATTCCTCGCTCCGTCACCCCGGCGTACGTGGGGATCCCCTTCTCGCCCTGCCGTCGAGCAATGGCATGTCCTTGAACCGTGCGACTCCTCAAATCGTGCGAACCGGGATCACCAGCCGGTCACAGTCACATCGGGACCACTACTCGCTACGCACACACGTCTCGAACAGGTCGGGACGCGCCTCTATCCGCTCGGTGAGTATCTCAGGAAGATGACCACCCCACGACAGTATTTCACCCTCGGATGAGACGACGAAGGACTGCGGCACATAGGCGAGTCCGATCTGACTCGGCGTGTACCGTTCACTCAACGCGAACACGTTCCCGGCGAGCTGGTACTTCGAGACGTACGCGGCAATCCTGGCTGGCTCATCGCGAATCGAAATCCAAATAAGAGGCAACTCGACGTCGCCCGCCCCGACAACCTCATTCCCAGCCCACGACGGAGCATACTTGTTGCACGCCTTGCACTCAGGATCGAAGAAGTACACCAGTCCGCACCCCTCAGCTACCATATCATTGATCGAGCGCAGGGTTTCACGATCCGCACTACCACCATCGAGGAGCCGGTGGAAGACCGAATCATCGGCGGCGAATGACGCACCAGTAGATTCGTTCGCGGGGTTCTGGCTACGTCCCCGCTTCAGCTCCCAATACTGGAGCATCAGGAGTCCGACCATCATGATGATGGCGAGGTTGCTCAACCTCTCAAGAGTTGGTCTCATGGTTCCCGTGAGTTGATGACGCTCCTACGAACTACCATCCGTACCCGCCGACTGCGACGTTAGCAGGCCTCTGGAGGCGAAGGGGGACTGTCGTCCCCACAGTAGCAGATATAGCATGTCGAGCAGGACTCGAACCAACCGAAGGATCCGCAGGTCCAATCGTCTTGCTGACCCCACCCCGCAAACGCAGGGCCTGCCAGGACTCCGTTCGCGAGAACGAGAGCCGCGGCGATCAGTAGCTTCATGCGTAGCTTCATCTTCTCCTCTCCTTTGGCTGGCTTCCAACACCAGCCTCTTCAATTCAGTTGACCCTCACGGAGGCCCCACGAGACCAGCATTGGTGGCGCACAGGGGCTCACTGAGGCGCATGGCTCGCAATTCGTCTGCCATGGACTCACCCTTGTACGTCGCGTAGATATGGAGCGGAGATACGTCACGCACCCGTGGGCCGTTCCCAGGTATCGCAACCGTTTTCACTTGGCCGGTATTGAGATCGAGCACGATCCACTTGGCCGACGTTCCGCGGTAGCTATCGCTCGGGTTGAACCCCGCGATGAACAAGCAGTCCGCAGCGCCCAGAAGGTCCACCACCTGCGGTACGTCGGAGGCAAATGGCGTGATGTTCGCTTGCTTCTTCAGAACTCCTGACAACGCTCGGCCAGTGAGGCTGTGAAGCCATCGGAGATGTGGACCGGTCGCTATCTCTAGTTCGTACCGAAGGCCCCATCTGACATATTCCAACTTGTCCTGGTCCGTCACCGCGCGTGTATCACGGGGCCACCGCACATAGGCACACACGTGGGGAGGAGCCCCGCAGCGGATCTCAACGGCATTGCGATTCCCATGTCCGACCGCCAGCCAGGTCTGACCGGAGGCGACGAGGGGCATAGCTGAGTAGACAGGACGTTCAAAGTTCTGGTACTTCGCACTCGCGAGGGTCGCCGCAGGTATGAGCGGCGCCCCAACAAACGTCTCGAGCGTGTCGAAGCGTGTCAGCGCCATATCCGCGCTGATCAAACGCACTTCCGGCGCGTCCAGGTCGGTGACCTCCCCAAGTCGCTCATCGTCCTGCAGCTGAATCATGAAACGGCCTTGCCATCCGGTGTATCTACGGGTGGCATCCTCGAGCGAGATCTGGGTCGGGCGGTCCCATACTGAGAACGGACGGCGAAAGAAGGGACTCGCCCAGTCGCCGGGAATCGGTGACCGACGAACGCCCACCGTATTCTTGCCCTCAAGAGTGATGGAGGTGAGGAGGGCTCCGGAACTCACGACGAGAAGCGCCTCGTCCGATGCCTCGACCACATAGGGAAACTTGAACTCGCCAGGCCCTTCGCCTTCGCGCCCGAGCGAGTCGTAGACTTTCCCTTCACTATTGACCAGAAGAATGTGGTGCGCCCAGCCGTCGGCTATCGCGACGTTGTCCCCGAACGCCGCCGCATCCTGGATCCCCAAAACCTCGGAGTCTGGCCCACCGATAGAGTAGCTAGACTCGAGCGGCATCGAGCGTATCAGTCCACGGGCCACATCGTTCGGTGAGTGCGACAGACTCAGGATACGAAGTCCAGCGCTATCGCTAACGGTCACCACCAACTCGACCGACGTCGGTGACGTCGGTCTCTCGCGGGAGATGAGGAACATCGCGATCATGGCAGCCAGCACCAAAGCGCCGGTGACGCCATATCGTTGAGTCCTACGGGTGGAGGCCATTTAGCGAGCCTGCGACTCTTATAGGGGAGCGGCATACTCCCGTGAGCACATCGTAGCTTACACGTACATACAGGATACAAGGCATTACCCGGTGGCACATATCGCATACGCGACATCTCTTCGCCATACGCGACCCATAGTCAGACAACATCGGCGTATCCGCCACGCACCGACGTCCGGCGGCTCCGGCGACACCGCGACGGCTATTCGGGCTCCCCCATCAGTCCCCGCGAAAGCCACAGTGTGAAGTCCGATACTACTCCGGGCACCGGGATCTCAGAGAGGCGACTGAGTCGGAATCCGGTCTGGGTGCAACACAGGTCCGACAATCCCGCCGCGGACTCGAACCCGCATCGCCAAGCGATTCTCTCCCACGACCCGCCCTCAAGGTCCTTCACGATCGCAGCCTGAACAATGAGCCATCGCGAAGGAACACGTCGGATCGGATAATTTCGAGCCTTCGACAACCGGGACAAGTAGTCTCGACTCGTGCCAGCCGCGCCCGCGATAGACGTCAACGACCGAGCACCCCGAAGGCTTTCGACGTCGGGGGTACAGTATACGCTCCGTAGGATATAGCGAGTCGCCGTCCGGAGGATGGGATGGCACTGACATGTTACCAAAGTTTCCTCTTCAATCGCCGCCCCTACACTCTTGATGAACGCTCGTGATATCAGAGCCGCCACTGAGATGGATCGGGCAGGTACACGCATGATACTGCCACCGTCCGACAGTATGGTCGTGAAGTCTCCCCCCTTCGCCTGTTCGTGCAACAATACCACACAGCCGACACGAGGCTGGAAGCTACGAATGGCGTTGAGCGCAGCAATCGATTGCCTTTCATTGCGACCCCCGAAGCACACGACTGCTCCGATATCGCCAGATCGGACTGAGAGCAATTCGTCCACTGTCGTGACAAATACCATCTCCGCACGCACGGAGTTCGCCAACGAGCGAACGGAGCGCGCTTCTTCTGCATCGCCTACTAGCGCGACGATGAATCTTCTCGACCACATTTTGAATTACGTCGGCGGGAGACGTGCTGGGTTGGAATGTCTGGGCTTGGATACATCGGTGGGATCATCCGATGCACGATCGCGGGCGCTTTACGCGTAGGCTGTCATCGGGCACTCCGACGCGAACACGATACC
>JAOUPR010000012.1 GCA_029879725.1 Gemmatimonadota bacterium | reverse complement strand
GTGGAGAGCGGTATCCCCCATGTCCGGCAGCGTCCCGTCGATCCGTCTTTACCCCGGAGGGAAGCTGGGTAGATTCCGGAAACGCAACCTTTCCGAGGAACTCCCATGGCTGACGGATATCGCATAGAAAAGGACTCGCTGGGCGAGATGCAGGTGCCCTCGGATGCCCTGTACGGCGCCCAGACCCAGCGCGCGGTGGAGAACTTTCCCATCAGTGGTCAGCGGTTCGGCCGGCGCTTCGTCGAGGCTCTGGGGATCATCAAGAAGTCGGCGGCGCGGGTCAACGCCGAGCTGGGGCACGTGGACGCGGGCGTGGCCGACGTGGTGGCCCGGGCCGCGGCGGAAGTCGCCGAGGGGCGATGGGACGACCAGTTCGTGCTGGACGTGTACCAGACCGGTTCCGGAACGTCCACCAACATGAACACCAACGAGGTGGTGGCCCATCGTGCCACCCAGCTCCTCGGTGGTGACGGGCGCGTCCACCCCAATGACCACGTGAACTTCGGCCAGTCGTCCAACGACGTGATCCCCACCGCCATCCACATCGCCGCTCGGGTGGCCATGGAGAAGGAGTTGATCCCCGCGCTGGAACACCTGCGGGGCGCGCTCTCGGCGAAGGCCGCCGCGTTCGACGGGATCGTGAAGTCGGGACGCACCCACCTCATGGACGCCACGCCCGTGCGCCTCGGCCAGGAGTTCCGGGGGTATGCCACCCAGGTGGGCAAGGGCGTGGAACGGGTGAGGAGGGCGTCGGAGGAACTCTCCGAACTCGCGTTGGGGGGGACGGCCACCGGGACGGGCATCAACACCCACGTGGACTTCCCGTCCCGCACGATCGAGCGCATCAGCGAAGAGACCGGACTTTCGTTCCGGGAAGCCGACGATCACTTCGAGGCCCAGGGCGCGAAGGACGCGGCGGTGAACGCCTCGGGTGCGTTGAACACCGTGGCCACGAGCCTCATGAAGATCGCCGACGACATCCGGTGGATGGGGAGCGGCCCGACCTCGGGGATCCACGAGATCCGCCTTCCCGCCATCCAACCGGGATCGTCCATCATGCCGGGGAAGGTGAATCCCGTCATGTCCGAGGCCATGATGATGGTGGCCGCGCGGGTCATGGGGAATCACACCACCGTCACCGTGGCGGGGAGCCGCGGGAACTTCGAGCTCAACGTGATGATGCCCGTGATCGCTCAGGCGCTTCTCGAGTCCATCACCCTTCTCGCCAACGTCTCGCGGGCCTTCACGGACCGTTGCGTGGTGGGGATCGAAGCGAACGAGGCGCGCTGCCGGGAGCTTCTGGAGTTGAACCCCTCCATCGCCACGGCGCTGAATCCCTACATCGGCTACGACAAGGCTGCCGAGGTGGCCAAGGCGTCGGCGAAGGAGCACGTCAGCGTGCGCGAAGTCGTGCTTCGCGAGGGGCTTCTCCCCGCCGACCAGGTGGATACCGCGCTCGACGTGCGAAGCATGACCGAGCCGGGGCTTCCGGAGTGACGTCCGCGTCTCCTTGAACCGGGTTCCGGCGATTCCGTCGACAAGGGGCTGGCGGGACCAGGGGGGAAAAGGTGAGCGACGGCAAGCCGAAGCTCACCGCCGCTCGTGCACGCCCCCCCCAGGGCGTGTGGCCCTACCCAGAAGTGGATAGGACACATCGTTCCGGCGCCGGACAGGGTCTCCCCCTCCGGAAGCCGGTCCCGCGTCAGGCCGTCATGGCGTCGAGACGGAAGACCGGCGAAGCGTCACTCAACTCCGCTACCGGAAGTCCTCCCGGAGGTGCGATCCGGGTGGAGGGACCATCCAGGTACACCGGATAGGCCCAGTGCTTGTACTGCAGGATCTGAATCAACTGGGGCTCGTCCATGTCCGGGAGAGGGAGCACCTCTTCGGTGAGCGAGCGCCACACGCGATCCACGATGGACATCCGGGCCGACACCGAATCGGCCCACATGGCCATCCTGAGACGCTCCCGATCCGCCAGGGTCAGCCCGCGAACCATCTTGCGGTGTCCCGGGAAGCTGTGGGAGAGAAGGAACGCCACCGCCTCGCCTTCCGGGAGGGGATCCACCGTGCGCTCGTACAGGCCCGGGGTCTTCACCCGGCGCCCGTCGCGCAGATCGATGTATCCGTCGGTGGCGATACGCATTCTTCACTCCTCTCAGGAATCACGGCCCTGCCCTCAGGGCGTGCGACACCTTGTCTCAAGTCTCGTGCCGCAGTGCAGGATCGTCCGGATCACGCGGCCGAAGATCGCGTAAGTGATTGGCAAGAAACAATATAGAGTGGGTGCCCTCCGGGGGCGTGCCGGCAGCCACGTCGGGAAAAGGGCGACATTCCCTTCCTAGGTGGGAAATAAATGCAGAGCTTGGAGGATGAATCGGACATTTGATGACGAGTTGGGCGCCCACGTCTCCACCCAGGGTGGGGTGGACCTCGCCCCTGGTCGGGCACGGGAAATCGACTCCGTGTGCCTGCAGTTGTTCACCAAGCAGCCGAACCGATGGGTGGAGCCGGTGGTGCGTCCCGAGGTGGCGGAGGCGTTCGCCCGGGAGCGCGAGCTGCACGGGATCGCCGTGGCCGGCTCGCACGATTCCTACCTCATCAACCTGGCCTCGCCCAAGCCGGACCTCTGGGCTCGATCGCTGGAGTCCTTCGAGGCCGAGTTGCGGCGGTGCGCCGCGTTGTCCCTGGACTTCCTCGTGACCCACCCGGGAAACGCCACGGACGGCGACCTGGACGAAGGGATCATGCGCAACGCCCGGGGCGTGACCGCCGCGCTGGAACGGGTGGGAGGGCCGACCCGGGTGCTTCTCGAGCTCACCGCGGGGAGCGGCACCAGCGTGGGCGGGAGCTTCGAGCGGTTGGCGTCCATCATCGGAGAGATCCCTGGATCGCTACGGGACCGGGTGGGCGTGTGCGTGGACACGTGTCACGCGTATTCGGCGGGGTACGACCTGGTGAACGACTACGAAGGCGTGTGGAGGGCCTTCGACGCGGTGGTCGGGCGCGAGCGCCTGGGCCTGATCCATATGAACGATTCCATGCACCCGCTCGGGTCCCACAAGGACCGTCACCAGAACCTGGGAGCGGGGACTCTGGGGGCGGAGCCCTTCCGGAGGATCATGCGGGACGACGCACTGCGCGCCGTCCCGAAGATCCTCGAAACCCCCAAGGGCGACGACCCGGTGGCCGGCGATCTGGCCAACCTCGGATTCCTCCGGGCGTTCCGGTCCGACTGACTACTCCTGGAACATCTGCACCACGAGGCCGCGGTCGGATGGATCGGTCACCCGGATGCCGTAGCGCCGTCGGAAGAAGAGGGCCACCAGGAGGATGACGCCGAAGGAGCAGACCAGGACGGGGCCCGTGGTGACGTCGAAGACGAAGGATACCGCGAGTCCGCCCACGATGGCGACGGTCCCCGTCCCCCAGGCAAGAAAGAGCGCCGACCGGAAGCGCCGTGCGTAGAAGAAGGCCACCACGGCGGGGATGACCAGGACGCTGAACACCATGAGGACGCCGGCGACCTGCACCGACGACGTGATCATCATCCCGAACGTCGCGTAGAACACGAAGTCCCAGAGCCGGATCCGCTTCACGCGTTCGGGGGCGAAGGTGATGGCGAGCATGGTTCGCCGGGCGAGGTAATGGAACGTGGCGATCGCTCCGTACGCCGCGGCCACCTTCGCCACCGTGGGCCACGTCACCCAGATGAGGGAGCCCGTGAGCGTCTCGCGCACGAACTCGGTACCTTCGGACGAGAAGCTGGCGAGAAGGATCACCGCCGCCGAGGCCACCACGAAGGTGATTCCGATGATGGCTTCCTGGGGGACCGGGGAGTCCTCCAGGCGCGTGAAGCTGAAGATCAAGGCTCCCAGGAGCGTGGCTCCCAGGGAGAAGGCATAGGCCGCGGTCGACCCGTGTTCGGCGCCCATCAGGAAGGCTGCCGTGGTGCCCAGCGCCGCGATCTGCGCGAGGGCCAGATCCACGAAGATGACCTCCCGCTCGATGACGTGGAGCCCGAAGTACGCGTGCGTCAGAAGGATGATCATCGACGCCACGAAGGGCGGAAGAAGCAGTTCGAACACGGGTCGACTCCGGTCGGTGGGATCAGTGCAGTGAGTGGGATGAAGCGGCGACGAGCGAGCCGACCCAGAGATCCACGAGATCAAAGTAGTCGTCGAGGCCGGGCCGGGCTCCGTTGTACATCGGAACGATGACGGGCGTGGCTTCTCCCCGCTCGGCGACGGTGGTCACCCGGCCGGAGTCGAAGTAGCTCGCGGCCAGGAGGACGTCGATCCCCTCGCCTCGCATGAGGTCGATGAGGTGGGCGACGTGTCTCGGCGTCGGGGGAATCCCCGGCTTCGCCTCCACGTAGTCGGCGCACTCGACGCCGAAGCGGTCCTCGAAGTACGTCCAGTTCTTGTGGTAGCAGATGATCCTCAGCCCGCGAAGCGGCCTCGCCTCGCCCAACCACCCGCCCAGCGACTCGGCGAGGGGGCGACCCTCCATCACCTGGGTGTCGAGGAAATTGAAGAGCGTTCCGTTGAGCGCCATCTGCTCCAGCGTGGGACCACCCAGGAGGTCCACCAGGGCGTTGCCGAAGAGGCGGCGGTGGACGCGGTCCTGGAAGCCGGCCAGTCCGGCGTCGAACCGGGCGCTCCGGTCGGGAGCCACCCTCTTGAGCCCCGTGGCGATGTTGCGGGCGACCTGGAGCGTCCTCAGGGGGTCGGTGTGAAGGTGGGGATTTCCGAAGATGTGAACGTCTCCGGCGCTCCGGTCCGCGGCCACCGGGATGTCCAGCAAGGTGACCCCCGTATAGGCGGTCACGTATCCGCGTCCGCCCTCGAGGACGTCGCGGTTGCCCGCTTTGTCCAGGAGCGCCGGGACCCACATCTCCAGGTCCAGGCCGGTCGTGATGAACAGGTCGGCGTTCCGGAGCTGCAGAGCGTAGCTCGGCTTGGGACGCACGAAGTGGGAATCCTCGTTGGGATCGGCCACCCAGGTGGCCTCGACTTCGGCGCCACCGATCTCCTGGGCGATGGACGCATAGATGGGGAGCGTGGCCACCACCTTCACCGGTGCCATGGTGCGCACGGACGGGGGAGGCGGAACAGGCTCGGGAGAGTGGGCGGGAGCGTTGGTGATCGGTGTGCCGGCCACCACCGCCGCGAGCACGAGATGGGTCAATTGGGTCATGGTCTTCTCCTCAGTAGCTCTCGTGCTTGTGGGGGCCCATGGCGAACGTCACCTGGAAGAAGAATCTCCCGTTCCTGGAGTTCTCCATCTGGCCCAGAAGGTCGTACTCCGCCCGGAGCCGGACGAACTCGCTCTGCCACCACGTCAACGTGGGGGAGACCAGCCATGCCGTCTCGTCGGGTTGGGCGGGGTTCTCCACCCGGTCGTACCGGGCTCCAGCCAGGAGTCTCTGGCCCAGCCGGATTTCGGCGGTGGACCAGAACCCCAGTGCACGGTCCACGGCGCCGGCAGGGGGAGGGGAGTCGGAGGGAACCAGGCCGTCCAGCACCAGGGCTCCCCCGCGGATGTTCACGCCCCTGTAGCGGGCCCGCTCCGCGGGCCGCCAGGTGAAGGAGAATTCGGCACCGAAGAGGTTCCGGTCGAAGAAGTTCGCCTCGTCCTCGTAGCTTCCGTTCAACCAACTCACCCCGAGGTCGAGATCGGTGGAGGGGGAGAGTTGCCAGAAGGCGTTGAGGTGCCCCAGCAACGACGGCCTTCCCGACTCCCCGAAGAGGGTATGGCTCTCACTCCGGGTCACCTCGAAGGAGGCTTCGTACGTGCCGCTCCCCGTCCCCGTGGGAAGGAGCCAACGGAAGGCCGCTCCGGTCTGGGCCAGCCCCTCCTCGCCCATGAACACCAGATGGGGGAGGGGACGGGTCTGGAAGGGGAGGGCGTGGGCGTGCCAGCGGTTGATCTGTCCGAACTGCTGATAGAAGCGGCCGAGCTTGACGCCGACGCCCCCCGGCAGACTCACCCACTCCACGTATCCTTCCTCCACCGCGACTTCCCCCCCGTGCCCCTCCTCCTCCGCCGGGTCCGCACCGGCGGTGGGGTCTTCGAACGGGGAGATGTCTCCGCCTTCCACATGGTGGGCGATGAAGACCTTGGCGCGGGAGTACGGGTCCAGGTTGGATTGGATCGAGATCTCGAACTCCCGGGCGAAGAAGTTCTCCTCACGGGGCTCATCCGGTCGGACGTGCGCGAAGATGTCGGCGTTGACGCTGATCTCGGGGTTCAGCGCCTGAAGCGATCGCTGACGCCCCACGAACTCCTGGCTCCCCGCGGGCTGCTGGGCGGTGGGGGCGGCGGCCTGCGTGGCGGCCTGGGCCGCGGCGCGGATACGCTCGAGCTCGCTCTGGGCGGCCTCCCTCTGCGCCGCGTCCTGCATCTCCGCGATGCTGCGGCGCAGACTGTCCACGAGGGCGGCCAGTCGCGCGACTTCGACCCGGATGGAGTCCCCGGCCTGCGACTGCTGCCCGCTCAACCCAGCGGGCGTCGCCGTCAGCAGGGCGGAGAGGAGGAACATGCCCGGAAGGATGCCCCGGGATCGGAAGAGGATACGCATCTTGATTTCACCTCGGTACTCTGACATTCACGAAAACGCACGACGTGCGACCTCGTGGTCGACTACGCCGTGAAGAGGATTGGCCTGCCCATTCGGGTCAGGAGGGTGCTCGTCAGAGTGCGGGCGGCGCCCGGGTTGGGGGCCCGAGGAGGCGGACTCCGGCCGTGTGTGCCGCGCGGGTTTCGGGTCGTGCGTCGGGAAACTCGGGGAGGGGGAGTCCCGGCGAGTGAGCGGGCGCAGGGAATGCCGAAGTTCCTGCGACCTGCGTGCAGACCGTGTGGTCGTGGCGGGGGGGACACCGAGCGGGGTCGTGCTCCCGCTCGACGGCGGTCTCCGGATGGATCTCGGAGCGGTCCATATACGGAGGCGCGGCGCCGATGGCCACCATCAGCACCGGGAGCCAGGCGGAGATCACCCGACGCGCCGCTGTCCTCCATCTTGGAAGCATGGCTTCAAGGCTATGCGCGCTACCGCGCTCCTGTCAACGAGCAGAGGGACGAAACTCCTACACCAACGCCGGGTTCGGGTTGCGCAGTTGGTGGGCCGCGTGGGCAACCCCTATATTGGATCACGTGCCGGAGGAACCATTTATTGAGCCAACACTCCTGAAGCCGGGACTTACTCCCGGGTCGGACGCTAGGCCCCGGCAGAGGGGAAAGCGGATGTACCTGGGGAGGTTTCCATTGATTGAGCCCGGGCTTCAATAAACCCCCTCCGGCACGCTACGGGGCCGGCGTCGTCACCGACGCCGGCCCTTCTTTTACGTCGGATCCGAAGGCGTTCGGTGGGGTAGCCCTGGGTCACGATCCCCCCATCCGATCCGGCGATCCGTCCGGGAGGTCCCATGCCCATCGTGCGTGCCACACGCCGAGTACATTTTTCCGCGGCACACCGGCTCTTCCATCCGGACTGGAGCGACGAGCGCAACAGGGACGTGTTCGGAGATTGCTCCAACCCCCACTGGCACGGGCACAACTACGAGTTGGAGGTCACGGTGGAGGGTCCCGTCCACCCCGAGACGGGTTTCGTGTTGGATCTCAAGGAACTCCGGGAGCTTCTCGAGGAGCGCGTGCTGCGGGAGGTGGACCACCGCAACCTCAATCTGGAGGTGCCGTGGTTGAGTGGAGTCGTGCCGACCACGGAGAATCTGGTGGTCGCGATCTGGAACCGCATGGAGGACTCCCTTCCCCAGGGTGTGAGACTGTCCCGCATGGTGCTCCACGAGACCCCTCGTAACAGTGTGGAATACACAGGAGAGAAGGACGCATGAGTGACGCCGGCGGCATGGATGGTCCGGGCGCACCGGACCTCGGCGAAGTACCCTTCGAAGCGCTGGTGGCGGAGATGATCCGGCGTTGCGGGGATGATCCGGGGCGGGAAGGGATGCTGGACACGCCGACGCGGGTGAAGGACTCCATGGCCTTTCTCACCCACGGGTACGCCATGACGCCGGACGACGCCGTCGGTGGCGCGCTGTTCCAGGAATCCCATCGCAACATGGTGATGGTCAAGGACATCGAACTCTACTCGCTCTGCGAGCACCACCTTCTACCGTTCTTCGGGAAGGCACACGTCGCGTACATCCCCAACGGACAGATCATGGGGCTCTCGAAGGCGGCCCGTCTGGTGGAGGTGTACGCCCGCCGCTTCCAGGTCCAGGAGCGGCTGACCGAGCAGATCGCCCAGGCGATCTGGGACACCATGCAGCCCCTGGGCGTCGCCGTGGTGGTGGAGGCCTATCATCTCTGCATGATGATGCGGGGGGTCCAGAAGCAGAACTCCAAGACCATCACGTCGGCCATGCGAGGGAGCTTCCTGGAGGACCAGCGGACCAGGGACGAGTTCCTCCGCCTCACCACCAGCGTGCACGAGCCCCTCGGGTGACGGAGCCCATGGAGCAGCCGCTTCGCGGACAGACGGCTCTGGTGACCGGTGCCAGCCGGGGGATCGGGGCGGCCGTGGCGGAGGCGCTGTCCGACGCCGGGGCGAAGGTGGCGCTGCTGGCGCGTTCGCAGGACGTGGTCGAGGCCGACGCGGCGCGTCTCGGGGGGGTGGCCGTGCCGGCGGACGTCACCGACGACGCGTCTCTCTGGACGGCGTTGGACGATCTGGTCGAGCACCTCGGCGCTCCCCCCCACATCGTGGTCAATGCCGCGGGCGTGTTCGGGATCGAGCCGTGTCGGAGCGAGTCCGTCCGCCAGTTCGATCTCAACGTTTCGGTGAACCTCCGGGGCACCTTCCTCGTGGTCCGGGCCCTTCTCCCCGCCATGCTGGAGCGGGGGATGGGCACCATCGTCAACGTCGGGTCCGTGGCGGGACGGCGGGCGTTTCCGGGAAACGGCGCCTACTCCGCTTCGAAATTCGGGGTCCGGGGGTACCATGAGGTCCTCCTGGAGGAGTTGAGGGGGACGGGCGTTCGCGCCACGCTCCTGGAGCCCGCGGCCACCGATACGTCGATCTGGGATCCCCTGGATCCCGATCACGACCCGTCGCTTCCTGCGCGGGAGGCGATGCTCCTTCCTCGGGACGTGGCGGATGCGGTACTCTATGTGGCATCACTTCCACCGAGGGTGAGGATCCCCCTCCTGCAGATCGAGCATTCCTGAGGCGATGAGCGAGACCTACGCATACACGGTGAGCGTGCAGGCGCACTACGATTCCGCCCACTTCCTGGAGAAGTACAAAGGAAAGTGCGAACGGCTGCACGGCCATCGCTACGTGGTCGAGGTGGCCGTGCAGACCACCGAGTTGAACGAGTCGGGGATCGCCTTCGACTTCGTGGATCTCAAGCGGGAGCTGCGCGTCCTCGCCGACGAGTTGGATCACCGGCTCCTCAACGAGCTCCCCCAGTTCGAGGGCGTGGAGACGAGCGCCGAGAACCAGGCCCGGTACTTCTTCCATGCCCTTCGGGAGCGTCTCCCGGCCGAGCTCGCCGAGGGGCTACTCTACGCACGGGTCTGGGAGACGCCGTCGCAGTGGGCGCAGTACGGCCCCGTGGGCGCTCCGCTTCCGGCTCCTCCGGGACCTTCGGTCTGAGGTTCGGGGGTCCGTGCACCTCCTTCTCACGGATCGGCTGGCGTGCCCCCGGTGCGGACCGTCGTTCGGCCTCGTCCTTCTCTCCGAGGAAATGCACGACCGCCGGGTCGTACGTGGAAGCCTCGGGTGCCCCAACTGCAGGGACACCTTCCCGATCGTGGACTCCTTCGCGGATCTCCGCACCCCGCCGCGTGGAGGCCAGGTGAGCGGGCGCGCCGGAGCGCCCCGGCCCGTGGAGGAGGAGGAGGCGTACCGTCTCGCGGCGCTCATGGGAGTCGCGGAGGGCCCCGGGACGTTGCTCCTCGTCGGCGCGCCGGCCGCCGCGGCGGAGGGCGTCGCCCGGGTGGTTCCTGGGGTCGAGGTGGTGGCGGCGGACGGAGCGATGGCCGTGTGGCCTCCGGCGCCCCGAGTGACCCGGGTGGTGTCGCGGCCGGGGCTTCCCTTCTTCGACGGAACGTTCCGGGGAGTGGTGGTGGACGGAGGGATGGGAGGGGCGTGGATCGGGGAGGCGGCGAGGGTGGCGGCCCGCGCGGGGCGCGTCGTGGTCGTGGATCCGCCGGCGGGGGCGGAAGTCGTTCTTGAGGCGGCGCGGATGTCGGTTCTCGCCCGGGATGCCGGAACCATCGTCGCGGCAAGAGGTTGAGCCCGCGTGGCCCGTTGCGTAACAGCGCCGCGTGCTTCTACCTTCCGGCCACCCCACGGGACTGGAATTCCCTGGGGATGAGTCGTACCTCGGTTCTCTTGATGTGTCCCGTCCATGGCCTTCTGGAACAAGATTCTCGGCGGTTCCGACCCGGAGCGAGTGGACTACTACGACGAGGGGCTCGCGCTCCTCACGTCGGGCAAGTTCCACGAAGCTCTCACGTCGTTCCGGCTCGCGCTCAAAGAGGCCCCCGGTGATCCGGTGGTCCTCCAGCAGATCGCCATCTGCTACACGCGCATCGGCATGACGGACGAGGCCGCGAAGACGTATCGCCACGTTCTCCAGAAGGACCCCAGCGCGGCGGGGGCGCACTACGGCCTCGCGTTCATCCTTCTCCGGTCGGGGAACCAGAACGAGGCCGCGGAGCATCTCGAGGCGTTCCTCGCCCGTCCGCCCTCCGGGGAGCAGGCGGAGCAGCACCGGACGCACGCGAGGTCCACGCTCGCGGAGATCCGTCGGTCGCGCCACGACCAATCACCACACGAATCGCATCCCGATGAGCTCTTCTAGGAACGACGAGCCGTCCACCCGGGTCGTCCTCCACTGGACGGGCGAGGGCCTGTCCTTCACCGGAGGTCCACCGGACGGTCCCACGATCCGGCTGGAGAGCGGCGGGAAGGGCTCACCGTCCCCGACCCATCTCCTGCTCCTCTCCCTGGCGGGGTGCATGGGGGTGGACCTGGTGATGATCCTCGAGAAGTCGCGGGTTCCCGTGGAGTCTCTCGAGGTCCGGGTGGATGGGTGGCGGGTGCAGGAGCCACCGCGACGGTTCGAGGCCATCCGACTGGTCTACCGGATCGCGGGGCCGGCCGAGGAGGACGAGGCCAAGTTGCGGCGTGCCGTGGATCTGTCTCGCGAAAAATATTGCAGTGTCCTGCACACGTTGCGGTCGGACGTGGATCTGACCATCGACGTGGAGCGTGCCTGACCGATTGTGGAAAGGAGGCGCATGTCCAGTCTGACGTACGTACGGAACGAGACCGCGGTGCCCACCGGGACCCTCGCCGGGTTGTTCACCCGCGCGGTGGACGACCTGGGCGATGCTCCGGCGCTCCGGCGTTTCCTCACGCCGGACACGCTCCAGGACATCAGCTACGCCGAGGCCGAAGGGATCGTGAGTCATGTCGTGGCTGCCCTGGACGGAATCGGCCTCTCCCGTGGCGATCGCGCGGCCATCCTCTCCGAGAACCGACCCGAGTGGGCGCTCGCCGACTACGGATGTCTGTGCGCGGGGATCGTGGACGTCCCGATCTATTCCACGCTCACCGCGCCACAGGTGGCGTACATCCTGAAGGATTCGGGCTCCGGACTGGTCTTCGTCTCCACGGGAGAGCAGATGGCCAAGGTGGTGGAGGCTCGTGAGGAGTGTGCCCATCCGGTGCAGATCGTCGTGTTCGATCCTCCCGAGGAGCTCCCGGAAGGAGTCATGGACTGGGCGGCATTCATGGAGAAGGGGGCGGAGGTCCTGGAGGGATGGGAGGAGGGCGAGTTCCGCAGGCGGGCCGCCGTGGCCGCGCCCGACGACCTGGCCACCGTCCTCTACACCTCGGGGACCACGGGGACGCCCAAGGGCGTGATGCTCAGTCACAACAACATCTTCTCCAACGTGGAGGCGTCGGACATCGTCCTCTACCTGGGAGAGGATGACGAGACGCTCAACTTCCTCCCCCTCTCCCACATCCTCCAGAGGATGGTGGACTACCTCTTCTTTTCGCGAGGGTGCACCATCACCTATGCGCGCTCCATGCTCACGGTGGTGGACGACATGCAGGTCGTGCGCCCCACCGTGGTCGTGTCCGTTCCGCGCTTGTACGAGAAGATCTACAACGGCGTCATGGAGGCACGGGGGGTCAAGGCGCGCATCGTCGCCTGGGCGGTCGGTGTTGCCGACCGGGCGGCCGCCTTCCGACTCGCGGGCGGGCGGGAAGGAGGGCTCCTGCGGATGCAGTACCGGCTCGCCGACAAGCTCGTGTTCTCCAAGGTGAGAGCCGCCATGGGAGGTCGGATCCGCTACTTCGTGAGCGGTGGCGCACCCCTGGCCCCCGACCTGAATCGGTTCTTCTACTCCATCGGGATCACCATCCTGGAGGGGTACGGGCTCACCGAGACCAGCCCCGTGACCAACGTGAACACCCAGGTCGACTTCCGCATCGGGACCGTCGGGAAGGCCGTCCCCGGGACGGAGATCAGGATCGCCGACGACGGCGAGATCCTCATCCGCGGACCCCAGGTCATGCTGGGATACTACTTCAAGCCCGAGGCCACCGCGGAAGCCATCGACGAAGAGAAGTGGTTCCATACCGGGGACATCGGCGAGTTGGACGAAGATGGTTTCCTGCGCATCACGGACAGGAAGAAGGACATCATCGTCACGGCGGCCGGCAAGAACGTGGCGCCCCAGCCCATCGAGAACCGCCTCAAGGCCAATCCGTTCATCGAGCAGGCCGTGATGGTGGGAGACCGACGGAGGTTCGTGTCGCTCCTCGTGGTGCCGTCGTTCGTGAATCTGGAAGCCTGGGCCGCCGCCCGGGGAGTGGACGCCAACGGCCGTGAGGCCCTCCTGCAATCCGAAGAAGTGAAGAAGTTGATCGAGGGGGAGGTACAGAAGGGGCTGCACGGCCTCGCCTCCTTCGAGACCCCGAAGAAGATCGCCCTCCTCCAGGAGGACCTCACCATCCAGAACGGGTGTCTCACGCCTACGCTCAAGGTGAAGCGACGCGTCGTGCAGGAACGCTGGAATGAAGTCATCGAAGCTCTGTACAATGAGGGCCTCACGGATACCGTGGTGGTGGCCGGACCATGAGTGTGGCGACGGCTCCGCCGGCGAGGGTCGTGGCGGTGCTGGTCACCGCACCGGGGAGGGAGGAGGCGGAGACCCTGGCCTGCGCTTTGGTGGAGGGGCGGCTGGCGGCGTGCGTCAGCTTGGTGCCTTCCATCACCTCCGTGTATCGCTGGGAGGGCGAAGTGCGGCGTGAAGAGGAGGTCCTGCTGGTGATCAAGACCACCGACGAATGCGTGCCGGCGCTGTGCGACCGGGTGCACGAGCTCCACCCGTACGACGTGCCCGAGGTCGTGGCCCTGCCCGTGACCGCCGGGTCCGAACGGTATCTCGCGTGGGTGGCGGGCGAGACCCGCGGAGGCGTGTGATGGGGGGGAATCGGAAGCCGGGGGGGACGGAGGCCGACGACGTACAGGGTGATCTCCTGGACGGCGTGGCGTTCCTGGACTCGGTGGACAAGCTCCGCGGTCCCGTGGTGGCGCGTGCCGCCGAGGTGCTCCGCGCCGTGGAGGCACTCCGGGAGGAAGAGAAGAAGGAGCTGGCCCGGAAGGCGGCCGAAGCCGCTTCCGAGAAGGAAACGGAGGCGAGTACCACCCGCTCCATGGCGTTCTTCGAACTGGTCTCCGACGATTCGTCCCGTCCCGCGCCCCTCCCCGTGGGGGAGAGGATGGCCCGCGCCGGCGATCTCGTGGACGACGGGCGAATCAACGAAGCCATCGAGCTCTATCGCGGGGTCATCGCCGAGAATCCCGGCCACCTGAGGGGCCGTCTGAGCCTCGGCCGCATCTTCGAGTCGCTGGGGCACTTCGACCTGGCCCTGGAGCAGTTCGAAGCCGCCCAGAAGGTCGAGGCCGACAACGCGGAGGTGTTGAATCGCGTGGGTTCGGCGCTGGGGATGTTGGGCCGCTACGAAGAGGCCGACGCCGTGCTTCGAAAGGCGTTGCGTTTCCATCCGGGGCACGTGGAAGTGCGCTCCACGCTGGGGGTCGTGTTCTTCCGGAGGGGACTGTACGAGCAGGCGGAGGAGGAGCTTCGTTCCGTTTGCGACGAAGCGCCCGAGCACGCCGTGGCCCTGTACTATCTGGGCGAGGCCCTCAACAGGCTGGAGCAGTACGACGAGGCGTTGACCGCTCTGGAGCGCGCCGCAGCGCTCCAGCCCACCAACCACAAGGCGTTCTACGCCATGGGCATCCTCTTCGACCGCAAGAACCTGCCCGAGGAGGCCGCCCTGATGTTCCGGAAGGCGCGGCAACTGCAACGCGGATGATCCGTGTCGTGCGGGGCCATCTCCTGGATCAGGAGGTGGAGGGGATCATGCGGCCCATCCGTTCGGACCTGGCTCCCGTCTCGGCCCTGTCGCGTGACGTCGGGCTGCGGGCCGGCGCCGGAGTGGAGGCCCGCCTGGAGGAGCTCGAGAGCCTCCCGTCCGGCGCCGCCGTGATGACGCCGGGTGGAGGGATTCCCCAGCCCTTCCTCATCCACGCGTCGGTGAGCGAGGTGAACGAGCCGCAGACCAGTCTCAACGTCCAGAGAGCGGTGCGGAACGGTCTGAGACGGGCAGCGGAGTGGGGGCTCAGTTCCGTGGCGCTCCCTCCCTTCGGACTCGGCGTGGGGGACATGGGAGCGGAGGATGCCGCCGCGGTGCTTTCCGAGATCCTGGTGGACCACGTGTCCGAGGGAGAGCCCCCCCTGGACCTGGTGGTGGTGGTGTCCACGGAGTATGAGGAGACCGTGTTCTCACAAGCGGTGAAGTCGCTGATCCGGGAGCGGTTTCCGGGGCACGGATGACCCGCCGGGGTATCATGGGGACCGGAACGGGAGGGTGAGGGGTAACGAAGGACCCCCCCATCGTTTTCTGTCCCGATCCACCCGATTTCGACCGGAGAAAGGCACGGCATGGCACGTCGACTGCTGGGAGGGTCCATCCTCGCCATCTGGTTGGGGATGGTGGGGTGGCAGGCTCGCCGGGAGTATTTCCAGCCGGAACTCGCCCGCCTGGCGGAGGCGGCGTTGTCCCTGGCTCCCGGGATGAGCTTCTACACGCTCACCATGGGCGGGCGCACGGTCGGGCAGGCGACGTCCCGACTGGATACCGTGCCGGGCGGGTTCTCGCTCGAAGACGTGATGAGCCTCGAACTCCCCGCTCTGGGCCAGACGGGCCGGGCGGTGGCGCGCACCACCGTGCGCCTCGGACCCAGCCTGGTGATGGAGGAGTTCTCCTTCACCCTGGACAGCGAGGTCGGACGCTTCGCGGCCACGGGCGAGCTCACGCCCGACACCACCCTCGAGGTCCGGATTCTTTCCCAGGGGAGTGAGCAGACGCTCTCCTTCCGCCTCCCGCAGCCGCCGGTGATGTCGTCCGTCGTGCCCATCCGGGTCGCCATGGGAGAGGGGCTGGAGGTGGGGCGGCGGGTGCGGCTATCCGTGTTCGATCCGACCACGCTCAGCACCCGCCCGGTGGAGGTGGAGGTCCTGGAGCACGACACGCTCGTCATTCCCGACAGCGCGGCGCTCACCCCCGCGACCGGTAGGTGGGAGCCCGCGCGGTACGACTCGGTTCCCGCCTGGCGCATCGCGGAGACTTTCGGGGGGGTACGGGTGGAGAGCTGGGTGGACGAGGACGGCCGCATCCTCACGGCGTCCAGCGCCCTCGGGTTCTCCATGGAGAAGACCGAATACGAGTTGGCCCGCCAGAGTCAGGAAGACGCCCGCCTCGCCGGGGCGGCGACCGTGGACGAGGACGTGATCCTGTCCACCGCCGTCCAGAGCAACGTCGATCTCGAGAACCTCGAGGAGTTCGAGGAGCTCCGTTTCCGCCTCACGGGCGTGGACCTGGCGGGCTTCCAACTCGACGGGGGGAGGCAGACGCTGCGGGGTGACACCCTCATCGTGCGCCGAGAGCGGTGGGACGCCCTCGCGCCGGACTACTCCCTCCCGTATCCCCGCATGGATCTGCGGGCCTCGCTCGAGCCCGAGCCCCTGGTGCAGAGCGACGACCAGCGCATCATCGATCGGGCCCAGCAGATCACGGCGCGCCGGACCCAGTGGCGGCAGGATCCGAAGAACGTGGCCCGGCAGCTCACGACCGCCGTGTACCACATGCTGGAGAAGAGCATCACCGTCTCGGTGCCCAACGCCGTCCAGGTGCTGGAAACGCTGAGGGGAGACTGCAACGAGCACACGGTGCTCTACGTGGCGATGGCTCGCGCGCTGGGGCTTCCCGCGCGTACCGCGGTGGGCCTGGTCTACGTGAACGGAGCCTTCTTCTACCACGCGTGGCCGGAGGTGTGGCTGGGCGAATGGGTCGCGGTGGACCCCACCTTCGGGCAGTACCCTGCCGACGCTTCCCACCTGCGGTTCATCGTCGGCGGGTTGGCCCAGCAGGTGGAGATCGTGCGCCTCATCGGGAATCTGGACATCGAAGTGATCGACCAATCGTGACCAAAGGAGTTCGCGTGGAGCCCAAGGAGCCGACCCCCGATCCGTCCGGTAGGGTGCAGGATACAGCGATGCTGGAGCTTCAGGGCGTCGTGAAGCGGTATGGAGGGTTCACCGCCGTGGCGGGCCTGGATCTCACCGTGCAGCGGGGTGAGATCTTCGGGTTCCTCGGCCCCAACGGGGCGGGGAAGACCACGACCATCCGTATGGTCGCCGGAGTCCTCCAGCCCAGCGAAGGCCGTATCCTGGTGGGTGGGGCCGACCTGTCGGCCGAGCCCGACGCGGCCAAGTCTCAGGTGGGGTACATCCCCGACCGTCCCTTTCTCTACGAGAAGCTGACCGGAGGCGAGTTCCTCCGGTTCGTGGCGGGGCTGTGGGGAAGGGAAGGAGACGCCGTGGAGGGGCAGGCGGATCGACTCCTGGAGTTGTTCCACCTCACGCCCTGGAAGGACGAGCTCATCGAGAGCTACTCCCACGGGATGCGCCAGAAGCTCCTGATCAGCTCCGCTCTGATCCATCATCCCAAGCTGGTGGTGGTGGACGAGCCCATGGTGGGGCTGGACCCCCGGTCCGCGCGCGTGCTCAAGGACCTCTTCCGCACCTACGTCGACGGAGGGGGCACCGTGTTCCTCTCCACCCACACCCTCGAGGTGGCCGAGGCGCTGTGCGACCGCATCGCCATCATGAACCAGGGCCGCATCATCGCGCTGGGAACCATGGACGAGCTCCGGGCCCAGTCCGGTGAGCGAGGCGAGGGCGAGGACAGGGCCCACCTGGAGGACATCTTCCTGAAGGTCACGGGGGGGGAGGCCATCGCGGATCTGGTCCAGAGCCTTCACGAGGCCATCGAGGGATGACCGCCGAGACGTCGCGCCCGGGAATCCTCTGGCTTCTCCGGCCCAAGCTCCGCACCAAGATCAATCGGGCCCGCACCGCCGAGGGCCGGCTCTCCAAGGCGTTCCTCCTGGGCTTCGTGGGTCTCGTGTTCTGGGGGATGGTCTTCGCGGTCATCTACCGCATGCTCCTGTACTTTCGCGGAACCCAGGGGATCGGTGATCTCCTGGCCGCCAAGCTCCTGGGGCTGGCGTTCGTCACCTTCCTCATGATCCTCCTCCTCTCCAACGTGATCACGTCGCTCTCCACCTTCTTCCTGTCCGAGGATCTGGAGTTGGTGGTCGCTTCGCCGGCGGACCCCTTCTACGTCTACGGAGCCCGCCTGGCGGAGACGATGATGGACTCGTCGTGGATGGTGGTGCTCATGGCCGTTCCCATCGTGGCGGCCTACGGAGTGGTGTACGCGGGGTCACCGGTCTTCTATCTCCTCGCCGCGGTGACCGTCCTTCCCTTCCTCGTCATCCCGGCGGTGGTGGGAAGCGCCGCGACCCTCGTGCTGGTCAACGTCTTTCCGGCGCGCCGGACCCGCGATCTCCTGGCTCTGATCGGCCTGTTCGCCGCCGCCGGGGTCATCGCCCTGTTCCGCTTCGTGCGTCCCGAGCGCCTCATGCGCCCGGAGGAGTTCAGGGATCTGGTGGACTTCATGGCGGTGCTGCGCACCCCGACGTCTCCCTGGCTCCCCAGCGAGTGGGCGGCCGATGCGCTCATGTCGCACCTCAACGGATTCTTCCAGCCCTTTCCCTTCCTCTTCCTGTGGAGCACGGCGGCGGCGGCCGTGGTGCTGGGCGGCTGGCTTCACGTGCGCTATTTCGGGGCCGGATTCACCCGGGCGCAGGAAGGGGCGGAGCGCAGGGCGGGACGGACCCGGGGAGCGTTCATCGAGAGGATGATGTCCGGTGCGCGGGCCAGCACGCGTGGGCTGGTGGCCAAGGAGGTTCGGGTCTTCTTCCGCGATACGACCCAGTGGTCCCAGCTCATCCTGCTGGGGGTGCTGGTGGCCGTGTACGTGTACAACATCACGGTGCTCCCGCTGTACACCGGCGAGCAGGTCTCCTTCTTCCTCATCAATCTGGTCTCCTTCCTGAACCTCGGGTTGGCGGGATTCGTGGTGGCCGCCATCGCCGCGCGCTTCGTCTTTCCGGCCATCTCCATCGAAGGGCGGATGATGTGGCTCATCCGCTCCTCCCCGCTGGACATCGGCTCCCTCTTCTGGGCCAAGTACTGGGTGGGGACGGTCCCCCTCCTGGTGGTGGCGCTCCCCCTCATCGTGATCACCAACGTGGTGCTCCAGGCCTCACCCTTCATCCTGGTCATGACGTCGGTCACGATGGTGGGGATCACCCTGGCGCTCAACGCGCTGGCGTTGGGGATCGGTGCGCTCTTTCCCAACTACGACACGGAGAACGTGGCCGAGATTCCCACGTCCTTCGGGGGGCTCCTGTTCATGATGGCCGCGGTGGCGTATCTGGGGGCGGTCGTCGCCCTGGAGGCGTGGCCGGTCTACCATTTTCTGGCCTCTCGCCTCCGCGAGGGCGAGGCCCAGGTTTCGGTGGTCCCCCTCGTTCTGGGAGTAGCCGGGGCCACGCTCCTCACCGCGCTCACCATCTGGCTCCCGTTGCGCGCCGGCGTTCGCCGGGTGCACAGTGTGGACTTCTGAGCAGACACTTCTCCACGGAGGTGCCCGTGCTGGAGGCAATCCGGTCGTTCTTCAGTTCCGCGATGTCGCCCGGTCCCGAGAGTGGTGAGGAGGCCACGCGTCACGATCTTCGCCTCGCCGCGTGCGCCCTTCTCCTGGAGCTGGCCCACGCCGACGACGAGTTCACCGAAGACGAGCAGGCGCACGTGGATTCGGCGGTGCGGAGGCATTTCGGATTGGACCAGGCCGAGGCCGCACGGCTGCTCGAGCTGGCGGCACAGGCGCGCCGCGAGGCGGTGGACCTCTGGCAGTTCACCAGCCTGATCGCGGAGCACTATTCTCTGGGGCAGAAGATGGTCCTGGCCGAGATCATGTGGGGGCTGGTCTACTCCGACGGTGATCTGGCGGGGAAGGAGAGCTACCTGATGCGGAAGATCAGCAGCCTTCTCCGTCTCGAGCCCGGATACCTGGCGGAGGCGCGCCAGCGGGTGGGCCGGGGCGAAGGTGGGCCGCCCACCGCGGACGCCTTCGACTGATGCACTCCGCCCCGGGCGTGCCGTGCGCTCGCCGGGGGGGTGACAGCGCGGCCGGTGGACCGCATATTCTCCGGGACCGACCGAACATGCACGCTCGACGGGAGACATCCATGCGGGACCTGGTGCCAGGGGGATACCTCTTTACGCACATGATCTTCTGGACAATCGTCGCCATGGTGGCCGTGGGCACCAACGCGGTGGCGATCATCCTCTCCGTCGGGCTCGTGCTGCTCGTTCTGGAGACCGCCGGAAAGGCCTGACCTCTTCGGCACGAGAATTCGAGGGCACCCTGCCGGCGATCCGCCTGGCGGGGTGCCCTCTTTTCGTTGGAACGGGAACGGCGCTCCGGACGGATGGTAGGAACGGGGCGGGGGGATCGACGACATGGAGGCGGGTGTGGAGCACTTCACCACGAGGAAAGGAGGCCGGGCATGCTGGTGATCAAGATCCTGGGAGCCGTGCTGGCTCTGGGGGTGGGGATCTGGCTCGGCCTTCCCGGACGCTACGAGCCGGACTTCGATGAAATCAACGAGGTGATGGATCGCGGTGGCGGCCGGCGTAGGCGAGTGAAGAAGTACTTCACCCCCTTTGCGTGGATGCAGAGGAACATCAAGACCGGCACGGGCGCCGGGCGGGGTCGCGGCGGCCGCTTCAAGCTCGAGTCTCCGGACGACAAGGATTGACCTGAGGGGTGGCGTGCCTCGCGGTCATCCCGGGAGGAGGCTGTCGAGCACGACCAACCCCGCTCCGATCACGGCACCGAGGACGTAGCCCAGGCGCACGATGAGCTTGAGCTCCCGATCGGTCACCCGCCGGATCAGTTCTTCCATCTTCGCCGTGGGGAAGTGCAGCACCTTCTCCTCGACCCGCCTGGCCACGTCCATCCGTTCCACCACGTACGGGACCTGGGTCTGGAGCCACGCCCAGATCGGGTCACCCAGCGCCGTTTCGATCCGCACGGGAGCCTCCGGGGGGAGCCACCCCGACGGTGTGCCGATGGGACGGTCGAGGACCATCCCCGACATCCTTCCGGCGGCTTCGGCGTAGAAGCGGTCGGCGGCCTCGCTCCGCGCGGCGGCCACGAGCCACTCCGCCACCCGCTCCGGAGGCACCTGCGCGAAGATGTCTCCCCAGGTGCGGGCTCCGGCCTTCGCGAGCCCCGCGTGCATCTTCTCGATGAGGAACTCGCGCGTGGCGGGGTCCCGGGCCATCCCCACCATCCACTCCACCAGGGTCGTACGGGTGGACACCACGCTTTCGTCGGTGGGGTCACCCAGGACCGACGCCACCGGTCGGCGGAGGAAGTCGACGATGGCTTCGTTCACGCCCCGTGCCATGGCGGCCTGGACGGCGGGGTCCTGGAGGATCTCCGAGAGACGCTCGGCCCCTTCGGTCTCGATGGTGTCCAGGACCTTGTTCACCGTCTCCTCGGTCATCACCAACCGCGCCACGACGCGTTGGTGGAACTTCAGGTCGCTGAGGAAGCGGCGCAGCAGCTCGTGGATGGTGTGTTCGAAGCGCGCGCGGGCGGCCGGGTCCTCGAGGAGGCGCCCCAGCCGGGCGATGGCGAGAGGGAGGTAGCCCTGGATCGCCTTCTCCAGGGAGCCCACCAGCCCCAGCGGGAGGATCTCCTCGAAGGTGCGGCTCGGAGCGAGCAACCGATGGGCCGCCCGGTCGAGGTAGTCGTCCACCGCCGTGCGAAAGCCGTCGCTCTCCACGGCGTCCTCGAACCAGTTCTGTACCGTGGCTTCCAGCGCCTCTCCGCGCGCCGGGGTGAGGATTCCCCCGATGGACTCGCCGGAAACGGCCTCCACGATGGACCCGGCCCGGTGTCGCACCGCCTCGTCGAAGCGGGGTGACGCGATGTACGTACGGAGCCGCTGGAGTCCCCCGTCGGTCACCTCCGCGAGCAGCGACTCGACCTGCGCGACGACGCCCGCCGGGAGGATGTCCCTGAGGGATCCGCGTTCCTTGTGGAGCAACTCGTCGAGGAAGTCGGCGAGTCGCTCGTCGAAGGCGACCCGGAACTCGCTGTTGGTGAACGTCTGTGTGAGGTCCTCGTCGGTGAGGAGACGGCTTCCCACGGTTCGCCCGATGGCGGCGGCCAGGCGAGGCTGGTTCTTGGGGATGGCCCCCTGGATTCCCCGGAGGCGCCAGCGGCCGATACGCGGGGCCTCGTAGGGGTGGAAGAGCATCCAGATGGCGACCGTGTTGGTGAGTCCGCCCGCCAGGGCCCCGAACGTGATGGTGACGAGGGGCCGGATCAAGTCGTCCATGACGGCTCAGGGGCGCGTGTGACGCACCAGGCCCCGCACGGGGTAGTTCCGACCCGCGACCGTGATCCGCCCATCCACCTGGTAGAGCGCGTCCACGGGGAGGACGGGTCCTGCTCCCTCGCCCGCCACGATGTGCGCCGACCTCACCTCGAACCGACCGGAGATGGAGTTGTCCTGCGTGGACAGCCTCCAGGCCACCGGGACGTCCTGGCGGGCCGGCTGGAAGGCCCCCACGTCCGCCCACTCCAGGTTCATGGACGGCCATTGCAGGCTCTGCCCGTCCAGGCTTCCCCACCCCTGGTAGGATCCGGCGGTGATCACGGAGTGTGTCTCACTCCCCTCCAGAACCACCTGGAGCGAGTCTCCCGACACCAGGAACGCCCAATCACCGGGCGGAGGGCCGTCCGCCGTGTGGGTGCGCGCCATCTCCATCATCATCCCACGGACGCGTTGGTCCGACAGCACCATGTTGGCGATCTGGATCCGGAACGTCTGGCCTCGTGATCCGGTCCATTCGCCGATCGCCTGTCCCATCTCCAGGTCGAGCTGGCGGACGCCGTCGTCGTAGGAGATGGCGTCGACGGCGTCGGCCTGCCCCACGATGAGGTGGAAATGGTCGTGCGGGAGGATCCGCCAGGGCGCCCGGGTGGGCGCCGTCTCCCATGCCTCGTCGTAGAAGGGGTCCCAGTTTCCGCCGCGGAAGAGAAACCCACGTACCCTCCGGTCCACGGCTCCGGGCCGGGTTTGCGAGGTCGTGAGCCAGGGAATCATGAGCGCGCTGTCTCCGGAAATGTTCGTGAACACGAAATTCCGTTCGTAGGAACGGCCACGAAAGTTTCCGGTCGGAGCCCCGGCGTCGCCCTGGTCCGCCCCCTGGGACGGGTCGGCCTCCGGCCCCGAGCAACCCGCCAGAACACCGGCGGCCAGGAGGATCGGAGCGACTCCGCGCAGCGAGGCGACGGTGCGCCGGGTCATCGATTCGCTCGGACGGTGGAGGGGGACGACGCCTCGAGAATCTGCCATGGCTCCGCCTTGAGGTATCGGTCCAGGCGGCGGGCGAACGCGCCGGCCATCCGCGTGAGACGTCCCATGTCGCCCTTGTCGTTGCGGGTGTGGAGTTCCATGTCCACCCGGGTCTGGCCATTCTCATCGAGCCCGATGCGGATGTAGACGTCGTCCACGACTCTGAAGATGGCCGAACGAGCCTCGGCGGTGATGAAACCGCGCTGGTCGTCGGCGTCCAGCACGTGCCATCGGTTCAGCCCCCCCCCGGCAAGGTGGAGGCACGCCTTCCAGACCTGTTCGAAGGGGATGGCGTAGGTGCGTCCTCTGAGGCGCTCATCCGCCCCACCCGGGTCCGTGACCGCGCGTGTCTTTCCCATCATGGATCTGCTCAACGACTCCTTGTTGGACCGATACGAAACTTCACCGATACCGAGGCGCGCACCAGCGACTCTCCGACCTCCACGGGCGTCTCGGGAGCCATGGCCATTTCACTCCGGAGGCGAATGAACTCGGTGGGGGGAGCCTGGGGGGGATGCGCTCCGCCCGTCACCTCCACGGGTTCTCCCAGAGCGTAGCCCAGGCTCGCCGCCATCACCTCCGCCGTCCGACGAGCCCGCTCCACGGCAAGCGCCAGAGCCTCGTGCTCCGCCTTCTCCGTATCGGACGAGGTGAAGGAGACGTGCTCGACTCCGTTCACCCCCGCCGCGATGGCGGCATCCACGATGCGGCCCACCGAAGACACGTCCGTGGTGGTGACCTGTACCGTGTTGCGCACGGTGTACCCGTCGATCACCCGCACCCGGTTCTCGTTCGCCGACGGGTAGGAGTAGACGGGAGTGAGGCGGTATCCCGAGGTCTGGAGATCCAGGCCCGCGAACCCCCCGTCCCGCAGGGCATCCAGCGCCGCGTCGGTGAGGCGGGCGTTGGCCGCCGCCGCCCGGTCGGCGGTGCGTTCCCTCGTCTCCACGAAGAACCGGACGTGCGCGCGGTCCGGCTGGACGCCCACCTCGGCGGTGCCCTGAACCTGTATGACGCCGGGGAGGACCGTGTCCACCGCCACCTGCTCCAGCGGGATCTCGTAGATGTGGGGAGGCGGGATCGGAAACGAGCGCACGGGGCCGGAGCCCGACGCGGGCGCACACGCCCCCAGCACCGCCACCAACGGGACGAGAAAGAGGCTCTGGGCTCTGGTCGGGCGCATGGGGCCGGTGTCGAGGTGTTCGTGGTGGAACGCATCCCCTACCCCGGGGATACTCTGCACCGTGTCTCTGGTGCCGCGCATAGTGTCGCCTCCTTCGTCCTCCGACGCCACCGCCGAAGTCATGAAAGCCATCATCCCGCTCGCGGGGAAGGGTACCCGTCTCCGCCCGTACACCCACCATACACCCAAGCCGCTCCTGAGGGTCGCGGGAAAGCCGGTGCTGGCCTACCTCCTGGACGACCTCATCGCCATGGGTGTAGACGAAATCGTCTGTATCGTGGGATACCTCCGCGACGAGATCGAGACATGGATGGCTCGGGAGTATCCCCGGATCCGCCCCCGCTACGTGCTCCAGGCCGTCCAGGACGGTACCGCCGGCGCGGTAGCGTTGGCCGAGCCCTTCATCGACGACGAGGTGCTCATTGTCTTCCCCGACGCCGTGCTCGAACTGGACTACGGGCTCGCGGCCACCCTCCCGGCGGAGTACGCCGGAGTGATCTGGGCCAAGGAGGTGGAGGACTACCAGCGGTACGGCGTGATCCTGACCCATGACGACGGCACCATGGCGCGCATCGTGGAGAAGCCTTCCGAACCCATCTCGAAGCTCGCCAACATCGGGCTCTACTACATCCGTGACCACGCCCTCCTGTACGAGGGGGTGCGCCACGTCCTCGCGCAGCCCACGGGCCCGTCGGGAGAGTTCTATCTCACAGACGCCTTCCAGTACATGGTGGATCAGGGTGCCCGGCTTCTCACGGCGCCGGTGGAGGGGTGGTGGGACGCCGGGAAGCCGGAGACACTCCTTGAAACCAACGCCCACCTGGTGGGCACGAGGCGGGGCGGCGTGGATCCGTCGGCCGTGGTGGAGGACGCCGAGATCGTCGAGCCCGTGCGTGTGGAGGCGGGAGCGGTGGTGAGGGGAGGGCGCCTCGGGCCTGGAGTCACCGTGGAGGAAGGAGCCCGGGTGGACGGCTCCGTGGTTCGCAACTCCATTCTGGGGAGGGGATCTCGCGTGGAGGGAGCGTGTCTGCACGACTCTCTCGTGGGGGACGCCGCCGTCGTACGCGGGGCGGACGGCTCCGTTTTCGTGACGGACCACTCGGTGGTGGAGGTGCGCCGCCCCGGGTGAACTTCCCGGAAGGTTTGAACCGGACCCGCTCGAAGGCTTACATTGCAGGGACCCTGGAACTACGGAATCCCTGATGAAGCGACGGCAAATACTCGGCCCCGTGATTGTGTCGTGCGTGTCCGCGTGCACGACCCTGGGGGGCCTGTGGTCGACCCCCGAGGTGCCGCCCGTGGAGTCGACGGATACCCTCTACGTGGTCGACACGGTGCGGGTGGAGACGGAGTCCCGGGTGGACTCGAGGCTGGAGGAACGCGTCGCCGCGCTCCAACTCCAGCTTCTGGAGCGGGACGCCCAACTGGCGGATCTCCAGCATCAGCTCGACGCCACGCAGCAGGAGGTCGTGCGCAACATGGCCAAGCTGCAGAGCCAGGCCAGCCGGGCCGAGGCGGCGTCAGGGATGGCGGAGGCCGAGATCGCCATGGTGTCCCTCCGGAGCGTGCCCGGCGGCGGGGACGTCGAGCGGGCCGAGGCCCTCCTCGCGCAGAGCAACGAAGAGTTCAACAAGGGGAACTTCGGCGGTGCGCTCTACCTCGCCACGCAGGTCCGCGCCCTGGCGAGGAGCAGGCAGGCTCTTCTGAGCGGCGTCGGCGGAGAGGGTCTCCGGCCCGGGGAGTCGCTCTTCGCGCTCCCCATCCCCCTCGAGGCCACCGGGCGGAGCAACGTGAGAGAGGGTCCGGGTCTTTCGTTCCGCGTGCTGTTCACCGTGGAGGGCGGCGCGAAGGTGGCCGGCCAGTCGTACACGGCACAGTGGGTGCGGATCGTCGACGAGCAGGGTCGCGAGGGGTGGATCTACCAGTCCCTGGTGAGGAGCCGGGAAGGCACCTAGTCCGGACCGGAGCCGGTCAGGCGTGCGGAGTGGCCCGCACCACGCGGTCCCTCCCTGCCCGTTTCGCCCGGTAGAGTGCGGCGTCCGCCGCGGAGATGATCTTGTTGGAAGTGTCTCCGTGTTCCGGGAAGACGGCGGCACCGATGCTGACCGTTACGGTGCCACCCGGGAACTCCTCGGTGCGGATTCGTTCACGCAGCCGCTCGGCGGCCTCCACGGCGCCGTCGAGGTCGGACTCGGGGAGCAGGATCATGAACTCCTCTCCGCCATATCGTGCGCCGATGTCGATGCCACGGAGCACGTCTTCGATGACCTCACCGACACGCGAGAGCACGCGATCACCGGCGAGATGCCCGTGCGTATCGTTGTACTGCTTGAAGTGATCGACGTCGCACAGGAGTACCGCGAACGGTCGTTCGTGGCGCGTCGCGCGCCGGATCTCCTCCTCGAACTCGTCCATGATGTGGCGGCGGTTGAACAGGCCGGTGAGCACGTCGGTGGAGGAGAGGCGTTCCAGTTCGGTGTTGCGCTCCCTCAGGGTGGCGTTGGCGAGGTCGAGGTCCTGACGGCCCTGCCGCAGCCGATCGACCATCTCGTTGAAGACTTCGGTCAGGTACGCGACCTCCCCTCGTCCCGTGACGGGGAGATCCACCGACAGGTCTCCCCCGGCCACCGCCCCGGCGGCCTGGGTCAGGCGGGCCAGGGGTCTGACGATGAGAAGTGCGAGGAGATACGCGACGAGTCCCACGCCCACCAGAAGGATGGACACCAGGAACAGCGACGAAGCGCGCATCTCCTCGACCTGCGCGAAAGCCTCGGCCCTGGGGATCTCCGCGATCACCGCCCACCCCATGGGTGGGACCTGCGTGAGGATCCCCACGACGGGTACTCCGTCCAGGTCGGCGTACTCCGTGGTGGCATCCCCGGCTTCCGTGAGTTGATCGAGTGTGGCGCTCTCCACCCCACGCACGAATTCGGGTCCGCCCTTCGTGCGGGCGACCACCCTCCCGTCCGCCGTGATGAGCGACACCTGCCCCGCCTCTCCGGGAGCGAAGCGCTCCAGGATGTTCGTTACCGCGTCCAGGGAGAGGGTCGCTGTGAGGACGCCCAGGAAGCGTGAGTTGGGAGCCTCGATGGGAACGGCGAAGGTCACCACGTCGCCGCCACGGGCTTCGTCCCGGTACGGATCGCCGAGCACGGTCTCTCCCTGGCGGAGGCGGTCGGACCAGTCCGGCGGAAGGTCCTCCCACTCGCCGATGATCCCGCCGCTCGATGCCACCGGTCTGATCTGGGAGTCCCGCACGAGCAGCTCGGTGTAGTCGTCGAAGAGCGCCTGGACTCCGGCCAGGTAGTCCGCCAGCCGCGAACGCGCGACCTGGCTCGTCATCCCTCCGCGGGGGATCCTCTCCAGGTTCTCGGACACCTCGAACGAACTGGCGAACACCCGGATGTCCAGGAAGCTCTCCTTCACCCAGAGGTCGATCTCGCGGGCGGCCTGGGATCCGGCCGTGGCCAGCTCCCCTTCCAACTTCTCCGTCAGGGCGCGCTTGTTCTGCCCGTACGACAGGACGGCCGTACTGAAGGCGGGCACGATGGTGGCGAGGAGCGCGAAGCCGACGATCTTGTTCTTGATGCTGTCCAGTCGGAGGACGCCGAGCCACTGCTCGATGATCCGTTCCCACGGCTTGAGGGATGCCGTCATGCGTGCGGACCTCCGCAGATCCATGCGGCCCGGCGTGGTCCGTACTCCTCCCGGGCGGGATGAGCACCAGGTCGCGTCACACGATGGTGGCTGTGCCTCATGTCCGTACTCCTGGTCCCATGGGGGGGAAGCGCCGCAGCCTCGGCGGACGTACACCAAGCCAGGTTCGGCGGCGCGGCCCGTCGGGTTGAGGAAATTGCATACGGGGCGGAGACCCCGTGGCGCAAGGGGTGACCGCGGTTCTTCCGTCGTGGCCCTCCGGATTCACTCCGCTACCCCGGTCCAGAGGAGGACGGTGTAGAGGGCTCTGAGAATGCCGTCCACGCCGCTCCCGTTGTGGTACCATTCGTCGGGCGTGTGGATGTTTCCCGCCGCGCCACCACCGCCCAGGGTCACGGCCGGGATTCCCACGGACATGGGAACGTTCGAGTCCGTGGACGAGGACACGAACCGGGGGATCCCGCCTACCCGCCGTGTCGCCGCCATGGCCGCGGCCACCAGAGGATCCGTGTCCGCGGTCGTTCCGGCGGGGCGTATCCCCATGCTGGACACCTCGGCCACCAACCCCTCCCCGCGTGCTCGGCCGTTCTCCTCCTCCACCGCTGCCCGGACGGCTTCACGGAGTCCTTCTTCGAGGGTTTCGAGTCGCGACTCGGCCTCGCTGCGCGTGTCCACTTCGATCCACGCCTCCCGGGGGATGGCGTTGACGGCGGTGCCTCCGCCCCAGCGGGCCACGGTGAGAGTGGTGGCGGGCTCCTGGGGAAGTCCGAGGCCGGAGACGACGCCGATGGCCGCGCCCAGCGCGTGCACGGGATTGGCGATGCCCCAGTCCAGCCACGAATGGCCTCCCGTTCCCCGCACGGTGACCCGGAAACGGCGGGAACCCACCCCCCTCACGACGATCTCGTCCAGGCCGCCCCCGTCGATGGAGACGAAGGCGCCGGCCCTCCGCGCCGCTCCCGCGGGGCCGAACAGGTGGCGCACCCCCCTGAGGTTCCCGGGACCCTCCTCGCCGACGGTCGCCACGAAGCGCAGGGGGCGCAGCGTGCCCAGCGAGGCGTCTCCGAACGCGGACGCCAGGGTGAGGAGCACCGCGAGTCCACGCGCGTCGTCGGAGATCCCGGGACCGCGCAGGAGGTCTCCGTCCCGTGACACGTGGAGGGGCGTGTCCGCCGGGAAGACGGTGTCGAGGTGGGCCGCCACCACGAGTTCGGGCGCGTCCAGCGTCCCCGGGACCACCCCGTGCACGTTCCCTTCCGCGTCGGTGGCCACGTCGGCCACACCGGCGTCGGAGAGCAGCTCGGCCATGGCGTCTCCCCTCACGGACTCTCCGAACGGGGGAGCGGGGATGGCGGTGAGCGCCATCTGATGCCCCAGCGTCGTCTCGTCGTGGGCGCGAATGAAGTCCACCGCACGGCGCACGGCGGGGTGCTCGAGGAGCCTGTCGAGGTCGGTGTCGGCCATGGGTGCCCCAGGGTCGGATACGGGTCGGAGCGGTCGTCCAAGGTGGGGAGCGGGTGGGGCGGGGGGCAATGGAAGGGCCTCCCGGCCGAGGTCCCCCTGTGGACGCCCCGATCCGTACACCTATGTTTAGAGCCGGCACGATGGACTCCAACACGGGGTGCGTGGGCAATGGAAGAACAATCCTTGATCTACGACTGGAACGAGGGGGAGGGTGGGTTCGATTGGTCCTCGGTCGGACCCGTGCAACTCGACGACGAAACGTTGCGGGACGGCCTCCAGAACCCGTCGGTCGTGGATCCGCCCATCGCCGACAAGATCCGTCTCCTCCACCTCATGGACCGGCTGGGGATCCACACGGCCAACGTCGGCCTGCCCGGGGCGGGTCCCCGTGCAGTCGAGGCCGCGAGGGCGCTGGCGCGGGAGATCGTGGACGGAGGCCTCGCGATCCAGGCCAACTGCGCCGCCCGCACCGTGTTGGCCGACGTCCGCCCCATCGTGGAGATCTCGCAGGAGGTGGGAATCCCCATCGAGGCGTGCACCTTCATCGGGAGTTCGCCCATCCGCCAGTACGCCGAGGGGTGGACCCTCGATCGGATGCTCGCCACGTCGGAGGAAGCGGTGACCTTCGCCGTGCGCGAGGGGCTTCCGGTCATGATGGTCACCGAAGACACGACGCGGGCGCGGCCGGAGGTGCTGAAGGCGCTCTACGGGAAGGCCATCGAATGGGGCGCGCGCCGTCTCTGCGTGGCGGACACGGTGGGGCACGCCACCCCTCAGGGAGCCCGGGCGGTGGTGCGCTTCGTCATCGAGGAGATCGTGAAGCCCTCGGGAGAGGACGTCGGGGTGGACTGGCACGGCCACCGCGACCGGGGGCTGGGTCTCGCCAACGCCCTGGCGGCCATCGAGGCCGGCGCCACCCGGATCCACGGCACGTCGCTGGGGATCGGCGAGCGCTGCGGGAACACCGAGATGGACATCCTGCTGGTGAATCTCCAGCTCCTCGGACTCCACGACGCCGACCTCACGGCACTTCCCGAGTACTGCGAGCTCACGGCACGGGCGTGTCGGGTGCCTCTCCATCACGCCTATCCGGTGGTGGGGCACGATGCGTTCCGCACGGCCACCGGCGTGCACGCCGCCGCCATCGTGAAGGCCGAGGCGAAGGGAGACGCATGGTTGGCGGACCGGGTCTATTCGGGTATTCCGGCCTCGATGGTCGGGCGGCGGCAGGAGATCGAGATCAGCTCCATGTCGGGCTTGAGCAACGTCAAACACTGGCTTCGCGTCCACGGGTACGACTCCGACGACGAAGACCTGTGCCATCGCCTTTTCGAGGCCGCCAAGCATACGGACCATACGCTTACCGAGGACGAGCTCAGGGTCCTGTGCGCGCAGGCATAGGGAGACCGGTATCGCCGTCGCGCGAACTGGCGGCCCCCTTCCCGCGGCGTCCGCGCTCCGCGAGGTGATGATGACTCTCGAGACGGGCACGCCTCCCCCTTCCCGCATCCTCGTCGTCGAGGACGAGAACGACATCGCCGCGCTCATCGCCTACCAACTCACCCGGGAGGGATTCCGTGTGGAGACGGCTCGCACCGGCGCCATGGCGCTCCGGTCGGTGGGGCGCGAGGTGCCCGACCTCATCGTCCTCGACCGGATGCTCCCCGAGGTCTCCGGCGACGAAGTCCTGCGCGCGCTCAAGGACGACGTCTCCACCCGCTCCATCCCCGTGCTGTTCCTGACGGCGATGAGGGAACAGGAACATCGCGTGGAGGGGCTGGAGCTCGGCGCCGACGACTACCTCACCAAGCCGTTCAGTCCCCGCGAGCTCGTGCTCCGGGTGCAGGCCATTCTCCGGAGATCCGGCGAGGCGGCCCCCGCGGGCCGGGGGGGGATCCTCAGGGCGGGGCCCCTCCGCATGGACGTGGGCGCCCACCAGGTGTCCCTGCACCGGGAAGAAGTCTCGCTCACGCCCACGGAGTTCCGCCTCCTGAGGGCGCTCCTCGAGCGGAGGGGGCGCACCCAGAGCAGGAAACAACTCCTGGAGGAAGCCTGGGACGTGGAGGCCGAGGTGTCGGACCGGCTCCATACGCGCACCGTGGACATGCACGTGCGCCGGCTGCGCTCCAAGCTGGGCGAGGTGGGGGACTGGGTCGAGACCGTCCGCGGATTCGGGTACCGGCTCAAGCTTCCCGACGGCGTCGAGTAGGCGAGTGTCGCCATGCCGCGTCTGCGCATTCATCATCGCCTCTTCGCGGGCTTCCTCGGGGTCGTCCTGATTTCGGCCGCGTTGACCCTCCTCCTCGTGGGGAAGGGTCTGAAGAAGGACCTCACGGCGACGTTCGAGGAGGACCTCACGCGGCAGCTCGCCCTGGCCGCCGAACTTCTGCACACGCATCCGCGGGACTCGGCCGACACCGTGGCCCGTCTCATCACCCGGCTCGTCGGCTACAGGGTCACCCTCATCGCGGCGGACGGGTTCGTACTCGGCGACTCCTACGTGTCCCGGGGTGGTCTGGCGAATATGGAGAACCACGGTGACCGTCCGGAGGTCCTGGGCGCCACGCGCGAGGGTACGAGCTTCGCCGTGCGCACCAGTGAGACCGTGGGCGTCTCCCTCCTCTACGCCGCACGGCGGGTGGACTGGGCGGGGGAGCCGGTGGTGCTGCGGATGGCCGCTCCCCTCACCGACGTGGAAGACGCCGTGGCGGGCGCGTACGGAACGGTGGCCGTCACCGGGATCGTGGCTTCCCTGGCCGCGCTCCTCATGGCCTTCTTCCTGAGCAAGGCCCTGGCGCGTCCCCTGGTGGTGATGGCCGATCAGGCGCGACGGATCACCGCCGGCGACTTCACCCAGCGGGCGCGCCACGCGGTCCGGATCGCGGAGTTGGACGATCTCGCGGTGGCCTTCAACCGCCTCACCGACGAACTCCAGGTCAGGCTTCGGGAGTTGGGAGGCGAGCGCGACGAGATGCAGACCCTCATCGACTGCATGGCGGAGGGAGTGGTCGCGGTCACCGAAGACTCCCGCATCGTCCGCATGAACCGGGCCGCGCGGACCATCCTGGGGGTGGGTGACGCGCCGGTGTTCGCGCCGGTGGGCACGATGGTCCGGAATCAGGAGGTGAGAGGGCTCCTGGAGAGTTCTCTGAGAAGCCCGGTACAGGCGATGGAAGTGCGCGTCGGGCCGCGCACTCTCCTCTTTTCGTCCCGCAGCCTGGACCGCGGTGGTGCCGTGAGCACGCTCCTCGACATCACCGAGATCCGCAGGTTGGAGCAGGTCCGTCGGGACTTCGTCGCCAACGCGTCCCACGAATTCAAAACGCCGCTCACGTCCATCCGTGGCTTCGCCGAGACGCTCCTCGAGTCGGAGCCCCCGGACCAGTTGCGCAGGGAATTTCTCGCCGCCATAGGCAAGAATACGCTCCGTCTCCAGCATCTGGTGGACGACCTCCTGGACCTCTCCCGTCTCGAGTCGGGAGGGTGGGTGGCCCGTCCCGAACGCATCCGGGTGGCCGATGCCGCGGAGGAGGCGTGGGAACAGGTGGCCGCCTCCGCCGTGGCGCGACGGGTCGAGCTCGTGTTGGATGCGGACGTGGAGGTGAACGCCGACCATCAGGCTCTGGTGAACGTCTTCCGCAACCTCTTCGAGAACGCGGTGCGCCATACCGACCCCGGGGGACACGTCCGGGTGAGCGTCGGCAACCGGTCCGGCGACCCGGTGGAGGTGAGGGTCTCCGACGACGGCGAGGGCATTCCCATCCATGTGCTTCCCCGGATCTTCGAGCGCTTCTATCGGGGAGACAGCGCCAGGGCCAGGGAGGTCGGGGGGACGGGGCTGGGGTTGGCCATCGTCCGACACCTCGTCCAGGCGGTGGGTGGAGAGATCCGCGTGGAAAGCGAGTTGGGAAGGGGGACGACGTTCCGTCTCACGTTGCCTGCCGTAGCCGAGATCGCTCCCGGACCATCGTGACCGTTCTGTTACATTTCCGTCACGGATCCACTCCACCTTCCGTCTATCCTTGAGGCGTGGTCAAGTCGTCACCCAGGGAGGGACAGTCGCCATGAGCAAGCTTTGGAAGGTTTCCGGCCTCGGGGCCGTGATAGTTCTGGTCGGTACCGCGTGCGGCGGTGGTGGGTCGGAGGGCGCGTCCGGTCTCGCGGGCACCGTGGAGATCGACGGGTCGAGCACGGTGTTCCCCGTGTCCGAGGCCCTTTCCGAGGAGTTCCAGATCCTGAACCGCGACGTGCGGGTCACCGTGGGCATCTCCGGTACCGGGGGTGGATTCAAGCGGTTCTGCGCCGGTGAGACGGACATCTCCAACGCGTCCCGCCCCATCAAGGATTCTGAAGTCGCGGCGTGCGCCGAGGCGGGTGTCGGGTTCACCGAGATTCCGGTGGCGTGGGACGGCCTCTCCGTGGTGGCCAACCCGGCCAACGACTTCGCGCAGTGCCTGACGGTGGAGGAGCTCGGCCGCATCTGGGGTCCCTCGACCACGGTCACGACCTGGCGGGACGTCCGCCCCGAGTGGCCCGCCGAGGAGATCCGCCTCTACGGTCCCGGCACCGATTCCGGAACGTTCGACTACTTCACCGAGACCGTGAACGGCGAGAGTGGCGCGAGCCGGGCGGACTACCAGGCCAGCGAGGACGACAACGTGCTGGTTCAGGGGGTGAGCGGTGATCGTTTCGCTCTCGGGTACTTCGGGTACGCGTACTACGGGGAGAACGCGGAGCGACTGAGGCTCGTCGAAGTGGATGGAGGCGCGGGGTGTGTCACACCCAGCACGGAGTCCATCTCCGGCGGCACGTACGCCCCGCTGTCCCGGCCTCTGTTCATGTACGTGAGCCATGCGTCCCTGGCGCGGCCCGAGGTGCAGGCCTTCATCGAGTTCGCCCTCACCCACGCCGCGGAGTTGGTGGTGCCCACGGGCTACCTGGCGTTGAGCGAGGAGGAATACGGGGCCTCCCTCGCGGCCGTGCGTGGCGCGGGTCGGTGACCCGGCGGGGCACTCGCCATTCGGGTCGCGAGGCCCGTGAGCCGGGGGAGGCCACGTCTCCCCCGGCTCTGGGCTTTCGGGCTCGCCGGAACCTGCAGGAGAAGGCCATCGGGTTCTTCCTGTTCGCGTGTGCGGCGCTTTCCACACTGGTCACGGTCGGGATCGTCTTCGTTCTTCTCTCCGAGACCCTCTCGTTCTTCCGGGAAGTGTCCATCGTGGAGTTCCTCACCCATACGCGGTGGGAGCCCATGTTCCAGGAGAAGCACTTCGGCATCCTCCCCCTGGCGGCGGGATCCATCCAGATCGCGGCGGGAGCGGCGGTCATCGCCCTCCCCGCGGGTCTCCTCACGGCGGTGTTCCTGAGCGAGTACGCGCCGCGCCCCCTGCGAGCCTGGCTCAAGCCCATCCTCGAGATCCTGGCGGGGATCCCCACGGTGGTGTACGGCTACTTCGCCTTGACCTTCGTGACGCCCCTCCTGCGGGTATTCTTCCCGGAGACCGACATCTTCAACGCGGCATCGGCGAGCATCGTGGTGGGGATCATGATCATTCCCACGGTGTCCTCGCTTTCCGAGGACGCGCTCCGGGCCGTTCCCGAGGCACTGCGGGAAGGTGCGTACGGACTGGGGGCCACCAAGCTGGAGGTGTCCACCCGGGTGGTGGTGCCGGCCGCGCTCTCCGGGATCGTGGCGTCGTTCATCCTCGCCATCTCCCGGGCCATCGGCGAGACCATGGCGGTGACCATCGCGGCCGGGGCGCGCCCGAACCTGACGTGGAATCCCCTGGAGTCCATCCAGACCATGACGGCGTACATCGTGCAGGCCAGCCTGGGTGACACGCCCCACGGGACGGTGGTCTACAAGACGCTGTTCGCGGTGGGGATGACCCTCTTCGTCATCACCCTGGTGATGAACGTCCTGAGCCAGTGGGTGCTGGCCCGCTTCCGGGAGGAGTACGAATGACCGAAGGGTACGAAGGCCGCCCGCTGGTGGGCGCTCCGTCCCCGCGGGAGCGATGGCGGAGGGCCAAGGGGACGCTCTTCGCGGCCGTCTGCGCGGGCGCGGCGCTCATGGGCGTGGTGTCGCTGGTGGTTCTCCTGGCCGACGTGGCCATGGACGGCGTGGGTGCCCTGAACTGGAACTTCCTCACCAGCTTCCCCTCCCGCTTCGCCGAGCGGGCCGGGGTGAAGGCCGCGCTGGTGGGGTCGCTCTGGCTCCTCGCCCTCACGGCGGTGATCTCCTTTCCCATCTCCGTGGCCGCGGCCATCTACCTGGAGGAGTACGCGCCGAAGAACTGGGTCACCCGCGCCATCCAGACCAACATCGCCAACCTGGCGGGGGTCCCGTCCATCGTCTACGGGATCCTGGGGCTCGCCGTGTTCGTGCGCCTCATGGACTTCGGGCGGAGCGTCCTGTCCGGGGCGTTGACGCTCTCGCTCCTGGTCCTCCCCATCCTGATCATGGCGTCGCAGGAGGCCATACGCGCCGTTCCGGGGACCATCCGGGAGGCCGCCTACGGTCTGGGAGCGACGCGCTGGCAGGTCGTGCGGTACCAGGTGCTCCCCATGGCCATGCCCGGCATCCTCACCGGGACCATCCTGGCGCTCTCTCGCGCCGTGGGGGAGACGGCGCCTCTCATCATGATCGGAGCCCTCTCCTTCGTGGCCTTCACCCCCCGGTCGCTGATGGACCAGTTCACGGTCCTCCCCCTCCAGATCTACAACTGGGTGTCGCGTCCCCAGGAGGAGTTCCACCAATTGGCGGCGGCGGGGATCATCGTCCTGCTCATGGTGCTCCTGTCCATGAACGCGGTCGCCATCCTCCTCAGAAACCGCTACCAATCGCGTCGCTGAACCCATGGCCAACGTCTACGACATCGATACCGGCGGCGGATCGCCGGCGCTGACCGCCCGCGACGTTTCCGTCTACTACGGCGAGAAGCAGGCCGTGCGGAACGTCTCTCTGGACATTCCTGCCAACCGGGTGGTCGCCCTCATCGGACCCTCGGGGTGCGGAAAGAGCACGCTCCTGCGCTGCTTCAACCGGATGAACGACCTGGTGCCGAGCGCCCGCGTGGACGGGGAGATCATGTTCCGCGGGCACAATCTCTACGACTCCGGGGTGGATCCCGTGGAGGTGCGCCGGCGCATCGGGATGGTGTTCCAGAAGCCCAATCCCTTCCCCAAGTCCATCTACGAGAACACGGCGTTCGGCCCGCGCATCAACGGGTTCGAGGGTGATCTGGACGCGCTGGTGGAGGCGTCGCTCCGCCAGGCAGCGCTCTGGGACGAAGTCCACGACCGGCTCGGTGATTCGGCGTACGCCCTCTCGGGCGGACAGCAGCAGCGTCTGTGCATCGCCCGCACGCTGGCCGTGAAGCCCGAGGTGGTGCTCATGGACGAGCCCGCCTCGGCGTTGGACCCCATCGCCACCCAGCGCATCGAGGAACTCATCTTCGAGCTGAAGAAGGACTATACCATCGTCATCGTGACGCATAACATGCAGCAGGCAGCCAGGATCTCCGACTACACCGCCTTCCTGTACATGGGGGAGCTGGTGGAGTACGGGCCCACCGAGACGATCTTCACCAATCCCCGTGAGGAGCGGACGGAAGCGTACATCACGGGGAGGTTCGGATGAGCATGGAGCAGCGGGTCAGGCGTCACTTCCACGACGAGTTGGAGGTTCTCCAGCAGCGCCTCCTGGAGATGGCGGGGATGGTGGAGGAGTCGGTGGCATGGGCGGCCCAGGCCGTGCTCGATCGGGATGCTTCGGTGGCGCCCCGGGTGAAGGCCACCGACATCAAGGTGGACGCCCTCGAAGTGGAGATCGACGAACGGGTGGTGGAACTCCTGGCCCTCCAGCAGCCCATGGCCAAGGACCTCCGCAGGATCATCACCACCAACAAGGTCTCCAACGACCTGGAGCGGGTGGGTGACCATGCCGTCAACATATCCAAGGCCGCGCGCCGTCTGAGCGAGACCCAACCCCTCCCCGAATTGAGGGAGTTGGCCGAGATGATCACCATCACCCGCGAGATGCTGGCCGACTCGTTGGCGGCGTACGTGTCGCAGAACACCGGGACGGCCCGCATGGTGTGCGTCACCGACGACAAGGTGGACGACCTGCGGCGATCGCTCTTCCGCATCCTGGTGACCTTCATGCTGGAGGACCCCAAGCGGATCTCCGGCGCCCTGGAACTCCTCCTGGTGTCCCAGAACCTGGAGCGCATCGCCGACCTCGCCACCAACATCGCGGAGGACGTGGTCTTCCTGGTGGAGGGTGAGTCCATCAAGCACGGCGCCCAGGGACACCTGGTGCGCGACCCCGACGAGGGTCCGGTAGAATCGGACTGAGGCCGACTCCGACATTGCGGAGGGCCGCTTTTCCGGGGTAGGATGCCGGAATGAACGACTCCCCCCGCTCCCGTGACCGGGCCGGTTGGGCCGGCGATGCTCCCGCGGCCGCATCGGAGAGACCGTCCGCGGTGTCTTCTCCTCCGGGACACGATCCCGTCCAGCAGTTGCTGGAGGAGGTGACCACCGAGCCTCGCCCTCGTCCCCTCCTGGATACGTCGGACCTGCGCGGCCGGGTCGCGGTCGTGACCGGCGGCTCGAGTGGGATCGGGCGCGCGGTGTGCCTCACGCTGGCGGAGTGCGGGGTCCACATCGGCTTCTGCTACTTCGACGACGGAGCGGCATCCCGCGCCGACGCGGAACAGACGGCGGCGTCGATACGCGCCACCGGCGTCCGACTCCATTTCGCGAATTGCGACGTGCGTGATTCCGGGCAGGTGGACGCCTTCGTCGCCCAGGTGAGGGAGGATCTGGGTGACCCCGACATCCTGGTGAACAATGCCGGGATCGGGCGGGACCGCGCCCTCTGGCGGATGAGCAACGCGGAGTGGGAGGCCGTGCTGCGCACCAATCTCGACGGCACCTTCTTCTTCACCCGCGCCGTGGCCCCCGTCATGCGCGCGCGCGAACACGGGAAGATCGTGAACGTGACGTCGGTCCACGGAATCCGGAGCGAGTTCGGCTTGTCCAACTATTCGTCTTCCAAGGCGGCGCTCATCGGCTTCACGCGGAGCACCGCGGTGGAGTTGGGCGATCACAACATCAACGTGAACGCGGTGGCGCCCGGGTATATCCGCACCACTCGCCTCACCGATCGTGTGCCGGCGGAGATCCTGGACCACGCCCGGGACCGTTCCGTGCTCGGGCGCCTGGGCGATCCCCAGGACGTGGCGGGGGTCGTTCTCTTCCTCTGTTCCGAGGCGGCGCGACACATCACCGGCGCCGTGATCCCCGTGGACGGGGGCTACCTCCTGTAGGAGGCGGAACGGACGCGTCCGGCGGGCGTGGACAGGGGGTGGGCGTTGCCCCGAGCGGCGTCGCGCTGCATCATGCCCGGATGTCTTTCCTGAAACGCATCTCCGCGGCGGTGGACCGGCTCAACGACCTGATCGGGGCGTCCATCCGCTGGCTGGCGCTGGTCATGGTCCTCCTGGGGGCCTTCAATGCCGTCGCCCGCTATCTGACCCGGTTCACCGGGGTGTCGTTGAGCTCCAACGCGTACATCGACCTCCAGTGGTACTTCTTCTCGCTGATCTTCCTCCTGGGGGCCGCGTACGGGCTGAACCAGGACGTGCACGTGCGGGTGGACGTCCTCTACTCCCAGCTTTCGAGGAAGGGGCGGGCGTGGATCGACCTGGCGGGGACGGTGCTCTTCCTTCTCCCCTTCTCCCTGCTCATGCTGTGGGTGTCGTGGCCGGCGGTGCGGAACTCCTGGAGCATCCGCGAGGTGTCGCCTGATCCGGGCGGTTTGCCGCGGTATCCCATCAAGGCGGTGATCCTCGTCTCCTTCGTCCTCCTGGTGCTCCAGGCCTTGAGCCAGATCATCAAGCAGGTGGAGATCATCCGGGATGACGACGGCGACGCGGCGGGCCGGGACGGAGGCGCGGCATGAGTGGCCTCTGGGGTCCGGCCATGTTCTTCGGGGCGCTCCTCCTGATCTTCAGTGGATACCCGGTGGCCTTCGCGTTGGGTGGGACCGCGCTCCTCTTCGCCCTCATCGGAAGCCTGGCGGGTGACTTCGACCTGGTGCTCATGTACGCGCTGCCCGAGCGCACCTTCGGCACCATGTCCAACTACACCCTCCTCGCCGTGCCCTTCTTCATCTTCATGGGGACGGTCCTGGAGAAGAGCCGACTGGCGGAGCAACTCCTGGAGACCATCGGGATGTTGTTCGGACGATTCCGGGGTGGACTCGCCCTGGGGGTGATCTTCGTGGGAGCGCTCCTGGCGGCGGCCACCGGCGTGGTCGGCGCCAGCGTGACGGCCATGGGCCTGATCTCCCTTCCGGTCATGCTCCGCAACGGGTACAGGGAGGATTTCTCGCTGGGCGTCATCGCCGCCTCGGGAACGCTGGGGCAGATCATTCCACCCTCCATCGTCCTCATCGTGCTGGGCGACCAGATGGGCGTCTCGGTGGGCGACCTCTTCCGGGCGGCGCTGATTCCCGGACTGGTCCTGACCGGCGCCTATGCCCTGTACGTGACGGGGCTGGCGTTCTTCCGCCGCGACGTCGCGCCCGCGCTCTCCGAGGACGTGATGCTGTCCGGAATGGAGTTGGCCCGGAAGGTGATGATCTCCCTCTTCCCACCCCTCTTCCTCATCGTGGTCGTCCTGGGGAGCATCTTCGCCGGAGTGGCCACTCCCACGGAAGCCGGCGCCCTGGGTGCCGTGGGCGCCATGGTGCTGGCCACCCTCAACCGGCAGCTCTCCCGCCAGACCCTGGAGGCGGCCATGGAGGAGACCAGCCGGCTCACCATCATGGTGGTGTTCCTCCTCATCGGCTCGACGGCCTTCGCGCTGGTCTTCCGGGGGCTGGACGGCGACATCTGGATCTCGGACGCGCTCACGGGGGTTCCCGGGGGCGCCCTGGGCTTCCTTCTGGTGGTGAACCTGGTGGTGTTCGTGCTGGGGTTCTTCATCGACTTCTTCGAGATCGCCTTCATCATCGTTCCCCTCATCGTCGTGCCGGCCCAGATCCTCGGGATCGATCTGGTCTGGCTCGGCATCGTGCTCGCCATGAATCTCCAGACGTCGTTCCTGACGCCGCCCTTCGGCTTCAGCCTCTTCTATCTCCGCGGAGTCACGCCCCCGCGGATCCCCACCGTGGCCATCTACCGCGGGGTGGTGCCCTTCATCGCGATTCAGGTGGTGGTCCTGGCGGCCATCATCTGGATGGCCCGGCCCGCATGAGTGGGCGCCGATGCCGGGTGCTCCCGGCCGGGGTCCTCCTCCTCGCGGCTGCCTGCGCGGGGGGCGACGCGGGTGACGGCTCCCACGCCGGTGGCGACGCGGCGCCCGCCTTCACACGGCATCAGCCCGATCTCTTCGGAGCCGACGGGGCCCAGCCGAACGCGTGGGGCGACTTCGACAACGACGGCGATCTCGACCTGTTCGTGGGCTTCCGTGGGCGCGCCAACCGGTTGTACCGGAACGACGGGGGCACCTTCGTGGACGTGGCACCGGAGCTCGGGCTGGCCGACGAGGCCGAGACGCGCGCGGCCGCATGGGGGGACTACGACGCGGACGGTGACCTGGATCTCTTCGTGGGATTCCGGCTCACTCCCGGGATGCCCAACCGCCTCTACGTGAACCCCGGTGGACCCGGGGAATGGGTGGACGTGGCACCCTCCCTGGGGATCGCGCTGGAGGGGAACACCCGCCAGCCGTCCTTCGTGGATTACGACGGAGACGGCGACCTGGACTTCTTCGTGGCCTTCCGCGAGCAGGCCAACCGGCTCTTCCGCAACGACGGTGGGGAGTACGTGGACGTCACCGAACGAACGGGTGTCGGGGACCCGCGTCGCACCGTGGGCGTGGCGTGGTTCGACTACGACGCCGACGGCGACCTGGACCTGTTCGTGGCGAACCAGAACGGCGACGAGGACGCTTTCTTCCGCAACGACGGGAACGACCACTTCGTGGACGTGGCCCCCGAATTGGGGATGAATCGGCCGGATCGGGGAGACGAATTCGGGAGCGTGGGGCCCGCCGTGGTGGATCATGACAACGACGGCGACCTGGATCTGTTCATCGCGACGTACGGACCCGACGTCCTCTGGGAGAACCAGGGAGACGGGACCTTCCGCGACGTGGCGCCCGGGACGGTGCTCTCGGGAGACTACCACTCCACCACGGCGGCGTGGGGCGACTACGACAACGACGGGTGGGCGGACCTCTTCGTGGTCTCGTATCTCTCCGACGTGGCCGAGGTGCCCGACCACCTGTTCCGCAACCTGGGTGGATCCTTCGCCGTTACGACCCCGGCGAACGTCCTGGAGATGGGCGCCTCCCATGGAGTCGCGTGGGCGGACTTCGACGGCGACGGCGATCTGGACCTCGCCGTGGCCAACAACCACAACCCGGACGGTACCCACCACCTGTACCGCAACGAGCTTCCCGCGGACGTGGCGGCCCGGGCCGTACAGGTGTCGGTGGTCGACGGAGAGGGACGCTGGACCCGGCCCGGCGCCGAGGTGCGCGTGTACGGTGCGTCCGCCGGCGACGGCCCCCGTCTCCTGGGGAGCCGCCTTCTGGACACGGGTGGCGGATACTGTTCGCAGGGTGCGGCTCCGGTCCACTTCGGGATCCCGTCCGGGATCGAGACGGTGGATGTCGAGGTCACCTTCCTCTTGCACGGAGAGCGCCGTACGGAGCGCCGCGAGGGGGTTCCCGTGGGGGGCGGTGCCGTTGTGGAGATCCGGACGGGGGGGTGATGGCCCGGCGGACGAAGCAGCCCACCCTGAAACCGCGCCTGGCCGCGGAGGCGTTGCGGGAAGACCCCGTGCTGGGTCCCTGGGTGCGCGTGGTGGGCGGGCTCCGCATCCCCCGGTCCACGGAGGCGCCCTTCGGATACCTGGCCCGGGCCATCGTGTACCAGCAGTTGGCCGGTAGGGCGGCGGCCACCATCCACGGAAGGGTCATCGCCGCGGTGGGTGGAAGCGTGACGCCCACCGCCCTCGCCCGTGTTTCCGACCAGGTACTCCGGGGCGCCGGACTCTCGGCCAACAAGCTGGCCGCGGTGCGCGATCTCCAGACGAAGGCACGGGTGCTGGAGTTGGATGCCCTGGAGTGGCTTCCGGACGACGAGGTGGTGGAGCGGCTCGTCTCGGTGCGGGGGATCGGCCCCTGGACCGCGCACATGTTCCTCATGTTCCATCTCCGTCGTCCCGACGTGTGGCCGGTGGGTGACCTGGGCGTGCGCGCTGGATACGCGCGGGCTCGCGGATGGACGGAGCCGCCCACGGAGAAGGAGCTCCTCCCCCTGGGCGAGACGTTCCGTCCGTGGCGGAGCGCGGCGGCCTGGTACTGCTGGAGGATCGTGGAGACGGAGCTTCCGGCCTGATCACGGATGTTCTTTCGGCGCGGCGCGGCGCGTATCTTGGAAGTATGACGTCACGCGCCCAACGGATTCGCACGAAGTTGGCCGGCCTCCTCGTCGCGGGAGCGCTGGTTCCCGTGGTCGCCCATGCCCAGGTCCGGACGCGATCCAATGAGATCGGGGGCGGATCTTCCTCCGCCGGCGCGGTGGAGACCGGCCGCTACGTCTTCGCCGGAATCGGGATCGACGAGTACGAGAACCCGTCGGTGTGGAAGGAGCTGGACAACGCCGTGAACGACGTGGTCCGGATCCGGCGGACGCTCCAGGACGGGTTCGGGTTCGACTCTCCCGACGAGTGGATCCTCCTGGACGGAGACGCCACCGCCGAGGCCATCGACCTCCTCGTGGACGAGCTCCGGCGGACGCTTCAGCCCGACGACAATCTGGTCTTCTTCTACGCGGGCCACGGCGCCGAGGTCAGGGACGTCGTGGGAGGGGAGGAGGTGGGGCGCACCGGCTACCTCGTCCCCGTGGAAGCCAAGGTCCCGGTGGATCGTTCGCCCAGCCAGTACGTGGAGATCGAGGACCTCCTGGAAGCGCTGGCGCGGGTGCAGGCGCGCCACGTCCTGGTGATCCTGGACTCGTGCTACAGCGGGATGGCTCTGGAGGGAAGCTTCAAGACCCGTGGAGCGGCGACCACACAGCAGGCGAGGGACCTCATGGGGCGGGTGAGCCGCCGCGTCCTCACCTCCGCCCAGTCCGACCAGCTCGCCGCCGACGGCGGGGCCGATTTCCCCGGGAACTCGCTCTTCACCGGGTGGCTCACCGAGGCGCTGCAGCGGGCCGCCAGCCAGCGGGGTGGCGATTCCGCGTCTCCCGACGTCGACGAGGACGGCTTCATCACGGCCACCGAGCTCTACTCCTTCGTGCGGGGCCGGGTGGGTTCGGCGTCCGACTCCCGGCAGACTCCCGACTTCGGCGCCTTCGAGCTGGATCAGAGAGGCGAGCTGGTCCTCACGCTGGAGACGGATCCCTTCGACGACTGGTTCCAGGAGGCCGAAGAGTCCTTTCTGGCCGGGAAGTTCGACGAATTCATGGACGCCGCCGACGAGGCTCTGGCGCTGGATCGGGAGGGTCCGCGCACGTCGTACCTGCGCTACCTCCGCGCCCGTATCGACGACGACACCGGGGCGGTGCTGGGCGCCCTCCGGGAGATGTCGGCTCTCGTGGAGGCGGGAGAGTCGGTGCCCATGTCCCGCGGAGACCTCATGATCGAGCTGAGGCGCACCGAGAGCCTCTGCCGGAAGTCCACCTGCACCATCCCCGGAGATCTCTGAGTTGACCAGGATGCCGATTTCCAGACACGGCTTCGTCCCCATCGTCCTTTCTCTCGTGCTGCTGGGCGTCGCATCCGGCCGCGTGGCGGCGCAGGAGGATCGATCGGTCTTCAGCGCCGTGGACATCCATGGACGCGAGGTCTCCTTGGGAGCCGTGGCGCGGGGCGATCTCACCCACGAGGACCTCGTGTCCGAGACGGGTCGGCGGGTGCAGGTCTGGCGGTTGGCCGTGGCGGGAGAGTCCATCCAGATCGACCTCACCTCTCCGGACTTCGATACCTATCTCACGGTCGTGGGCCCCGGGTTGGGCGCGGGAGCGTATGACGACGACGGCGGCCCGGGGTTGAACTCCCGCCTGTGCCTGGCCCTGGCCGAGGCGGGGGACTACCGCGTGGTGGTGTCTTCGTTCTCGGGAGAGGCGGGCGCGTTCACGCTGCAGGTCACGCCGTGGGCTGGAGCAGTGGGGGACGATGCCGGGAGTGTGAGCTGCGGCCCGGACGAGTTCGACTCATGGGAGAGCCTGGACCTGGAGACGCTGGATCCGGAGGGGCGGTCGCTCCGGGTGGGTGACGAGGTCGGGGGAGTCCTCGCCTCGTCCGACGTCACGTACTTCGACTCTCCCGTGCAGGCGTGGGCCGTGGACGGCCGCCAGGGAGAGTCCTTCTCGGTGGACCTGGTGTCGGACGAGTTCGATGCGTTCCTCTACGTGGTGGGTCCCGGGCTCGAAGAGGCGTTGAGCGACGACGACGGAGCCGGACGATGCGACTCACGGGTGACCCTCGTCTTCCCGGCGGACGGGACGTACCGGGTCGTCGCGTCGAACCTGGGCTCCGGAACGGGATCGTATGTGCTGCGCGCGTCCCGGGAGGAGGGGCCGGTGAGCGAAGAGACGTGCATCCCGCCGTCCACGGCGGTCGAGGTGGATCTCGGGGATCTGGGTGACATCCCCGTCCTCGGCGATCTCTCCTGGGACGAGCCCGTCCACGCAGAGATGGTGGGCGACGAGCCCACCTACGCCGGCCGTTCCCTGCAGGGGTGGACCCTTTCGGGACGCGCCGGCGACCGCGTGGTCATCGACCTCGTCTCGGGGGATTTCGACGGCTACCTGTACTTCACCGGACCCGGGTTCTCCGAGCCGCTGGAGAACGACGACGGGGGTGGGAGCCTCAACTCCAGGGTCTGCGTGGAGCTGCCGTACGACGGCACCTACCAGGTCTACGCGGGTCCCCTGTCCGGCGGCCACCCCCAGGGACGCTACTCCCTGCGGGCGGGTCCGGGCGAACCGGGCGAGAACTGCGGGGGGAGTTACTCCATGGCCCCCGCGATGATGGAGGTCCATCTGGCCACCCTCCCGTCCGAGGGGCGGGAGATGGAGGTCGGCGGGGAAGTGTGGGCCGTGCTGGAGGCCGGGGCGCCCACCCACCCCGAACGGGGTCATCCGCTCCAGCCGTGGCACATGGTGGTCCGGGGAGGAGAGGAGGTCACCGTGGACGTGGTGTCCGAGGAGTTCGATCCGATCCTGTACGTGGCGGGGAGCGGAGCGGGCCTCCTCTTCGTGGACGACGCCGAGGGCGGGTGCAACAGCCGTCTGACGTTCACCCCCGCGGAGGACGGCACCGTGACCCTCCTTCCCGGCGCCTATTACGCCGGTGCCACGGGAGGATTCGTCCTCAGGGCGTCGACGGACCCCGGGCCGCTGGAGGAGGGAGGGTGCGCCTCCGGCGAGGGTGAAGCGCCTTCGGTCACGGCCACGGGGGATGCCGGCGACGTGGACGGGGTCGGTTCCGGGATGGACCGGGAGATCGGGGTGGGGACCGAGGTACGGGGATTCCTCGGCGGCGGCGACGACGATATCCGCGGGAACGGAAGCTGGGCGCAGCCGTGGACGTTCCATGGAGCGGCCGGGGACGAGATGGTGATCGAGCTCCTTTCGGGAGATTTCGACGCCCTCCTGTACGTGGATGGCCCGGGGATCGAGGCGCCCTACCGGGACGATGACGGAACCGGATCCCTGGACTCGCGGGTGGAGTTCACTCTGCCGGAATCGGGCGTCTACCGCGTGGTGGTGACGTCGGTGGGGGAGGGGTCGGAGGGCGGGTACCGGTTGCGGGTGATCCGGCGCGTGCGCTGAGGTCCCCGAACCGAGCGTGGCGCGCCCCACCCGGACCCGAGTCCGGGCCCGGGTGGGGCCTCGCCGGATCGCTATCGCTGCCTGAAGAACTCCTGCAGCGTCATCTCCGCCCGCGATCCGCGGAGCTGGGGGTTCTGCATGGTCATGTTCCCGTCCTGCTCGATGAAACCCACCACGTCCGAGTGCACGTCACGCTGCACTTCCGCGAAGGTGGCGCCCATGGGCGCCGACATGAGGCGCTCGCCGAGGAAGTAGGTGTACACGCTGGCGCCGTTGCCGAGGTGGCTGGTCCACGACACCTGGTCCTCCGTGGACGCCCCCCACATGAGGTGGCGCTGGGGTGAGGCGAACGCCTGGGCGATGGCCTCCACGTCGCCGAACCCGAGCGACAGATCGGTGAGGTCGGAGAGGCGCTTCACCTCCGAGGCGATGAACCGGGTGGGGAGGCGCAGGTGCGAGGCCACTTCCGGATCGTCGGTGGACACGCTCTTGGGTTGCGGTGACCCCGCCGGCGCTCGGGTGATCTCACCGGAATAGCAGGCATCCACCACGACCAGGGAGCGGTCGGCGTCCAGCGTCTCCATCAGGTATCCCAGCTCTTCGTCGAGAATCACCGACGACTCCCTGCTGGTCCCGTACACGTAGATGGCCTCGTCGCCGTCGCCCCGGGGCTCCGGATCGAGGGCGCCGGTGAGACCGATGTTCTCGTGCATCTGCGCTCCGTGGCCGGAATAGAAGAACACGGCGACGCCGTCGGGGCCGGCCTGGCCCAGGTGGCGGACGATTCCGTTGGCGATGTTCTGGCGCGTGGCTTCGGAGTCGGTGAGCGTCACCACCTTGTCGGCGTCGAAGCCGAAACGGTCGACCAGGACCTGCCGCATGATGCGGGCGTCCTCGACCGGTCCCCTGAGATCGTTCCCCGTGCCGGGGTAGTCGTCGATGCCCACCAGGAGAGCGTAGCGGCCGTCGGAAGGTCCGCCCCCGGGGAACATGTCCTCCATGGAACGGGGCTCCGAGACCTCCAGGGAGATCGTATACGCTCCCGTGGTCCCCGCGCCGTACGTGTTGGCCACGAAGGTGTAGGTGCCGTCGGTGGGGAGGACCATGCTCACCGCCGCATCCGTTCCTCCCGCGCCGTCGTCGTCCTCGGCGAGCCACTCGGCCGCTTCCAGGGGGCCCCGATACGCCAGGAGGAAGGCGTCCACCTGGGTGGAGCGCATGGTGACCGTCACCCGCTCGCCCGCTCGCCCGGAGTAGCGCCAGGCCTGGAAGTGGGTACCGTCGTCGAAGGTGGGATCGCCGGCTGCGAGGCCGGCTTCGACCGGGTTCCCGGGAAGGAGGGTGCGCGCCGCGGGCGTTCCCGGCGCCGGCGCCGTCACGTTCCCCACGGATACCAGCGAGAGCTCGTACTCGCCCGTGTCTCCTCCTCCGTAACTGTTCGCCATGATGGTGTAGGTGCCCGCCTCCAGGGAGGCGACGAGGCGCGCGTCGGTTCCGCCGGCCCCGTCGTCGTCGTATCCCACGCTCTCACCCAGCGCGCGGGGCTTCCCCCGGTACAGGGTCACGAAGGCATCCACCGCCGACGACCGCATTTCCACCACCACCTGCGAGGGGGATGCCAGGGTGAACATCCACGCGTCGTAGTAGGACCCGTCGTCGAGTTGGTTGTCCGTGGCGTCCAGGGATCCCGTCACGAGATCGCCGACATCGATGGAGCGGATCCCCTTGGATCCGTCGTCGGTCACGAGGGCGGTGAAGACGTTGGCGGCCATGACGGCCTCGCCGGGTCCATCCTTGGAGGGCCGGGCGCTCACCGCGGACGACTTGGAGACGACCGGCTTCGCGCCACCGTCTCCGCATCCCGCGATGGCGGCGGCCGTCAGGATCAGCACGGTGCTCCGGCCCAGGTCCCACAGTGACGATGTCTTCACCTCTCCATCCTCCCTTTCTCGATGATGATCTCGATGTTGGCCGTCGTGGCCAGACCGATGGGGCCGGCTTGCCGGGCCGCTCGGGTGCCGCCGTACGTGGAGGCCAGGATCCCCTCCAGGGCGGACAGATCGCCGTCGGCGCGGCTGCCCCGCGTTCCCCGGGTGGAGAAGGTGGCGCGGAAATCCTGGGGGGAGTCGGTGGCGAAGACCTTCAGCGTCTCCGGGCCCGTTTCCTCGCCGACCTGATAGCACCCCAGATCCAGGACGCCGCCCGCCTCGATCTCGTACGACGAGGCCGCCTCGCCCTCCCGTGGCCGCAGAACCTGGATGCCTCCGCCGGGAAGGAGGTCCAGCACCGCGATGAACGCCCTTCCGTCCCCCGTGTTCTCCACCCTCAAACGATACGCCTCGCCGGGTGCGAAGCGCCACTGGTTTCCTCCCAGGGCGTGCCGGGGGTGGGCCGTGTCGGTCCACTCGGGGGCGCCGCATCCCGTGGGGCGGCCCAGGAGATCGGTTTCGATCTCCACCGGGGAGATGCGGAACGCCATCTCCAACCGAGGCGTGGCGAAGTGGAGCCGCCTCAGGTATCGGTTGCGGGCGAAGTCCTCCACCCGCCGCACCACCTCCACCGCCCCGGTGCCCAGTCGGGTCCCATGGTCGGCGCTCCGAGCCACCGGGAGATCCGCCTCGGCCGCCACCACCACGTCCGCGCCCTCGTCCACCAGGTCGATGATCCCCATCTCCCCCAGGACCCGGGATAGGCCCTCGCGGTCGCGGGGGAGGAGCGACGGATCCAGGCGGACGCGCAGGGCCAGGTCACCGAACGAGCGCTGCGACACGAAGGCCCACCCGCCCGTCATGGCTTCGGGAAGCGTGCCGTCCACCACCGTGGCGACGGCCCGGGTGGGGGAGCCGTCGTCCACCACCACGGTGGCCGTGGCGTCGGCCGCGTCGGGCACTTCGGTTCCGGTGTCGTGGAGGACGAGGCGGGTGCCCGGGTTGATCCCCAGCAGCGAACCGCCCTCCAGGGTCACCACGTCGGGATCCAGCGTGTCCCTCGTGAAGACCACGTACGGGCTCTGCTGTACGATACGGTCGGAGAAGAGCCGGGCGTCGGTGGTGCCTTCGAGCTGAGGCGTCTGCGGCACCTTCCCGCTGAGCGCCTCCACCATCCGGGCGAACAGGGCTCGATACGTGGTGCCGGGAGTCGCGGTGGGGAGCGTCCGCGCGATGGCGTACGAGAGCGATCCCACCCGGGTGCGGCCGTCCACGTCGTACGTTTCGAAGGCCACCTGCCGCTGGCTGGCCGCGCTGAACACGGCGAAGGGGGCAAGCCCGTCGTCGTCTCCGCCCCGTGTGCCGGTGCCGGCGGCCAGGTCCACTCCGGTGCCGGCGTCCACCTCCGGGCCGGGCGCCGGGGTGGGTGTGCGTTCTCCTCCGGGCACCTCGCTTTCCTTCCGGAACGCGGGCGGTCCGAGGGGGTGGAGGGAGCCCCGCGCCGGGAGGTCGCCTTCGCCTCGTGTCCCGGTCCCGGAATAACAGGCGTCGAGGAACACGGTGACGTTTCCGGTGGGCCCCACCCGCCGGCGCAGCCGCTCCACCACCTCGCCGAGCTCGTCGTCGCGGATGTGGAGCGCCCCTTCGTACCCGTCGTAGAACTCCTCGGGTGCCCCGTAGGGGACCAGGAGCTCGTCGTAGCCGTCGGGCTCCTCGTCCACCTCGGGGTCGTCGTTCCCCAGGCGGTGTCCATGGCCGGAGTAGTGGACCACGACCACGTCACCCACTCCGGCTTCCCGCGTGAGGCGGCGGAATGCGGCCCGGATCCCGGTGGCATCGGCCGCCGAGTCGGTGAGCACCTGGATGTCTCCGCGCGAGAACCCCTGCCGTTCCAGCGCGCCCACCACGAGGGGGACGTCGTTGGTGGCGTTGAGCGGTCGGTACGGACGGAGCGGCTCCCCGGTCACCGGGTGCGGCGGCGGAGTTCCGTACTCGCCGATGGCGATGACCAGAGCGATCTTGCGCCCGTCCTGGTCCTGGGCCGACGCGGAGCCGGGGGCGGTACACCACGAGCCCACGCACGCCAGGACGATGGCGGCCGCGGTTCCGGCGGGTCCTGGCCTCCTCCCCATCCCCCCTCCCGTGAAAGGATCTTCCGGTTCGTGCCGCACGGCTTCTCCTTACCCGTGCGCGATACTCCATGTTGCACCGGGCAGGGAGGATTCGCCAACGGTGGCGTGCCTGCGCAGATTGGCGCCATGTCCGATCCGGTTACAGTCCAGACGCACGAGGTCGTGGTCCTCGGCGGAGGCCCCGGCGGCTCCGCCGCGGCCGCGCTGCTGGCCCAACTGGGGCGCGACGTCGCCCTGGTGCACCCCTCGTCCCCGCAGGGGGCGGCGCTGGCCCAGTCGGTCCCCCCCTCCGCCCGCAGGCTCCTGGCGGAGGTGGGGCTCCTGGACGCGGTGGATCGTGCGGGCTTCCGGCCCAACGAAGGGAACACGGTGCGCTGGGCGGGCGGAGCGCCCCGTAGCGAGTCGTTCCCGCCGGGGAGTGGAGGATTCCACGCCACCCGGGGGGATCTCGAGGCCGTGTTCTCGCGGGCGGTGGAGTCCCTCGGAGCGCACGTTCGCCGTGGGACCTCCGCCCGTTCGGTCGAGAGATTCGACGGTGAATGGCGAATACGATGCGCGAGCCAGGACGGTGGTCCGCTGGAGTTGCGGACGGGGTGGCTCCTCGACGCCACGGGCCGAACGGGGGTCGTGGCCCGCCACGGCCGGGTTCCGGATCGCCGCACGGAGACGCTGGCCCTCCTTCGCCGGTACCGGCGCCCGGATGGATGGGACGGGGCCGACGCCACCCACACGGTGGTGGAGAGCCATGGGGAAGGGTGGGCCTGGTCCCTTCCGCTGGCGCCGGACGTTCGGTGCGTGACCACCATGGTGGATCCTCCCGGGGCCGCCGCCCGGGGGAGTGACCCGACGCCCCTCTTCGAAGCCCATCTGGCTCACGCGCCCCTCCTGGCGGATCTGGTGGCCGGTGCGGAGCCGCTGGGAGACGCGTGGGCCTGCCCCGCGTCCCTGTACACGTCGTCGCGCTTCGCCGAGGCGGGCCTGGTGCTGGTGGGTGACGCGGGCTCCTTCATCGATCCCCTCTCGTCGTACGGCGTCAAGAAGGCGCTGGCGTCGGGGTGGCTGGCGGGCGTGGTGGCCCACACCGGTCTCGTGGATCCGGGAATGGCGGGCGTGGCCGCCGGGTTCTTCCATCATCGGGAAGAGTCGGTGTACCGGGGATATCGCCGCCTTTCCGCCCGATTCTTCGAGGAAGCCGCCGCCGCCCACGGCCACCGGTACTGGGCCTCCCGGGCCGAGGCCGCCCGCGCCGCCGGAGGAGAGGGGGAGGGGCCGACGCCCGAGGCGATCATGGACGGCACGGAATGGGAGATCCCGGAGGATGCCGTACGCGCGGCCCACCGGTTGCTGCGGGAGCAGCCCCACCTCGAGGCCCGGGCGGGGGCCGGAGTGCGCGTGGTGGAGCGGCCGGCCGTGGAGGGACGGCGCGTCGTCATGCAGCGGCAACTCGCGTCCGCGCGGGCGCCCGGGGGAGTACGGTTCGCCACGGGGGTGGACCTCCTGGTGGTCACGGAGCAGGCGCCGCTCCACCGGGAGGTTCCCGATCTGTGGCATGCCTACAACCGTGTGGCGCCTCCCGTGGGGCTTCCGGAGTTTCTCACGGGCCTGGCCACCGCCTTCGCCGCCGGCTTCCTCGAGCATGGGGCGCCCTGAGGCCGTGGAGACGATCGCACGCGGACAATCTCGATCCATTCCACCCTGGCGGATCGGCGCCTCGGATATCAGGATGGGTCTCTGGTCGAACCCTCCAACCCGGTGGACCCATGGCGTCTCCTGTCCGCGCTGTCCTCCTCCTCGCCGGTATCGCCGGCCTCGGAGTGCTCCTGGCCTGGAGCCCCGTTCCCCAAGCCGAGGACGAAGGCTACCCCGTCCACGACCAGACCGTGGTGGACCGCTGCTCCGGCTGTCACCGGGTCGACGACGAGGGACGCATGACGCGCGTCTCGTATCTCCGGAAGACTCCCGAGGGGTGGCAGACGTCCGTCCGACGCATGGTGGCGCTCTACAACGTGAAGGTGTCGCCGGAGGAAGCTCGCGACATCGTCCGGTATCTCTCCGACGCCCAGGGGCTCGCGCCGGAGGAACTCCGTCCCGGGCGGTTCGAGGTGGAGCGGCGGATGGTGGAGTACGACTACGAGGGTGACTCGGGGGTGGAGTTCACGTGCATGAGCTGCCATTCCATGGGCCGTGTCGTCACGCAACGCCGTACCCGCGAGGAATGGGAGCTGCTCCTGGCGACCCACCGCGCGCTCTACCCTCTGGTGGACTTCCAGGCGTTCCGTCGTCCGGGTCCTCCTGCGACGGAGCCCGGCCCCGACGGATCTCCCCCCGATCCCCGGCACCCCATGGATCGGGCGGTGGACCATCTGTCCGCGGCGTTCCCCCTGGAGACTCCCGAGTGGTCCGCGTGGTCCGCCACCAAGCGCGCGCCGCGCCTGGCCGGAAGTTGGGCGCTCTCCGGGTACGAGGCGGGGAAGGGGGCCGTGTACGGAACGGTGGAGGTTTCCGCGAACTCCGGGGATCCGGGCGCGTTCACGACCACCACCGCGTACGTGTACGCCGAGTCGGGAGAGCGGGTCACCCGCACCGGACAGGCCGTGGTCTACACGGGATACCAGTGGCGGGGACGCTCCAACCCCGGCGGCCAGGGTGAGCTTCGCGAGGTCATGCTCGTGGAGCGGGACCAGGACCGGATGACCGGGCGATGGTTCACCGGCGCGTACGACGAGATCGGCTTGGACGTGTCCCTGGAGCGCGTGGGCGGCGGAGCGTTCGTGACCGGCGTCCATCCCCGCGCGGTGGAGCGCGGCGCCACGGTGGAGGTGCGGATGTTCGGAGGTGGGTTCGCGGCGGCCGCGGCGGGTGACCTCGACTTCGGTGAAGGCGTGACGGTCACGGGCGTCCGCGGTGAGGGTGGTGCCCTGCGCGTGGGACTGCGCGTGGATGCCGCCGCCGCGGTGGGGGAGCGAGACCTGGTGGCCTTCGGGAAGGTGGTCGAGGGCGCTCTGGCCGTGCACGACGGGGTGGATCGTATCTCCGTGACGCCGCCCAGCGGCATGGCCCGCCTGGGAGGCGGGAACTTCCCCAAGGGGTTCCAGACCTTCGATGCCGTGGCGTTCGACGACGGTCCCGACGGAAGATCCGACACGGAGGACGACGTGGAGCTGGGCCGTGTCCCGGTGACGTGGAGTGTGGAGGAGTATGCCGCCGTGTTCGGTGACGAAGACGTGCGCTTCGTGGGCGCCATGGGCGAGGACGGCACCTTCGTCCCCGCCGAGGACGGCCCCAACCCTCAGCGTGCCGGGAACCGCAACAACGTAGGGGACGTGTGGGTGGTGGCGACCCATCGGACGTCCGACGGCGCCGAACTCCGCGCCCGTGCCCATCTTCTGGTGACCGTTCCCCTCTACATGCGCTTCGAGCCCTGGCGCGAGGTGTCCCGGTGAACCCGTCGGTGGCCACCCGGACCGGAGGTGCCCTCGCGCTGAGGGAGTTCCATCCCTTCGAGGCCCACGGCGCGCGCTTCCTGTACATGGTGCCGTCGGCGGGGATCTTCCGCCTGGACGACGCCTCGGCCGCGGTGCTGGACGCCCTGGCCGCCGGGCCTCGTACCGCCGAGGCGCTGGTGGACCGATTGGCCACCGTCCACTCCGAGGACCGCGTTCGCGAGGCCATCGAGGAGCTGCGCCAGATCCGTGCCGTCGGCGACGTGGACGCTCCCCGGGAGGAGGTCGCCAACGACCTCCCCCCCGCGGGATTCCCGCTCAGCACCATGGTTCTGAACGTCACCAACAAGTGCAACCTCGCCTGCACCTACTGCTACGAGTACGGCGAAGACAAGATCGTCGACACGCAGTACGGGAAGCAGCCGAAGTTCATGAGCACGGAGACGGCCGAGGAGAGCGTGGAGTTCCTCCTGAAGGAAGCCGGCGCCAACCCGGTGGCCCATCTCACCTTCTTCGGCGGGGAGACGCTCCTCAACTTCCCCGTGCTCCAGCAGACCGTGGCGTACGCGCGCCGGCGGGCCGCAGAGGTGGGGAAGCGGATGGAGTTCTCCCTCACCACCAACGCCACCCTCCTGGAGCCCGACGTCATCGAGTGGCTCGCGGAGAATCACATCGGCGTGACCATCTCCATCGACGGGCCGAAGGAGGTGCAGAACGGGCTGCGGGTGTTCCACAACGGCAAAGGAACGTACGAGGTGGTCCTCCCGCGCATCCGGGAGCTCCTCCGCGTGCACCGCACCCGCCCCATCGGAGCCCGCGTGACGCTGACGCAGCGCAACCTGGACGTGTTGGGGATCTTCCGGCACCTCACCGAGGAGATCGGATTCTGGGAGGTGGGTTTCGCGCCGGTCACCACTTCATCGCAGCGGGAGTATGCCATCGACTCCGCCGGACACGACCGCATGCTCCACCAGTTCGAGGAACTCGGGCGAGGGTGGCTGGACGCCGCGTTGCGCGACGAACACCACGGATTCTCCAACGCCAAGGACACGCTGGAGGAGATCCACAAGGGCGTGAGCAAGGCGTACGGGTGCGGCGCCGGGCTGGGCCTCATGGGCGTGGCCACCGACGGGAACGTCTCCCTCTGCCACCGCTTCGCGGGCTCCGACGAGCACACCATCGGGTCGGTGGCCGACGGGGTGGACCGCGAACGCCAACAGGCGTTCCTGGTGGACCACCACATCCGCAACAAGCCGGCGTGTCACACCTGCTGGGCCCGACCCATCTGCTCGGGTGGGTGTTATCACGAGGCCCACGTGCGCTACGGGGAGTCGTCTGCGCCCAATCTGCACTATTGCACGTGGGTCCGGAGCTGGACCCATACCTGTCTGGAATTCTACGGAACCCTGGCGGAACGGAATCCCTCGTTCCTCGCCCGCTTCGACGCATAAGGAGAGAATCGTGAAGCATCTCGCCCCCATCAATCAGAAGGCGGGCCGCATCGAGGCCCACGTGGCCCGGGAGAAGGCGGCGGCGGAGCTGGACGTGGTCGGGCTGGAGAGCCGTCCGCCCCACGAGCAGGCCGGTCCGCACTTCCCCCTGGGATGCTCCCTGGTCTTCTTCCCGGGATGGGAGGCGGACTCGAGCGGCGGCACCGCCGGTCTGTGCCAGCCGGTGGAGCGGGACCTCTTCGACTGCCACCTCATGTGCTTCTGGCCGGCCCACGTGCCCGATCAGCTCAACCACGCCCAGGACTGGACGGCGAAGTGTGCCTCGGCCCAGAAGGACTGGCGCAAGATCGATCTGGTGTTTCCCTGATGCGTGAGCGCACCCTCGCGACCCCAGGTCGCCCGGACGAGGCTCCCGCTCCACCCACCCGGACCTCTCGCATGGCTCGACTCGTTCACCCCGTCGCCGTGGTCATCGCCCTGGCCCTGAGCGCGGCGTCCGCCTCGGCGCAGGCCAACGCCCTCTGGTACATCGGCACCTACTCCAACGACATCCTGGTGTGGGACGAGTCCACCGAGTCGGTGGTGGACACCATCCGCACGCGTCACTTCATCCCCATGGACGTGGAGCCCAACGCGTCGCTGAACCGTCTCTACGTGACGGACGCCAGCATGCAGAACGTGGAGATCGTGGATCTGGCGACGCGCTCCGTGGTGGACGAGTTCACGCTTTCGGAAGGGCGCGTGGTGGTGCGGATCAGTGGGCTCGCCGTGCGACCCGACGACGAGAAGGCGGTGGTCTTCGCCAAGCGCTATACCCGCCTTCGCGACCGCTACGTGGTGGAGGGACCTTGGCTCCTCGAGTACGATCTGCGCGCGAAGCAGGTCACCGACACCATCCCCTGGCCCGGAGGCCACGAGCGTGATCGCGTCGGGTTCCGGTACTCGCCGGACGGGGGGACGCTCTATCTCTTCGCCGAGGACATCATCGCCCTGGACGCGGAGAGCTTCGAGGAGACGCGGCGCTGGAAGATCTCGGAGCCGCTGGAGCCCGGGCTGGGGCGCCCCTCCTTCGGGACCGCGCCGAACACGTACGACGATCCCGCGACCGCCACCAGCATCTTCCGCATGACGGACCCCATCCAGAATCGCCGGATGATGGGAATCGCGCAGGTTCGGCTCGCCGAAAACGAGGTGGACTTCTTCACCCTGGGAGACGCACAACCCATGCGCGGCTTCACCGTCGCGCCCGGCGGCGAGAAGGCGTACAGCTTCCTTTCCGACGTCGGTCGCTACGAGTTCTGGGAGTTCGATCTGGTGAACCGCACCGTGTCGCGCAGACATCCCTTTCCGGGGCGCCCGCGCATGGGGATCCAGGCCAGCGCCGACGGGAAGCGGCTGTTCGTCTATGTGGCGGGGAGCACCATCGACGTGTACGACCGGGCCACCTTCGAGTATCTGCGGACGGTGACCTTCGACCAGGACATGACGGGTGGGGCGGTGATCCCCACGGGGGTGGGCTCGGGCTCGTGATGGCCGGCCCGGCCCCGCCGCGACGCGGGTGCGCGGGATCCCGTGGTGATCCCCCCTCACGCCGCTGACGCCATGCTCTTCGACGCCCACTTCCGCCGGGCGCTGCGATTCGTGCGTCCCTACGTGGGCGCCCTCGTCCCCGTGGTCGTCCTCTCACTCTGCGGGACGGTGCTGAACCTGTACCTCCCCTACCTCTCCCGGGCGTTGGTGGACGACGCGCTCATGGGGGGGGACCAGGGCGCCCTGGTCCGCATCGTGGGGCTCTTCGTGGGCGTGACCGTGCTGTCGTTCGGCATGAGCGTGACCAGCGGAATGCGGTACACGCGCGTGTCCGCGGATATCCTGTTCGACATGCGGCTCGAACTGTATCGGCATCTCCAGCGTCTCTCTCCCCGGTTCTACGCCCGTGCGCGTCTCGGAGACGTGGTGTCGCGCATCAACGGCGACATCGGAGAGATCCAGCGCGTCACCGCCGAGGTGGCCCTGGCCTGGTTCGGACACGTGGTCACCCTGGTGGGCACCGTGGCGATGCTCGTCTGGCTGGACGCCCGCCTCTTCCTGGTGGGGATGGTCGCCCTCCCGCCGAGCCTCTGGGCGCTGGTGCGCTACCGCCGACGCCTGGAGGACCGCGTGCG
>JAOUPR010000011.1 GCA_029879725.1 Gemmatimonadota bacterium | reverse complement strand
GCGCGAGGATCAATCCGACGGCCACACCGAGAAGAAGTACTCCTCCACTACGCACCCGCTCCGTCCAGAGAGGGAGCCCGGCCGCCTGGAGACGCTGCCCCACCCGAGGTCCCTCCCGGAGCCCCAAAGAGAATCCCCACACGCGCAACCCGACATGACCGACATTATACACTGCGAGGAATACGCAGGCGCCCAGCAACGGCGACCCCCATCCCCACACCGCGATCAACCCGGCCAACGACGCGGCGGGAAGCCAGGCAGCCCACACGAGCGCGTCCCCCAGGCCTCCCAGCGGACCCCGCACCGCGGTCTTGAACCGTTGGATCTCCTGAGGGTCCACCCCATCGGCCTCCATGCGCGTCACGGACCCGAGCGCGATGGAAGCGAGGTATGGATGAGCGTTGAAGTGTTCCGAATGAAGCCGGAGACTCTCCCGGAATTCGCCGTCCTCGTCCCGAAGGGATCGGAGAACCGGAAGCATGCAGAACAGGAAACCGGACCCCAGCATGGAACGGTAGTTCCATCCCCCCTGGATGAGGAACGACCGGAAAAACGTGGCGAGAAGGACCCGCTTGGACAAGGGACGGCTCACAGGAAGCGGGCTCCCACGATCCCCAGGGCGATGCCGAGCACCAGGAGGATCCTCCGTTGGCGGAACCCTCCGAGGCTCCGGAGGAGGATCCCCGCGGAGACCGCTCCACCCGCGAGGAGGAGCCCCGCGCTTGCGGCCCCGTCCAACGGCCATCCCCGGGCGAGCGGCGGCAGGAGCGTCCGTCCCAACACGATGCCGGTGACGCTCAGGGCCGTGCCGCGAAGGAAGTCGAGGCCGATCGCCCCGAGGTGGCGCGCCGTCGCCGTGGTACCCGGCTCCTCGGTGACGATGCGGCCGTTGATCCGACGTTGGACCGTGATGCTGAACCCACCCACCTGGCCCCAGAGGAGACCGAGAGCGATGGCGAGAGGCACCGCGCCGGCGCCGCCCGTGGCCACGGAGGAACCCACGGCCACCACGGTGGCGGTGGACCCCTCCGGGAACCTCGCTCCCCCGGTGGGGAAGGACACGAGCAGATACAGCTCGAGGATCGCCCCGATCTCCATGCCGAGGAGGGGATCGCCCACGATCCACCCCGTGAGTACGCCGGCCACCAGAGGGCGGGACACCATGAACTGGCCCACCGCCGTGGCGTCCAGCGCGAGCAGCCCTCCGAGGACTCCGAGCTCCAGCAGCTGGGTCATCGACGACGATCCAGGAGGGTCGCCAGCGACGTGGGGTGCATATCGGGGAGATCGCGGGCGGAGACCGTGACACCCTGGTCCGCCAGCACCCGAAGATCTTCGTCGTCCCGCGGGGAGAGGTACACGTAGTCGAGCACGCGAACGCGCCCGGGGGCATGATGAAGGCCCCCGATGTTGACGGCGCATCCGTCCATATCGCCCGACTCCGACAGGAGCCTCATGGTGCGGACGTCGCGGGTGAGGAGGATCGAGGCGACCCCATCGACCTGCCACCCGGTGAGCGCACCCAACGCCTCCGAGAGGGTCACGAATACGAGCTCCGCACCGCCGGCGCCGAGGCGGTAGAGGTCCTGCTCCCATCCGCTACCGGCCAACTCGTCATCGACCACGATGTACCGCCGGGTCGCGAGCTGGCCTCCCCACCCCAGCACGACCTGCCCGTGGATCAGGCGCTCGTCCACCCGGTAGAGGTCCACGGACACGGGTCATCCCTCCCGGGGGAAGGCCACGACGGCATCCCTCGCCTTCTCCACCAGACGCGGCCCCAGGTCCGCGAGGGGGAGATCCCGGTGGAACACGAAGTCCAGGAGCGCCGGAAGGTTCACGCCGCAGAGGACCAGGCGATCTCCCCGGGCCCGGGACGACCGGAACGCCGCGTGCCCACAACTTCCGGAATGGAGATCGACGAAGATCACCGTGGGGTCGTCGCCTGCCAGAGCGTCGATGTCACCCTCCAACTCGGCGGGTCCCTTGTCTTCGTTGGAGAGGGCCACCAGGGCGTCTCCCTGGGGACCCGCGATCCGGGAGACGGCGTCGATCAACCCCCGAGCCATCCCCCCGTGGGCGACCACGACGCCTTTCACCAGTGCAGTCTCACTCATAGTCCTGCTCGAGATACTCCCGGATGGGCGCCATCCGCTCCTTGAGCCCCTTGTCGAACGCCTCGGCCGAGTTGATCCCGGCGTAGGTCAGCAGATGGTTCATGGCGATGACCTCGGAAACCACGGTGATGTTCTTTCCCGGGTTCAGGGGGATGGTGACCCGGGGAATCCGCACACCCAGGATCTCCGCCTCGTCCAGTTCGAGTCCGGTGCGGGAATAGCTCCTGTCCTGGTCCCACAACTCGAGCTGTACCACCACCTCGATCCGTTTCTGCTGACGGATGGCCCGCACTCCGAAGAGCATGGGGATGTCGATGATCCCCACCCCCCGGATCTCCATGTGATGCCTCTGCAGCTCGTGCCCCCGTCCGATCAGGATGTCGTTCCCCTGTCGAGTGGCCAGAACCAGATCGTCCGCGACGAGGCGGTGGCCTCGCTCGACCAGATCCAGAACGCACTCACTCTTGCCGATCCCACTCTCCCCCTGGAAGAGGAGTCCGACCCCGTACACGTCCGCCAGCGAACCGTGGAGGTTCGTGAACGGCGCCATCGCCTCTTCCAGAAAGGGCTTGATGCGCCGGTAGACGTCCTTGGTGCTCCTTCCGCTCAGGAGAACGGGGATACCGTGGGCGCTGGCGAGTTCCATGAAGTCGGCCGGGATCTTCTGTGACTTGGTGACGAAGACCGCCGGTGGATCGAAGGAGAACAGCCTGGCCAGCCGCTCCCTGGCCTCCGCCTGGTCGAGGGTCCCGAGATAGGTGACCTCCGTCTCGCCGAACACCCACATCCGACCGGGTGGAACCCGCGCCGTGTATCCCGCGAGAGCGAGCCCCGGGCTGGAGACGTCGGGGTCGTTGGCCTCGCGGTCGAGGGAAACACCCGGATTCGCCAACTCCAGGGCGAGGGTCTCCCTCTTCGCTTCCAGGATATGCCGGATGGTGATGGACCGTCCGGCGGGATCCTGGTCGGACGGAGCCTCGGAGGGAGTCGTCATCGGGTCCTCACTCGGGGAGGTCACCCCGGGAAGACACGGAGGGTGCCTTGTGATCGGAGGCCCGCGAGCGGGCCCTGCGCAACATCCTCGCCGCCCGATCGACGACACGGTCGAGCGCGACGCGGAACTCGCCGTCTTCCGCGCTGGCCACCACGGGAGACGCGCCGTCGATATGGAGAATCACTTCGACCTTCTGCACCCTCTTGTCTTCTTCGAACACCACGTCGGCGGAAGACATCCGACCGTCGAAGCGGGACAGGGCGCCCACCAACTCCTCGGCCCGCTCGCGAATGGAGTCGGGGACGGAACAACGGCGTGCTGCGAACTGGACTCTCAACGTTCCCTCCGGTGAAAATCTGCTCCTGTCAGTCGAATACTATGTGGAGACGGGATCGGCCACCACCCGCCGCAGAGCACGCTCCATGGACCGTGCCGACGCATCCCACGAGTACCCGCATGCGAATTCCCTGGCCTGGATGGACATGCTCCGGTGACGCTCGGGGTCGGAGAGGAGTTCCTCCAGAAGGCGGGCCAGCTCTCCGATGTCCCCGTGAGGCGCCAGGAAGCCCGTCGTACCATGCACCACCGAGTCCCTGAGCCCGGGCGCGTCGCTGGCCACCGTAGGGGTCCCGCACGCCGCCGCTTCGAGGTTGGTGATCCCCCACCCTTCCTTGGGCGAGGTGAGCATATGAACCCATGATCTCTGGAAAAGTTCGAGCTTGTCGTCTTCGGAAACGAACCCCAGAAAGGTCACGTGGTCCTCCATGCCGAGCCGTTGGACGAGCCTCTCGAGCGCCGGACGCTCCTCACCCTTTCCTCCGATGAGGAGTCGGACCGTACGACCGGCGGTGACCAGCGCATGGACCGCCCGGATCACGAGATCCACCCTCTTGTAGCGCTTCAGGCGCCCCAGGAAGAGCACCGTCGGCTCTTCATAGCGTCGGCCGGATACGCCGGGGACATAACGGTCGATATCCACTCCGTTGGGAATCACCTCCACCCTCCCACGATCCATCCCCCTCTCCGCCAGGTCGTCTCGCGTGCTCTCGGACACGGCCACCGCCGGCACCCGTCGGAACACGGGCGGTACGAACCGCTCCAGGAGCCACGTGACCGCCGCCACAGGGAACGAGGCTTCCCGGAAGGCGGTGGAACCGAAGAGGTGGTGTACGAGAAGGAGGGCCGGAGTGGAGTCCACCCAGGCGGGGGTGAACAAGGGAATCTTGTTGAGGTCCTCCACCACGACGTCGAAGTTCCGCCGGGCCAGCACCCGCCGGAAATACGCGGGCGCGGCCAGCGGGAAGGTGTGGCGGCCACCGGTACGGTGGATCTCCATCCCGTCGGCACGCGACACGGTCGGCGCGCCGGGCCACCCCGACACCAGGAGGGTGACCTCGTGCCCCCACGACGCGAGACGACCGAAGATCTCGTGCAGGTGGATCTCGGCGCCTCCCGCGCGCGGGTTCTCCCCGTCCTGCCAGTTCACCACGAGGATGCGGAGGGGCTCTGGGGTACCGGGAGCCTCCCGGCCCACGGGCGCGGTCACTTCGCCGCTGCCCTCTTGTACAGGGCGTCGAGGACGCCGTTCACGAACCGCGGGGAATCGGGTCCACCGTACGCCTCCGCGAGCACGATGGCCTCCTGGATGGCAACCTTCGGGGGGACGTCGCCGGGAAAGAGGAGCTCCACGGCTCCCAGACGGAGGATCCCGCGGTCGAGGGTGGACAGCCGCGCCAGACGCCAGTTCTCCAGCGCCCCCTGGAGCACCCGGTCCACCTCGAGGAGGTGCTCGTCCAGGAGCGACAGGAGGGTGCGGACGAAGGGGAGCCTGCGAGGCGACATGTGCCGGGTCGCCACCGTGTCGGCGAGGGCGTCGCGAAGAGTCCAACCCTCTCCGCCGGCCTCCCATCGATAATACACCTGCAGCGCCCAGGCCCTGGCCCGGCTGCGGTCGATGCGCTCCGCGTGGGTGAGAGCCATGGTCAGTGTCCCTCCCGGATGGCCCGGAACGACGCCACCATCTCCAGGGCGCTCAGCGCCGCCTCGTATCCCTTGTTCGCGGGCCCGTCGGGCACGCGGGCGAGGGCCTGGTCGTGATCATCGGTGGTCAGCACGCCGAAGGTGACGGGGATGCCGGCATCTCGGGCCACGGCCCCGATCCCCCGGGTGGTCTCACCGGACACGTACTCGAAGTGGGGCGTTCCGCCCCGGATCACGCACCCCAGCGTCACGATGGCGTCGTGCCTCCCCGCCGCCACCACGCGGGCCGCGGCCGGGGGGAGCTCGAAGGCGCCGGGAACGCGGTACACGTCCACGCGGCTGTCGTCGGACCCGTGATCACGCAGGCACGCCAGGGCACCCTGCAGGAGGCGTTCGGTGATGTCCCCGTTGAAACGGGCCACGATCACGGCGACACGGAGCCCTTCGGCGCTGACCCGCCCCTTCAGGGCGTCGGTGTACGATCCGTCGCCACTCACAGGATGTGCCCCATCTTGGAACGCTTGGTGTCGAGATAACGCTCGTTGTGGGCGCCCGGCTCCACCTGCAGAGGCTCCCTCCCGACGATGGCGAGCTCGTATCCGTCCAGCCCCACCACCTTGCGGGGATTGTTGGTGAGGAGACGGATGGAGTGGAGGCCGAGGTCGAGGAGGATCTGGGCTCCGATTCCGTAGTCCCGCAGGTCGGGTTTGAACCCGAGCGTCTCGTTTGCCTCCACGGTGTCCATTCCCTGATCCTGGAGTGCGTATGCCTTCACCTTGTTGCCGAGCCCGATCCCCCGCCCCTCCTGGCGCAGGTACACGATGGCGCCGGATCCCTCCTCCTCCAGCCGCTTCATGGCGGCGGCGAGCTGCTCGCCGCAATCACAGCGTAGCGACCCGAAGACGTCTCCGGTCATGCACTCCGAGTGCATGCGGACCAACACGCCGTCCTTCCCTGCGATCTCCCCCTTCACCAGCGCCAGATGCTCCCGATGGTCCAGCACCCCCTGGTAGGCGATGACGCGGAAGTCGCCGTATTCCGTGGGGAGAGCCGCCTCCGCGACACGCTGCACCAGGCGCTCCTTGGTGAGTCGATAGGCCACGAGTTGCGCCACGGTGATGAACTTGAGTCCATGCTCGCGGGCGATGACCTCGAGCTGGGGCCGGCGGGCCATGGTGCCGTCCTCGTTGAGGATCTCGCAGATGACTCCCATGGGCGGAAGCCCGGCCAGCCGGGCCAGGTCCACGCCCGCCTCCGTCTGCCCCACCCGCCGGAGCACCCCGCCCGCCTTGGCCCGCAGGGGGAAGATGTGCCCGGGGCGCCGCAGATCGTCGGGCCCGGTCTTCGGATCGAGAAGCACCTGGATCGTCTTGGCCCGATCGTGCGCCGAGATCCCCGTGGTGACGCCGAACCTGCGGTGGGCGTCCACCGAGATCGTGAAGGCCGTGCCGTGGGGGTCGGTGTTGGCGTGGGTCATGAGCGGGAGTTCGAGCTCGTCGGCCCGTTCCGGCGTCATGGCGACACAGATCAATCCCCGCCCATGCTTCGTCATGAAGTTGATGAGGTCGGGTGTGATGGTCGATGCCGCGCACACCAGGTCCCCTTCGTTCTCCCTGTCCTCGTCGTCCGCCACGATGACCATCCGCCCATTGCGGATGTCTTCGATGGCGTCCTCGACGCGGTCAAATGCCATCCCTGCCTCCACCGGTATCCGGAAGAGGGGTGTCGCCACCCCCCGAAAGAATCTTCGCTACGTACTTGCCCAGGAGGTCTCCCTCCACGTTCACGCCGTCCCCCTCCGCGAGCAGACCGAGGTTGGTGTGCCGGAAGGTGAAGGGGATCAGACCGATGCGGCAGACCCGTGGGTCCACGATCTCCGCGATGGTGAGACTCACCCCGTTGATGCAGATGCTCCCGTGCACCAGGGCGAGATCCGCCACCATCGAAGGCATCTCCACATCGAGGTGCCAGAACTCACCATCACCTCGAATTTGCTTTATCTCACCGATGCCATCTATATGTCCCTGAACGAAATGCCCGTCCAGTCGATCACCCACTCGAAGGGCGGGCTCCAGGTTGACGCGACTCTCTTCGGCGTAGAGCCCGGCCACGGTCTTGGCCAGCGTGGTGCCGATCACGTCCACGAAGAACCCCGTGGATTCCACCGTCACTGCGGTGAGGCACGCGCCATCCACGGAGACCGAATCCCCCGGCTTCATCCCCGGCGCGAGCTCGGGCGTCTCGATGAAGAATCGTCGGGTCGTCGAGTGATCCTCCACCCTGCGTACCGTCCCCATGGCCGCGACGATCCCCGTGAACATCAGTCGTCCCTCCGGTCGAGAACGATGAGGGTGTCCTGCCCGAAACGGGACGGAGCGTCCACGCGATGGAAGGCGCTCCAGTCCACGGCGTCGGCGTCTTCGGGGAAGGCGCGCACCGCTCCGGCCCCGAGCGTGCGGGGGGCGACGAAGAGGTGGAGGCGCTGCGCGAGCCCCTCTCTCAGGAGTGCTCCGGCCAGACGGGCACCTCCCTCGCAGAGGATGGAGCGGATGCCCAGCTCCCAGCATACTCCGAGCACCGCGGGAAGGGAGACACCCGCCGACGCGCTCGCCACCGGGTGGACATGCGCCCCGCGAGCCTCCAGGCGTTCGATGTCCACTTCGGGGGCGCTGGTCCGGCAGAACACGTGCACGGGGCACCCGTCCCGGAGATCCTCGAAGAGCGCGGCCCGGTCGGGCGTCTCCGCCATGGGATCCAGGACGATGCGCCGGAGGGGAACGTGCCCCGGGTCGTGGAGACGAACCGTCAGCCGGGGGTCGTCGGCCCGGATGGTACCGGCACCGACCATGACGGCATCGAAGCCGGAGCGAAGCCGGTGTACCTCCCGATCGGCCTCCGCACCGGTGATGCGCGTGCGTTCTCCTGGACGCGCGGCGATGGCCCCGTCCAGCGAGAGCGCCAACTTCAAAGCGACGTGGGGGGTGCCGTGGCGAGCGGTGTGGAAGAACGCCGGGTTCTCCGCCCGACCTTCGGCGTCGGACCACACCGGCCCCACCACGTCCACACCCGCCCGCAGAAGCGCTGCGCCACCCCCTCCGGACTCGCGGCCGGGATCACGGGCCCCGAAGACCACCCTGCGGACGCCGGCCTGGAGAAGGGCGTCGCTACAGGGCGGCGTCTTGCCGTGATGGTTGCAGGGCTCGAGGGATACGTAGGCCGTGGCCCCCCGGGCGTCCGCGCCGGCGTCCTCCAGGGCGTGGATCTCCGCGTGGGCTCCACCGAAGTGCTCGTGGATCCCACGCCCCACCACGTTCCCGTCCTTCACGAGGACGCACCCCACGAGCGGGTTGGGGTGGACCTGTCCCCAGGCACTCCGTGCGATGAGGCGGGCCTCGTCGAGGAACGCGGTGTCTCGAGGGTCCAGGTGGGCCGGCGTGGTCATGGGATCAATACGTGAGCCGGAACGCCAGCCCCCCGAAAGGCGTGCCCCCGGTCGGATCGAACGCCGGAGACCCGAAGGCCGGAACGGCGGGCAATCCCCGGGCCCACCCCCCTTCCACGGACATCTGCAGCACCAGGAAGTTCATGGACGCGCCCGCGAAGAAGAGCGTCCGCCGCGTCGTCGACCCGGTTGAGCTCGCCGAAGCCACGGTCCCGAGACCGTTCCGCGCCTGGATGGACACGGCTCCGGAGTAGTCGTCCACCCCGGCCCCCGCGAGCACCCCCACACCCACGAGGTTCTTCCCCACCGTAATACGGTACGACGCCACGCGCGGCGACACGTCCAACTGGGTGAGCTCCCCCACCTGGGCGTCCCCCAGCACCACGGCGGAGCTCCAGCGGCGGGAAGCGGAGAGGGTGACGCCCGGGAGGGTGAAGGACTCCCGGAGCAGGCCGACTCGCAGCCCCACCGAGAGCGAGCGCCCCTGCCCGCGGAAGCCCTCGGACGAAGGAAAGAGCGAGAGTCCACCCCCACCCATCAGATCGAGGGAGAAGATCCCACCCACGGTGGGCATGGGAGAGAAGCCCTCGAACACGCCCACCGCGACGCCCCCATGGAACGTCGGCACGATGAAGGTGCGCTCCGCGCCCAGGGGTGCGTCCGCGGCCTGGACGTCGGGAAGGCCGACGTGCGCGATCGACGAGCGGAACGACACCGACACACGGGGCTGTCCCCGCACGCGGGTCCCCAGGGTGGACGGACTTCCCGGAATCTCCGAACCCAACCCCGCCAGGAGGCCCTGGTGGGACAGGAGCGCCCTCGCGCCGAGCGCCGCGGCCGCGCAGCGCTCCGGCTCTCCTCCGGCTGTCGCGCAGGAAGCCGCGAGCAAGGCCGGGTCCTGGGCGCGAAGGGGGATCACCTGACCGGAGGAGCACAGGATCACCACCGCCGCCCCCACCCGCACCGGGTGGAGCCCTGCCCGGAGTCCTCGCATCACGGTCGACGGCCTCACGCGTAGGTCACTCCCTTCCCCTGCTGGACGTGCCCGAGGACGACCGGACGATCTCCCTCGGCCCTGAGGTGTCCCAGGAGGCCATCGGCGGACGACGGATCCACCACCACGACCATCCCGATCCCCATGTTGAATACCCGGTCCATCTCCATGCGCTCCACGCCTCCGGCCTCCTGGAGCGTGGTGAACACCGCACCCGGCTCCCATGCGGCACGGTCGACCAGCGCGCCGAGCCCCTCGGGGAGGACGCGCGGCAGGTTCCCCGGGATCCCTCCCCCGGTGATGTGGGCCAAACCGCGCACCCATCCTTCCTCCAGCGGCCCTCGGAGGACGCCCAGGTAGCTCCGGTGCACGGCGAGGAGTTCGTCCGCCACGGAGCGGCCGGTTCCGGGGAAGGGATCGTCCACGCCCAACCCCATCACGTCGAAGACGATGCGGCGCGCCAGCGTGTACCCGTTGGTGTGCAGCCCGGAAGAAGGAATCCCGACCAGCACGTCTCCCTCCCGGATCCGACTCCCGTCGACGACGCGCTCCCGCTCCACGACCCCCACGATGAAGCCCGCCAGATCGTATTCGTCGGCGGCGTAGAAGTCGGGCATCTGGGCGGTCTCACCCCCGAGGAGGGCGCACCCGTTTTCGCCGCACGCCACCGCCACCCCGCTCACCACGTCCGTGACCACGGCTTCGTCCATGGCGCCGGTGGCGAGGTAGTCCAGGAAGAAGAGCGGACGCGCCCCCTGGACCAGGATGTCGTTGACGCAGTGGTTCACCAGGCACTGCCCCACCGTATCGTGTCGGCCGGCCAGGAACGCCACCTTCAGCTTGGTTCCCACTCCGTCCGCACTGGACACCAGAACGGGCCGGGAAAGCCCGTCCGGCACCTGGTACATCCCGCCGAACACGCCCACCTCGGACAGGGTGTATCGGTCCCGGGTCGACGCCACCAGCCCCTTCAGCCGCTCCTTGGCCCGCTCCGCCGCGTCGAGATCCACGCCCGAGTCGCGATAGCTCAGCCCCTTCCCCGTCATGGCGCGATCCCCTCCACGTGGGTCTCGAAAGCGGTCATCTCACGGAACTCGCGTACGCGATCGTATACCTGGGACGGGTCCAGCGTCCGGAAGCGATCCACGCTGAACGCCTCCACCGCGTAGGAACCCATGGCGGACCCGAAGATGGTCGCCCGGCGCAGGGAATCGGGATCCAGGGAGCCGTTCTGCGCGAGATAGCCGACGAATCCGCCCGCGAAGGCGTCGCCGGCGCCGGTGGGATCGAAGACCTCCTCCAGCGGATACCCGGGGGCGAAGAAGAGCCACCCGTCGGCGAAGAGGATGGCGCCGTGCTCACCCTTCTTCACCACCAGGATCTCCGGACCCCGATCGCGGATCCACCGCGACGCGCTCAGGAGGTTCGGCGTGTCGGCGAGCTGGCGCGCCTCTTCGTCGTTGATGATGAGGATCTTCACCCGCTCGAGAAGGGAGACGAGTTCCTTGCGGTTCCCCTCGATCCAGTAGTTCATGGTGTCGCACACCACGAGCTCGGGGTCGTCGACCTGATCCAGGACCTCGTGTTGGAGCGTCGGGTGGATGTTCCCCAGGAAGACCGTCCGCGCCCTGCGGAACTCGTCGGGGATGCGCGGCTGGAAGTCCGCGAACACGCCCAGGCGGGTCTCCAGCGTGTCGCGGGTGTTCAGGTCGTAGTGGTATCGGCCGGCCCAGAAGAAGCTCTCGCCGTCCTTCCGCTCGACGCCGCTCAGGTCCACGCCCCGCTCCCGCAGGAAGTCCAGGCGATCCAGGGGGTATTCGTTCCCCACCACACCCACCACCTGCACCGGCGAGAACATGCTGGCCGACGCCGAAAAGAAGACCGCGGATCCCCCCGGAACGCGTTCGGCCTTGCCGAAGGGGGTCTCGACCGAGTCCAGTGCTACGCTCCCCACACAGAGTATCGACATCAGGATTCCTCGGGTTCGTCCACGGGCCGATCCATCCGGACCGGCGCCTCCATCCCCAGCACCGCGAGCCCGTTGCGGAGCACCACCTGCACCGCCCGGGTGAGCATGAGTCTGGCGCGGCGCAGGGGCTCGTCCTCCACCAACACGGCCAGTTCCGGGTTCCGGCTGGGGTTCCCGGCATGATACCACGAGTTGGCCGCGCCCGCCGTCTGCTCGAGGTAGTCGCAGAGGATATGGGGCGACGTATGCTCCGCCGCACGAATCAACGTGTCGGGGAACGACCCCAGATGCTTGACCAGCTCACGTTCCAGCGGGTGGTCCAGGACGGAAAGGTCCACGCCGGCTCCGTCCATGTCGTCCAGCTCCATTCCCGCCTTGGCGAAGATGGAGCACATCCGTGCGTGGGCGTACTTCACCTTGTAGACCGGATTCTTGTCCGACTGGTCCAGCGCCACGTCGAGGTCGAACACGAGGTGGGCGTCCGGCTTTCGCATCAGGAAGAAATAGCGGGACACGTCCACGCCCACTTCCTCGAAGAGCTCCCGGAGGGTGGTGTACGAGCCCGCACGCTTGGAGAACTTGACCTCCTGGCCATCGCGCTCCACGGTGACCATCTGATGCAGGACGTACTCGGGGTATCCCTCGGGAAGGCCCAGCGCCCGCAACCCGGCCCGGACGCGGCTCACCGTGCCGTGGTGGTCCGCCCCCTGCACGTTGATCACCCGGTGGAAGCCCCTCTCCCACTTGGCCATGTGGTAGGCCACGTCGGGGAGGAAGTAGGTGGGCTCACCGTTCCCCCGGATCATGACCCGGTCCTTCTGGTCTCCGAATTCCGTGGTACGCAGCCATACCGCCCCGTCGACCTCGTAGACCAGCCCGGTCTCGCGGAGGGCGGCCACGGTGGCATCCACCCGCCCGCTCTCGTACAGCGAAGACTCCAGGTAGTACTCGTCGAAGTGGACAGCGAAGTCGGTGAGGTCCCGGTCCTGCTCCGCGCGCAAGGCACGCACCGCGAAGTGGCGGATCTCCGCCATCGCCTCGTCGGACCGGTCCGCCACGAAGCGATCCCCCACCTCCTCGGCCAGTGCACGCGCCACGTCGTGGACGTAGAGCCCCTGGTAGCCCCCCTCGGGAAGGTCGGCGTCGTGCCCCAGATGCTGGAGGTAGCGGGCCAGTACGCTCCCGGCCAGGAGCTCCATCTGGCGACCGGCGTCGTTGTAGTAGTACTCCCGGTGTACGTTCCACCCGGTCCAGTCCAGGAGGGACGAGATGACGTCTCCCAGTGCGGCCTGGCGGCCATGCCCCAGGTGCAGCGGCCCCGTGGGATTCGCCGAAACGAACTCCACCATGACCCGTTCACCCCCTCCCACCCGCGAACGTCCCCACGAATCACCGGAAGCGACGATGTCCGCGAGGGTGGACGCGACGGCTCCCGAGCTGAGCCGGAAGTTGAGGAATCCCGGCCCCGCCACCTCCACCGCGGTCACGCCGGCCTCGGCCAGATCCAACCGGTCGGCCAGCGTCTGGGCGATCTCCCGGGGAGACTTCTTCAACTCCCGGGACAGCGCCATGGCCACGTTGGTGGCGAGGTCTCCATGGGACGGGTCGCGCGGCCGTTCCAGGTTGATCCGGGGGGCCGCGACGCCCATCTCCGCCAGCACCCGCGTCAGAGCGGCCCGGATGGCATCCTGTGGCATGGCTCAGTCCGATGAAGGAGGGGGGGTGGGGGAGGAAGAAGGCGACGTCTCGGGCTTCTTCGCCGAGTCGCCCGTGCCGCCCTTTTCCGAGGATGCCTTCTTCTTGTAGTCGTCGCTGCGGTAGTCGGTGATGTAGAAGCCCTCTCCCTTGAAGAGGAACCCCGCGCCCGACGAGATCTGGCGCACGGCCGGCTCCGAACACTCGGGACACTCGGCCCCGGGCTCATCCGACATTCGCTGAAAAAGCTCGAACTCGTGCCCGTTGGGACAACGATACTCGTAGGTAGGCATGCTGATGCTCGACACCGCTGGTTGACTTGCCTGGAGCCAGAAAAACTAACCAAGACCGCCATGGGATACCATCGGAGGGAACCCCGTCGAGGAAGATCCCTACCCGTCGTAGCTTCCCCAGACTCCTCGCAACGTATCGCTGATCTCGCCGAGGGTGGCCAGGGCCTTCACCGCGTCCACCATGGCCGGCATCAGGTTGGCGTCGGACCGCGCGGCCTCCTCCACGGATCCCAGCGCCATGGCCACGGCTTCCGGATCTCTTCGACTCCGGAGCGACCGGAGCTTTTCGCGCTGGAGCGCCTCAAGGCTCGAATAGTCGGGCTGACCGATACGCACCGGCTCCTCCGCCTCCACGTGCGCGTTCACGCCCACGACCTTCCGCTCCCCGGACTCGACCTCCAGCTGGAACGCGTAGGCGGCCCGGTGGATCTCCTCCTGCATGAAGTCGATGGCGCGCGAGGCTCCTCCCATCTCGTCGATGCGCTCGATGTACTCGCGGGCTCGGGATTCGATCTCGTCGGTGAGAGCCTCGATGTACCAGGATCCACCCAGGGGATCCGCCGTCTCGGTGACCCCGGACTCGTCCGCGATGATCTGTTGCGTCCTCAGGGCCAGCTTGGCGGATACCTCCGTGGGGAGCGCGAGGGCCTCGTCGTACCCGTTGGTATGGAGGGACTGCGTCCCGCCCAGCACCGCGGCGAGGGCCTGCACCGCCACCCGGACCACGTTGTTCATGGGCTGTTGCGCCGTGAGCGTCGACCCCCCGGTCTGCGTGTGGAAGCGGAGGCGGCAGGACGCGTCCGACGCCCCGAACCGGTCTCGCATCAGGCGGGCCCACAGCCGGCGGGCGGCGCGGAACTTGGCCACCTCCTCCAGAAAGTCGTTGTGGGCGGCGAAGAAGAAGGAGAGGCGGGGTGCGAACGCCTCCAACTCGATGCCGCTCTCCATCGCCCGGGCCACGTACTCCAGCCCGTTGGCGAAGGTGAAGGCGACCTCCTGGGGCGCCGTCGCGCCGGCCTCCCGGATGTGATAGCCGGAGATGGACACGGTGTTCCAGCGCGGGACCTCGGCGGCACAGAAGCCCATGATGTCGGAGACCAGCCGGAGGCTCTGCTCCACCGGGTAGATGTAGGTGCCCCGCGCGACGTATTCCTTGAGGACGTCGTTCTGTACGGTCCCGGACAGGCGGTCGCGGGACACGCCCTGCTCGTCGCCCAGCGCCACGTAGAAGGCCAGCAGGATGGACGCCGTCGAGTTGATGGTCATGGAGGTGGACACCGCGCCCAGATCGATCCCCCGGAAGAGATCCCGCATGTCCTCCAGCGAGTCGATGGCCACGCCGACCCGCCCCACCTCGCCCTCCGCCATGGAGTGGTCGGAATCGTACCCCATCTGGGTGGGGAGATCGAAGGCGACCGAAAGCCCCGTCTGCCCCCGGTCCAGGAGGTAGCGGAACCGCCCGTTGGTCTCCTCCGCGGTACCGAATCCCGCGTATTGCCGCATGGTCCACACGCGACCGCGATACATGGTCGGGTGGATCCCCCGTGTGAAGGGAAAGACGCCGGCGTCCTCGACCTCTCCGGAAGGAGGGGCGCCTTCCGCGGGCCCGTAGATCCGCTGGACGGGGATTCCGCTCCCGGTCCGGCGCTCCTCCGGAGCGGCCGACTCACCCATCGGTCGGATCCTCCCCGTCGAGTGGATCGAGTTCCACGAGGATCTGATCCTTCTCCACGGCATCACCCGGAGCGACCAGCACACGTCTCACCTTCCCCGCGGTCTCGGCCCTCAGTTCGTTCTCCATCTTCATGGCCTCCACGATGACCACGCCCCGACCCTCCTCCACCACGTCCCCCTCCACCACCTCGACCTTCACCACCAGCCCCGGCATGGGTGCCCGCACCGGACGGGGGCCTCCGGAACCCTGACCCACCCCTGCCATGCGGCGGATGGTGCGGGTGCGCTCGTCTTCCACGCCCACGGAGTAGCGCCTCCCTCCCACGTGGAGCACCCACGCGCCCTTTCCTTCACGGGTGGCCACCACCCGATGGGACACCCCGTCCAGGAGGAGGTGATGCACGTCCGTGCCCTCCACCCGGGCCAGGTCGGCCTCCACGATCCCGCCCTCCACCGTGGTGGCCTCGTCTCCGAGCTCCACCTCCAGCTCCTCGCCGGCGACCGACACGAAGTACCGCATCAGCCCGCCGCTCTCCGATTCAGTCGGATCACCGTCTCCACGTGGGGCGTCTGGGGAAAGAGATCGAAGGAACGGGCCTCACCCACGTCGAACACGGCACCGAGACGCTCCACGTCCCGGGCCAGCGTGGCCGGGTCGCAACTCACGTACACGATACACCCCGGAGGGTCCGCCACCAGGGCTTCCGTGACCAGGGGATCCAGCCCGGTGCGGGGTGGATTGACGATGACCACCTCCGCGGGGAGCGCATCGGGAAGGTGGTCCTCGACCCTGCCCCGACGGACCTGGAAGGTGTCCGGCGCCCCGTGGGCGGCGGCGCGGCACGCACCTTCGTCCGCCTCGATCCCCACGACGGCCACGTCCCGTCCGGCCACCGCCCGCCCGTAGCCCCCGACGCCGCAATAGGCGTCCACGACGCGGAGGGAGGCCGACGCAGCCCCCTCGCGCACGCCCTCCAGGTGCGACTCCGTGATCCGCACGACGTGGTCCACCATGGACGACGCCAGGGCCGCGTTGACCTGGAGGAAGGACCGGGCCCCCAGGGGTACGGTCCGATCCATCCAGGGAGCCTCCACTTCGGCCGCTCCGTGGACGAGCATCGGGACCCCCGCGCCGCGGGGGTGATGCCAGACGGAAGACACCCCCGGGAGCCGCTCCACCAGGGGTCGAGGGTCCCAGGCTCCTTCTCCGCCGTCCACCAGAAGCGTCCACTCCTCGCCCACGCTCCGTAGGGTGAGCCGGAGGTCGCCGCCCGCGGGAAGGTGCCGGGCTCCGGGCCCCCACGCGTCCCGGAGGGCCTGCCACGCCGCTCCCACAACGGGATCCGGAAGGAGGCACTCCTTCCCAACGTCCATGACGCGGGACGGCCTGTGGAGTTCGTGCAGCCCCGCCACGACCCGCCCACCCCGGAGCCTCCGCAGCGCGAACGCCATACGATTCCGGTAGTGGAACTCCAGCGGGGATCCCTCCACCTCGGGAAGAGGGATTTCCACACCGGCGAGCCGCTGCAGGGCGTCCTTCACGAAGGTGGCCTTCCAGCGAAGCTGCTCCCCGTAGTCGAGGTTGAGAAATGCGCACCCGCCGCACGTCTGGAAGTGGCGGCACGCCGCGGCGCGACGACCCGCCCCCTCCGTGATCACCCCCTCCAGTCGGGCGGCGGCCCAGCGCTTCTTCGAGCGGACGATGGTGGCGTCGACCTCGTCTCCGGGAAGGGCGCCCTGGATGAACACCACGCGCCCGTCGGGAAGCTCCCCGATCCCCGCCCCACCCGCCGCCAGAGCCCGGATCACGAGGGTGTGGCGCGTGCCTGCTTCACATACCGAAGGTTCCAACGTCACGGGGTCACCGCCTCGACCAGGGATGCACTGCGCGCTGCCACGACGACAGCCCGGTCCGACCGTCACCCGTCCCCATCCGGGTGGCCTGCGGGCTCGATGCCCGGAGCCGTTCCAGAAGGGTCGCCGTGAGCGCGATCACGCGGAGCTCCTCGCGCGAAGGGGCGCCGTCCAGCAACTCGGGGTGCTCCTCCACGTACCGGATGCTCAGGTTCCCGCCGCGGAAGTCTTCCTCGTCCATCACGCCGCGATGGAAGGCGGCGCTGGTCTCCACCCCACCCACCACGAGCTCGTCCAATGCCCGCGCCATGCGGCGGATGGCCTCACCCCGGTCCTTCCCATGGGTGATGAGCTTGCCCAGGAGGGGATCGTAGTGCAGCGAGACCGGAAAGCCCGCGTGGATCCCGCCGTCCCAGCGTACGCCCGGTCCGGCCGGGAGATCGAGGTGATCCACCACTCCCGTGGAAGGGAGGAAGCCGTGGAAGGGGTCTTCGGAGGTGATCCGGCACTCGATGGCGTGTCCGGAGAGCGCCACGTCCTCCTGCTCGAAGGAGAGTGCCTCGCCCGACGCCACGCGCAGTTGCCACGCCACGAGGTCGAGCCCCGTGACGAGTTCCGTCACCGGATGCTCCACCTGGAGGCGGGTGTTCATCTCCAGGAAGAAGAAGTCCCCGTCCTGGAAGAGGAATTCCACGGTGCCGGCGCCGACGTAGTCCACCGCCTGGGCCGCCCGCACCGCCGCCGTGCCCATGGCGTGGCGGAGCTCCGGTGTGATCACGGGTGAGGGGGATTCCTCCACGAGCTTCTGGTGCCGCCTCTGGATGGAGCACTCGCGCTCCCCGAGATGCACCACGTTGCCGTGCGTGTCGCCGAGGATCTGGATCTCGATGTGGCGGGGCCGATCGAGATAGCGCTCCAGGTAGACCGCGTCGTCTCCGAAGGCCCCCAGGGCCTCCCGCTGCGCCGCCTCGAAGGCCCGGGGCAGCTCGTCCGGACCGTTCACCGCGCGCATCCCCTTTCCGCCCCCGCCCGCGGCGGCCTTGAGCAGCACCGGATAGCCGATCCCCACCGCCGCTTCCAACGCAGCCTCCACGCCCACCACCGGCTCCACGAGCCCCGGAACGATGGGAACCCCGGCCGCCTTCATGCGCTGTCGCGCCTCCGTCTTGTCTCCCATGGACGCGATGGTTCCGGAGCGAGGACCGATCCAGATCAGTCCCGCCTCCTCGACTTCACGGGCGAAGGACGCCCGCTCCGCCAGGAAGCCGTAGCCCGGATGGATGGCCTCGGCCCCGACGTCCCTGGCCACCTGGATGATCCGGTCTCCCCGGAGATAGCTCTCGGACGAGGCGGCCGGTCCGATGCAGTACGCCTCGTCTGCCTCCATGACGTGGGGCGCCAACCGGTCCGGCTCCGAGTACACGGCGACGGTTCGCACGCCGAGTTCCCGGGCACCCCGGATGATGCGAACGGCGATCTCACCCCGGTTGGCCACCAGGACGGAAGAGAGCAAGCTGGACCTCGGAGATTGGAGACGTGCTTCCCGCGGCCCCGTACCAGGGGCCGCGGGAAGTTAGACGTGCCTCCGGGAGGGTGTAAACCCCGCCCTCGCTCGTCAGTCGCGGCCGACTCGACCCAGCACCTGGATCTCCCGGCCCTTCCTGAGGACCCGCATGCGGACCTCCTCGTCGGGTCCGTAGCTCGTGAGGATCCGGTGGAATCGCGCCACGCCCTTCACCTCGCGGCCGTCCACGTCCAGAACCACGTCCCCGGCTTCGAGCCCGAGACGGGAATCCTCCTCCACCGCCACCACCAGGACCCCTTCGTCGGCCCCGAAGTAGCTGCCCAGCCCGGAATTCATCTCCACCACCTCGACACCCGCCGGCGCGCCCCCGAAGGCGAAGGCCAGCCCGGACCGGACTCCCTCCATCCCGTGGAGGATTCCTGGCCCCAGGGCGGATGGAGCGATCCGCACGGACCGCCACCGGGGGATGTCCTCGGTCGTCACGGTGACCGTCGTCTCCCGGCCCTCCCGGAGGTACGCCACCTCCACCTGCTCACCGGGCTCCATCTCACGAACGAGGGCCACCAGCCGCTGCATGGGGAGGTCCACGTCCTCATCGAACTCGTCCTCGATACCGGGATCCAGCGGCCGCTCCAGGTCATGGCCCGCCAGCCTCACGATGACGTCGCCCTCCCTCAGCCCGGCCTCGTCGGCGGGGCCGTCGTCCATCACCTCCTGGATCACCACGCCACGCGGATCGGCGCTCTCGCCCCGCACCGCCGTGAGCGTGATGCCCAGGCGGGCACGCCCCATGATGCGCGGCAGGATCTGCGCCCGGATGGCGTCCGCGGATGGGACCCGCAGACACACACACTCCCGGTGGGTCTCCTGATCGTCGTCCCCACACCGGCACTCTCGCATCACCCGGACTTCATCCTGCGCTGCCGCGACGTCCGGCCGGCCGGAGATCCCCACCACCGCCGTGAAGATCCACACCAGCCCACGCCACCCCACATATCTTCCCGTCTTCATCACGATCCGTCTCCCAGGGGTCGGGCCCCGGCCCTGGAGGACCGGAGGCCACCGTCCAACATCCGTCACACCTGGGACGCCTTCACGCTCCGGCGGGGTTGCTCCTGGAGTGGTGTGTCGTGCTCGCTTGCCCCCGAATTCATGCCGAGCTTCCCTGGACGCCTCCCACCGAGTCCACCAGCGCAACGGCGTGCACGGCCAGACCCTCTCCCCGCCCGATCCATCCCATCCCCTCGTTGGACTTCCCCTTCACGGACACGGCGCCGGGACCCACCTTCAGGATCTCGCCCAACCGCTCCCGCATGGCGTCGGCCCACGGACCGATCCGGGGGCTCTCACAGACCACGGTCACGTCCACGTTGACCACCTGGTAGTTCCGCGCCTCGAGGACCAGCACCGCAGCGCGGAGCAACTCCATGGAGTCGGCATCCTTCCACGTGTCGTCATCGGGTGGGAAGTGGCTCCCCACGTTGCCGGCCGCGATGGCGCCGAGAATGGCATCGATGACCGCGTGGGCCACGGCGTCGCCGTCGGAATGGCCGGTGAGCCCCGCGTGTTCCGGGATGTGGACGCCCCCGATGATGAGCTTCCGCCCCTCCGCGAAGCGATGCGAGTCGTATCCCGTTCCGATCCTCATGGTCTCCATCTCCCGTCCGTGAATAACAATGGCGCGGGGGACGGTCTTGCCACGACCGTCCCCCGCTTCACATCCACCCGCGACCGGAGACGCACGCGTCTCCGCCTGGTCCGGTACGGATCAGCCGTCCCACCTCCGTACCGCGAGACAGACGTTGTGTCCTCCGAACCCGAACGAGTTGCTCAGGGCCACGCCCACTTCACGCTCCACCATCCCCCCGTGCGCGTACTCGAGATCGCACTCGGGGTCCGCCTCCTCGAAGTTGATGGTCGGCGGAATTTTCCCCTCGCGGCACGCCATGACGGCCACGAAGGATTCGAGCGCACCGGCGGCGCCCAGGAGGTGGCCCGTCATGGACTTGGTGGAGCCCACCACGATCTCCCGTGCCCGCTCGCCCAGAACCGCCTTCACCGCGCTGGTCTCGATGGCGTCGGCCATGGTGGAGGTCCCGTGCGCGTTCACGTAGTCGACGTCGGATACCTCCAGCCCGGCATCACGGAGCGCCATGCGCATGGCCTTCTGCGCACCATACCCGTCGGGCGGTGGCGCCGTGATGTGATACGCGTCGCCGGAGAGGCCGTAGCCGACCAATTCCCCGAAGATGGTGGCGCCACGCGCCTGCGCATGTTCCAGGACCTCCAGAACCAGCGCGCCCCCTCCCTCACCGATGACGAAGCCGTCCCGGTTCTTGTCGAACGGGCGACTGGCCGACTTCGGGTCGTCGTTCCGGGTCGACATCGCCTTCATGGCCGCGAAGCCGGCGACGGTCATCGGGGTGATGGTGGCTTCCGCTCCACCCGCGAGCATGAGGTCCGCGTCTCCCCTCTCGATGTGCCGGAACGCCTCACCGATGGCGTGCGCGGAGGACGCACACGCCGACACCGTGGCATAGTTCGGCCCCTGGAGCCCGAACCGCATGGAGATGAGTCCCGCCGAGATGTCCGGAATGAACATGGGGATGAAGAACGGACTGACCCGATTGGGCCCCTGCTCGATGAGCTTGCGGTGCTGCTCTTCGAAGGTGGCGATACCGCCGATTCCGCTCCCGAAGATGACACCGAACCGTTCCGGCTCCATCCCGGCCGGCACACCCTCCAGCCCCGCGGCCTGCATGGCCTGGGCGGAAGCCGCCAGCGCGAACTGGGCCACTCGGTCGTACCGCTTCGCGTCCCTCTTCTCCATGAACTCCAGCGGATCGAAGTTCCGCACCTCACACGCGATGCGTGTGGCGAAGTCCTCCGTCGCCTCGAACGCCTGGATCGTGTCCGCCCCACTCACGCCGCCGAGAAGGCTCTCCCAGGTCGTCGCTCCATCGATCCCGACGGGAGACACGACCCCCATGCCGGTAATGACTACCCTACGCTTCTCCACACCCTCTCCATTTCTTCATGGATCACTTCTTCGACCTGGCCCGTCCTGCATCAGGCGTCGGAGTCGGCGTGCTCGCGGAGGTACTTGATGGCGTCTCCCACGGTGCGCATCTGCTCGGCGTCCTCGTCGGGGATATCCAGTCCGAACTCCTCTTCGAACGCCATCACGAGCTCGACGGTGTCGAGAGAATCCGCACCGAGATCCTCGACGAACGCGGCGTCGTCGGTGACCTTCTCGGGCTCGACGCCCAGCTCGTTGATGATGATTTCCCGGACCCGGGCCTCGGTGGGCTCGCTCATGTGATCCTCCTCTCGTACGTGGGTTGTGATGATGGTTTCGTTTGCGATCGATTGATGGGTGGTCGGAGCTACATTACCATGCCGCCGTCCACCGCGATGACCTGGCCGGTAATGTAGCGGGCACCGGGGCCCGCGAGAAAGCGAGCGACGCCGGCCACGTCCTCCGCCTCTCCCAATTCACCCAGGGGAATGAGCACCTTGAGGTTCTCCACCTGGGTATCGTTGAGTTCCGCCGTCATGTCGGTGCGAATGAATCCCGGGGCGATGGCGTTGCAGCGGACCCCGCGTGAAGCCAGTTCCTTGGCCACGCTCTTGGTGAGTCCCACCATCCCGGCCTTGGACGCCGCGTAGTTCGCCTGGCCGGCGTTCCCCGTCAGCCCGACCACCGAGGTGATGTTGAGGATGGACCCCGAACGGCGCTTCATCATCCCCCGGGCCACCGCCCGCGTGAAGTTGAACGCCCCCTTCAGATTCGCGGCGATGACCTCGTCGAACTCCTCGTCCTTCATGCGGAGGAGGATATTGTCCCGCGTGATCCCCGCGTTGTTCACCAGGATCTCGACGGGGCCGAGGTCGCTCTCCACCGCGGAGGTGACCTCATTCACCGCCGCCGGGTCGGCCACGTCGCACGCATACCCCTGATGACCCCCTCCGGGGAGCGCCGCGGCAACCTCCCGGGCACGGTCGCCGTTGCGAGCCACCACGGCGACGCGGGCTCCCGCCTCGGCCAGCGCCCGGCTGATGGCCAGTCCGATTCCCCGGGAACCTCCGGTGACGACGGCGACCTTCTGATCCAACTCGTTCATGAACCCATCCCCTCGAATGCGTCGATGTCGCCGGGCTCGCCGAGAGACGTGCACGGCAGGCCCTTGGCGTTGCGGCGGTTGAGGCCGCAGAGCACGCTCCCCGGACCGATCTCGATGAAGCGGTCCACCCCGGACTCCACCATGGTAGTGACGGACGCCGCCCAGCGCACCGGAGCGGTGAGCTGATCCACGAGGAGGTCGCGCGCCTGGCCACCGGCGGCCACGGGGCGGGCCGTGACATTGGACACCACCGGCACCTCGGGATCGCGGAACTCCAGGACGTCGAGGTGCGCGCGAAGTTCCTCCGCCGCCGGCGTCATGAGCGGAGAGTGGAAGGCACCCGAGACGTTGAGTTGCACCACGCGCTTGGCGCCCGCTTCCCGGGCGAGTTCCATTCCCCTCTCCACCCCCGCGACGTCCCCGCTGATGACGATCTGTCCCGCCGAGTTGAAGTTCGCCGGCACGCAGGTGCCCTGCTCGACTCGGGAACACACGTCCTCGAGCACGTCGTCATCGAGGCCGAGAACGGCGGCCATGGTGCCGGGCCGTGCCTGGCCCGCCGCGAACATGAGCTCGCCCCGGAGGCGCACGGCCTTCAGCGCGTCCGTGAAGGAGAGGGTCCCCGCGGCCACGTGCGCGGAGAACTCCCCGAGGGAGTGGCCGGCCGTCATGGCCACCGGCCCGAGCCGGTCTTCGACCAGGCGCAGCGCCGCCACGGAGTGCACCAGGATGGCGGGCTGCGCGTTCTTGGTGGCGGTCAGCTCGTCTTCCGGACCCTCGGCCATGAGCGTCGAGAGCGAGAACCCCAGCGCGTCGTCGGCCTCTTCGAGCACCCGTGCCGCGACCGGGAAGGCCGCGGCCAGGGGGCGTGCCATCCCTACGAACTGCGATCCCTGTCCGGGAAAGAGAAGAGCCAGGGACATGTTACCACCGGAACGCCATGGCGCCCCACGTCAGGCCGCCACCGAAGGCGGCCGTGAGGACGGTGGATCCCGGGCCGATGAGCCCCTGCTCCTCCGCCTCGTCCAACGCCACGGGCACCGACGCCGAACTCATGTTCCCGTAGCGGTCCAGGTTCACGAACACCTTCTCCATGGGAATGCCGGCGTATTTCGCCGTGGCCTCGATGATGCGGATGTTCGCCTGGTGGGGCACCATGAGATCCACGTCGTCCGCGGTGATCCCCGCCTGCTGCAGGGCGTGGTCGGCGGCCTCGGCCATGGAGCGCACGGCGTTCTTGAACACGTCCCGGCCGTGCATGCGCACCAGATGGTCCTTCCGCTCCAGGACGCCCTCGTCCATGGGGATGGCCGCGCCGCCCGCGGGGCGGTAGAGGAGATTCCCCAGATTGCCGTCGGACCGGAGATGGCTGGAGAGGAGGCCCCTGTCCTGGCCGTTGGCCGGCCGGACCACCGCCGCGCCGGCGCCGTCTCCGAAGAGGACGCAGGTGCCCCGGTCGTCCCAATCCACGATGGAGCTCATCTTCTCCGTGGACACCACGAGCGCCACCTCACCCCTTCCTGCGGCCAGGTACCCCTCGGCCATGGACACCCCGTAGAGGAAGCCGGAGCACGCGGCCATGACGTCGAAGGCCACCGCGTTCGAACACCCCAGCAGCGCCTGCGCGTCGCATGCCGTGGAGGGGAGCCAGCGGTCGGGCGTCGCCGTGGAGAGGATGAGAATGTCCACCTCTCCCGGCTCCACGCCGGCCTTCTTCATGGCGTCCATGGCGGCTCCGGCCCCCATGGCGGCGGCGCCTTCGCCGTCGGGAGCGATGCGGCGCTCGCGGATCCCCGTACGGCTGCTGATCCACTCGTCGCTGGTATCCATCACTTTGGCCAGGTCGTCGTTGGTCACGACGTTGTCCGGCAGGTATCTCCCCGTGGCGGCGATCCGGACGATGGGCTTGGGCTTCTTCATGTCGCGTTCTCGGAGGTGAGGGCCAGTTCACGGGCGACGTGGCGCACCATGCCGGTGCTCACCGCGCGTGCGGCTACGGACAGCGCGTTCTGGATGGCACGCGGCGTGGACTCTCCGTGGCAGATGATGGACACTCCGCCCACGCCCAGGAGGGGAGCGCCACCGTACTCGGCATAGTCCAGCACCTGGAATACCTCCTGGAAGTTCAGGTCGTGCCCGGCGGCGTCCAGCTTGCTGCTGAGCATCCCGATCACGAACTCCGCCACGGACTCGTAGAACTTCAGCAGGACGTTCCCCACGAAGCCATCGCACACGACGACGTCGCAGAGCCCCTGGATGATGTCCCGCCCCTCCACGTTCCCGACGAAGTTGATCCCCGGATCCGCCGACAGGAGCTGGTGCGTCGCCATCGTCAACTCGTCTCCCTTCTCCGGCTCCTCGCCGATGTTGAGAAGGGCCACCCGTGGCTTGGCGCGCCCCATGAGATCCTGGGCATAGATGTTCCCCAGGTGGGCGAACTGGACCAGGTGATGCGGCTTGCAATCGACGTTCGCCCCGGCGTCCAGCATCAGACACGGCTCGTGGGAGGTCGGGAGCAGCGTCCCGATGGCAGGGCGATCCACACCCGGAAGGGGTCTCAGGGTGAAGAGCGACGTCGCCATGACCGCGCCCGTGGATCCGGCGCTGACGAAGGCGTCCGCCTGCCCTTCCTTCTGCAGCCGCAACCCCACCACGATGCTGGATTCCGGCTTACGACGAAGCACGGAAGCCGGCGCATCGCTGGCCGTCACCCGGTCGGGCGCATGGCATATCTCGATGCGGTGGCCGGGAAAGCCGGAGTGCTTCGCCAGTTCCCCCTCCACGACTTCCCGGTCTCCCACCAGAATGATCCGGGTGTCGTCGGGAAGATCCTGGAGAGCGGCCACGGCGCCCGCGACTTCCGAGACCGGGGCGTGGTCCGTCCCCATGGCATCCAGAGCGATGCGCACGGATTGCCGCCTCCTGAACGAGCGGTGTTAGTCGAGACCGATTTCGATCACGGCCTCACCCTTGTAGAACCCGCACGTGGGGCATACGCGGTGGGGCACCTTGGGGTCGCCGCACTTCGGGCAGGTGTTGACGGTCACCGCCTCGGCCTTGTAATGCGTACGACGCTTACGCTTCCGCTGCTTGGACGTCCGCTTCTTCGGAACAGCCATCTCCGACTCACTCTCTGTGTAGCGACCGCAATGCATCCCACCTGGGATCGAGCTCGCTCGAGACGCAATCGCACACCTCTGTGTTGAGGTTGGCGCCGCATTTCGGGCAAAGCCCTTTGCACTCCGGGTCGCAAACGACGTACGGATCGATGGAGAGAAGGATTTCCTCCCGCACCGGCTCACTCAATTCCAATTCGGCGGCCCCGGCATCGAACGTCCGGACCTCGCCGTCATCACCATCTTCATGGGTATCCGCGGGCACGAAGACCATCGCGATCTCCGTGTCCAAACCGGCCTCGACCGGCTCCAGACACCGCCTGCACTCCTGTTGGATCGGCGCCTTCACTCCACCCCGGAGCACCAACTCACCGCTACCCGCGATCGTGGCACGCAAATCGACGGCCACCGGCCCCAGGAACACGAACCCGGAATCCTCCCACCGGGGATCTTCCATGGGGATGGCGCCGACCACCCGGCCGGATCCCTCCCGGTCCAGGCGTACCAGATCGAGCACAAGCATAGTCCAGAAAGGTATCCGGCGGATCTGATAGTGTCAACGCAGATCCAGGGGGGCGAATCACCCTCCTCCCCGCCCGGGAAGAATCCCCTTTCCGAGACCCTTCTAGAGCCCCGGCCGTTCCATGCGGGAGAAGAAGAAGGCGATCTCCACCGCGGCGTTCTCGTCGGAGTCGGAGGCGTGGATCGCGTTCCGGCCCTTCGACTCCGCGTACAGCCTCCGGACGGTCCCTTCGGCCGCCTCGGCGGGGTCGGTCGCGCCGATCACCTCACGCAGGCGTGGCACCGCGCCATCCGCCTCCAGCACCATGGGGATCACCGCGCCGGAGGTCATGAACTCCACGAGTTCTCCGTAGAAGGGGCGCTCGCGGTGTACCTCGTAGAATGCCCCCGCCTGCTCGGCGGACAGCCGCGTCATCTTGAGAGCGCGAACGGTGAAGCCCGCGTGCTCCAGATGCGCGAGGATCTTCCCCGCCTTCCCTGCCTCGACCGCATCGGGCTTGATGATGGCCAGTGTCTGACTCATGAGTCCGTATCTCTATCTGTGGATGATTCCTCGTCACCATCCCCGGGACCGTACAGCGCCCGGAGGATGGTCTCCCTCGTAACGAATCCGATGAACTCCCCCGCGCGTACCACCGGAAGCTGTTCCACGTCGCGGCTCACCATCATGTTGGCGGCCTCCACGAGGGACTGGTCCTCCGATACACACAACACCGAGCGGGTCATCGCGTCCCGAGCCGCCACCGGGGCGGCGGCCTGCTCCGCCTCTCCCCTCGGTGGCATCCCTCGCCGGAGCAGATACTCCATGGCGTCGCCGGCGGTCACGATCCCCAGCACCTCGAAGCGATCTCCCACCACGGGGACCGCGTGGATGCCGCGCCGGGTCATGAGCTCCATGACCTCGGACAGCGGGGTATCCGGGTACACGCGGTAGCGTACCGGATGGAGCGCTTGCTCCACCCGGAGAGCAGCCCAGTCGCTCGCGTTCACCGCTGCCCCCTGCTCCGAAGTCGGGTCACCGGCACCGCTCCGGACCGAGGTGCCGGACGGCGGCTCAACCCAGGGCTTCCTGAATCAACCCGACGATGTCCACGGGCCGCGTGGCAACCGCGATACCGTTGTCCTTGAACGCCTTCATCTTCTCTTCGGCCGTCCCCGCGGAACCACTGATGATGGCACCCGCGTGCCCCATGCGCCGTCCCGGCGGGGCGGTCTGCCCCGCGATGAAGCCCACCACCGGCTTGCTGAGGTTGGCCTTCACGAAGGCCGCGGCCTCCTGTTCGTCGGTCCCGCCGATCTCCCCGATCATGACGATGGCCTTGGTGTCGGCGTCCGCCTCGAATGCCTCCAGGCAGTCCACGAAGTTGGTCCCGATGAGTGGGTCCCCACCGATGCCGACGCAGGTGGTCTGACCGATCCCCACGTTGGTGAGCTGGAAGACCGCCTCGTAGGTGAGGGTCCCGGACCGCGACACCAGGCCCACCGGGCCCTCCGCCACGATCTGGGCGGGAAGGATCCCGACCTTGGACTTTCCGGGAGAGATGAGGCCCGGGCAGTTGGGGCCCAGGACCCGGACACCACGATCCCGCGCGAAAGCGTGGGCGCGGGCCATGTCCAGCACCGGAATGCCCTCGGTGATGGCCACCACGAATCCCACACCGGAATCCGCCGCCTCCATGATCGCGTCGGCCGCGAATGCCGGTGGCACGTAGATCACGGACGTGTTGGCTCCCGTCGTGGCCACCGCCTCGTCCATGGTGTTGAAGATGGGAACCGACTTCCCGTCGGACCCCTCGAAGCTCTGCCCGCCCTTGCCGGGAGTCACGCCCGCCACCACCTGGGTGCCGTACTCCATCATCTGGCGCGTATGGAAGGATCCGTCCCGGCCGGTGATGCCCTGGACGACGAGCTTGGTATCGTTGTCGATGAAGATTGCCATGATCTCTTGTCGTTCGGGGGCTACGCCTTCGCCATCTTCACCGCGGTCTCCACCACATCGTCCATGGACGTGTAGGCGGAGAACCCGGCATCCGCGAGGATGGCCAGCGCCTCCTCCTCGTTGGTGCCGGTGAGGCGAATGACGATGGGCGGCTCGATGTCGATGCGCCGAGTGGCTTCCACGATTCCGTTGGCCACGTCGTCACAGCGGGTGATCCCCCCGAAGATGTTGAAGAGGATCACCTTCACGTTGGGGTCGGACGTGATGATTTCGAGGGCGGCCACGACCTTGTCCGGATTCGACGAACCCCCGATGTCGAGGAAATTGGCGGGCTCACCACCGTAGTACTTCACCAGATCCATGGTGGCCATGGCCAGACCGGCTCCATTGACGCAGCACCCCACGTCTCCGTCGAGCTTGACGAAGCTCAGTCCGGCCTCGCGGGCGCGGGTCTCGGCGGCGGGCTCGGAGGAGATGTCCCTCATGGCTTCGATGCCGGGACGGCGGAAGAGCTCGCTGTCGTCGATGCTCATCTTGGCGTCGATGGCCTTCACCTCACCCGAGGGCGTGGTGATGAGCGGGTTGATCTCCGCCATGGACGCACCGGAGTCCACGAAGGCACGGTACAACTGCATCATGATCTTCGTGGCCTGCTTGATGAGGCCGGGATCGTCGTAGAGGTAGTTCGCCAGCCAGTGGGCCTGGTGGGGGAGGATCCCGTACCGGGGATCGACGGTGAGCTTCCGGATGGCCTCGGGGTTGGTGGCGGCGACCTCTTCGATGTCCACCCCGCCCTCGGCCGACACCATGAAGGTCGCGGCCTGGCTCTTCCGGTCCACGAGCACCCCGACGTACGCCTCCGTGGCGATGTCCTCGGCCGGAGTGACCAGCACCTTCTCCACGGTGAGGCCCTTGATGTCCATCCCCAGGATCCGGGCGGCGTGCTCCCTGGCCTCCACTGCATTCTTGGCGAGCTTCACTCCGCCCGCCTTCCCCCGGCCGCCGGAATGCACCTGGGCCTTCACCACGACCATGCCGCCGAATCGGGTGGCGATGGCTTCGGCCTCGTCGGGGGTGGTGGCGATCTCTCCGGGCGGAACGGGAATCCCCGCCGCGCGGAAGCACTCCTTCGCCTGATACTCGTGGATATTCATGAAGTACTCTGGTCGAATGCGTTGGCAAGATCCACAGACTGCAGAAGCTACCAACGGGCCAGAGTGGATTCAACCCGGGAGCCCAGGGCACCTGCGAGCCGGAGCGGACCTCGGATCAGGAGCCCGATCCGCCCTCCATGCGGCGGAGGAGCGCCCGCAGTTCATCCCACGCACGTCCGAACGCCGCCCAGTCCCCATCACGGAGGTGCCCCTCCGCACGCATCAGGAGCGAGAGCGCCTCCGAAGACCACGCCGCCCCCTCTCCGGCGTCACCACCGGAGAGCGCCTCACGGTCGCCCCCCTGGGCCCGGAAGGGCTCGCCGCCGCCAAGGGTTCGGATCGCCTCGCCCAGCGACTCGGCGAGCACGACGCGGCGGCCGTCGCTCACCACGAAGCGGCGGAGTTGGGGGATGGCATCCGCCTCGGCGGCGAGAAAGACCGACTCCATGTACACCAGTCGCTCACCCACCGGGATCAGGTGCAGATGCCCGGTCCAGACCTGGCTCCCCCCGGTCCTCCAGAGGGAAAACTGCTGGGAGATGACCGGATCCTGCTCCACCATCGCCTCCACCTGCCTCGGACCCGGAGCCTGGTCCTCCACGGGGATGTCCAGGAGCGTGAGCCTGGGCACGCCGGCATCGTCGGTGTACGCCGACAGGAGCGCCGTGAGGTTCTGGCGTTCCGAGGGGACGAAGACGGTGCTCAGCCGGAACCGTGGAACGGGGTCGGTCGGGAGGGCGTAGATCCCGTACTCGGCTCTGTACTCGTCCAGCGCCGCCCCCTGCGACAGTTCGTACGGCTGGTCCCACACGTCCTGCTGCCCGTGAAAGACCCGCGCGGTTTCCTGATGGTAGTGCCGCAGCACCTGAGCCTGGATGTCCAGAAGGGTGCGCGGATACCGGAGATGGCGCGCCACCCCGACCGGCATCTCCGCCAGCGGCCGGAAGAGCCCCGGGAAGGCACCCTCGTACGCATCCGCGAGGGGGTCGTCCACCGGAACCCTGTAGAACGCCATCTCCCCCGTGACCGCGTCCACGGTGACCTTCACGCTGTTCCGGACCCAGCTCGACGGTCGCAGGGAGGGAAGCTGGTGAGGGGACGACAGGGGAAAGGCGCGCGTGCGGGTGAACCCCTCCAGGATCCAGACGATGCGCCCCCCCTCGATGACGGGATACGCCGGTTCCGGAAAGCTGAGAAAAGGTGCCACCGCCGCCACTCGTTCGTGCACGTTCCGGCGATGGACCAATCGGCTCTCCGCGGTGAGCTCCGAGGAGAAGAGGAGGTTGGCGTCGCGGAACGCCAGGGCGATGACACCCGTCCGCAGCATGGATCCCATCCGGATCCCCCGCGGAAAGTCCACGCCCGGCGTCCCCTGCGTCCCGTCCGGGGCGAGGAAGGCCTCCCCCGCGGGCTGGATCACCGCGTACGCCTGGTCCCGGTTCCCCACGAAGACCGGCGTCCGCGACAGCTCCAGGCCGTCGAGAGCCTGCGCGGCCGGTCCGGGTTGGGGTGGAATCCCGGACAACACCATGGGCGGACTTCCTTCCGGCGTCCGCGCCGCGGCCAGGCTCACCACCGCCCCCATTCCAGCCAGATAGCGCTCCCGCAGGTGGAGATTCTGCCAGGTGGGGTCGCGCGGCTCCACCTCACGCACGGCCACCGCCACGGGAATCTCTCCACCGCCGGGTGCCGGGTACCGGTCGATGGCCACGTTTCCGAAGACGTAGTAGGGATATCCGGCATTCTCCTCCCGGAACGTGGTCAGGAGGGGTCCCCGACCCCATACCGGGAGCCCGGCGAGCTGCCTCTCCGCCACCCCCCAGTCCAACGCGGACTCCTCGCGGTAACGGAAGGTCACGCGTTCCATGGCGTCGAGGCCGAACCCGAGACGGGTGAACTCCAGGTTCGCCTCGATGAAGGGGGTCTCCTGGACCAGCTCGTTGGGCTCCACGCGGAATCGCTGGACCAGGGCGGGATACACCCTCAGCGACACCAATGAGGTCACGCCCACCGCCAGCAACGCCGCGATGAAGGGCGCCAGGCGCCTCTTCCACGCGCTCCACGCCACGACGCAACCCGCCACGAAGGTGACCAGGGAGGTGACCGCCAGGGCGGGTCTACGGGCCTCGGCGTCGGCGTACCCGAAAATCCCCTGCACGGCGGAATTCCCTTCGACGAGGAGAAACGGCCGCTCCAGAGCGATCCGCCACGCCAGGAAGACGAGGAAGGCTCCTCCCAGGACGCCGAGGTGGACCCGTGCGCGTGCGTCCAACTTCACGCGGCCCCGGTCACGCTGTACCGAACCCGTGGCGACGTAGCCCACGAGCACCATCAAGAAGCTGACGAAGGCGAGGAGGACCAGGAAGGTCGCCAGGGTCCCCAGCACGGGTAGCCAGAACACGTAGAAGGACGCGTCGCGCCCCGCGAAGGGTTCCACCATCCCCCAGCTTCCCCCGGCCCGGAGCAGCAGGATCCGGATCCCCATGGACAGGGGCACCGATGCCCCGAACCAGAACCCGAAAAAGACCGCCAGCGCCCACATGACCCCCAAGGCGTGACGCCGGGGAACCTGCTCGGCGATCTCGATGTTCCCGAAACGGCGCCGGATGCGGATGCCGGAAAGCGTCGCCGAGACGACATGGAGGTTGAGGAAGACCACGCCGCCCGCCACCACGCCCACGGCGAGTCGGATACCCCACTGCCACAGGGTACGCCTCCAGAAGACGTCGGCGTACCCCGAACCGAGTTGCCAGAGCACCTCCACCGACGCGGTGGCGATCCCCTTCATGGCTCCCGCCAGCAGGAGGAATCCCAGGAGGAACACCAGGAAGTTCCTCCCCAACGGAGGGTTGGAGCCGCGTCCGCCCGAAGCCGACGACATCATGCCGGGATCCGCATCAGACGCTCACGCCCTGACTGGCCAGCCAGGAGAATACCTCCCGGCGGATCTCATCCATGCGTTCCGGCGTGCGCGCCTCCACCCGCCCCACGATGACGGGCTGGGTGTTCGATGCCCGCAGGAGGGCCCACCCGTCTCCGAAGAGGACACGCGCGCCGTCCACGTCGATGACCTCGTGGGTCTCCTTGAAGTGGGCCACGGCGGCCTCCACCACGGACCACTTCTCGTCCTCGGTCACGTCGATGCGCAGCTCGGGGGTGGAGACGTACGCCGGGAATTCCGCCACCATGTCCGAGAGCGACCTCCCGCCGCGGGCCACCAGATCGATGAGCCGGCAGGCGTCGTAGAGCGCGTCGTCGAACCCGAAGTAGTCGTCCGCGATCATGATGTGGCCGGAGAGCTCCCCCGCGATGAGGGCGCCCGTCTCCTTCATCTTCCTCTTGATGAGGGAGTGCCCGGTGGCCCACATGATGGGCTCCCCCCCCGCCGCGGCGAAGACCTCGGGGAGCGCCTGGGAGCACTTCACGTCGAACACGAGCTTCTGCCCCGGTCCCCGCTTCTCCAGCACGTCCAGGCCGTACAGGAGGAGAAGGATGTCTCCACGGATGATGTTCCCCTCCCCGTCCACCGCCCCGATCCGGTCGGCGTCCCCGTCGAAGGCGACGCCGAGGTCGTATCCGCCCCGGCGCACCTCGGCGATGAGGTCCGCCAGGTTCTCGTCCACCGTGGGATCCGGGTGATGGTTGGGAAACGTCCCGTCGGACTCGCAGAACAGGGGGGTCACCTCGGCGCCCAGCGCCTCCAGCATGGCCACAGCCACCAGCGATCCCGTCCCGTTCCCGCAGTCCACCACGACCTTCATGGGGCGGACGAGCTCGAAGCGCCCCGCCACGTCCTGCACGTACCTGTCCAGCACGTCCACCCGTTCCCGCTCCCCCTCTCCTTCGGAGAAGTCCGACTCTTCGATGCGCCGTCGCAGATCCTGGATGGCTCCGCCGTAGAGGGAGCCCCGTCCCACGGACATCTTGATCCCGTTCCACTCCGGGGGATTGTGCGACCCCGTGATCTGGACCCCCGCGTCGGTGGCGAAGGTCGCCTCGGACCAGTAGAGGGCCGGCGTGGGGACGGTGCCCACGTCCAGCACGTCCACGCCGGAGGAGAGAAGTCCCGCGACGAGGCCTTCCACGAGGTCCGGCGAGGTGGTGCGGTTGTCGTGTCCCACGGCTACGCGAGGGCGCTCCTTCCCCGTCGCCGCCCGTACATGGGATCCGAAGGCTCGCCCCACGGAACGGGTGACGGACGAATCGAGGTCCTCACCCACGATGCCGCGGATGTCGTACTGCCGGAATATGTGAGACGAAAGATCCATGATGCCTTCAGCGGGATTGAGGTTCCAGGAACGAGAAGGGCCCCGTCCTCGCGGACCGGGGCCCCTCCCTCAGCCGGGTGTGCCCAGGGGGCGTCACACGGTCAGGGTCAGGGGTGCACGCCCAGGAGGCCACCACCCAGCGCGCCGAGTCCCTCGACCCCCGCGCGGGCGAACTCCATCATGGACGACGGGAAGATCCCCAGGTAGAGCACCACCGCCACCGCGATGATGAGCGCCGCCTTCATGGGGAGGGGCGTCACCACCAGATCGTGCTGATCTTCGGAGGTCGTCTCGCGCATCCACATGTACCAGGCCACGCGAAGGTAATAATAGTACGACGCCACCGTGGTGAGCACGAGGATGGTCGCGAGATACCAGAGATTGGATTCCGCCGCCCCCTGCAGGAGATAGATCTTCCCCATGAATCCCCCCGTCCCCGGGAATCCCGCCAGGGAGAGGAGGAAGATGGTCAGGAAAACGGCCAGCTCCGGCCGCTTCCGCCCGAAACCCGAGTAGTCTTCGATCTGCAGCCGCTCCTCCCCCTGGTGGGCCACGCCGATGACCACGGCGAAGGCGCCGACGTTCATCACGGTGTACACCAGGAGATAGAAGAGCATTCCCGCCGCGGCGGTCTCGTTCCCCGCGGCCACCGCCACCAGGAGGTATCCCGCGTGGGCGACGCTGGAGTAGGCCAGCATGCGCTTCACGTTGGTCTGGGACAGCGCCATGAGGTTCGCGCCGACCATGGTGATGGCGGCGAGCCACCAGAGGACGGGGTACCACTGGTCCGACACGGATTCGAAGCCCACCAGGAAAACCCGAATGAACGCCACGAAGGCGGCGGCCTTCACCCCCACGGACATGAACGCCGTCACCGGCGCTGGAGCCCCCTCGTACACGTCGGGGGTCCACATGTGGAAGGGCACCGCGGACACCTTGAAGGCGAACCCGATGGTCATGAGCGCGATCCCCAGGGTCAGGAAACCCTCCCGGGCCCGCCCCCCGGACACCACCGCCGCGATGGTGTCGATGTTCGTGCTCCCCGTGGCGCCGTACACCAGTGCGATCCCGTACAGGAAGAAGCCCGTGGCGAAGGCCCCGAGGAGGAAGTACTTCAGTCCGGCCTCGGCCCCCCTCCGGTCACGCCGGTTGAAGGCGGTGAGCGCGTACACGGCGATGGACATGACCTCGAGCCCCAGGAAGAGGAGCATCAGGTCCCGCGCTCCGGCCATGAACATCATCCCCGCCGTGGCGAAGAGGATGAGCGAGAAGAACTCTCCCGCCTGCAGGCGGTTCCGGTAGACGTACGTGAACGAGATCAGGATCGAGAGCGCCGCACCGCCCAGGAAGATCCAGTTGGCGAAGAGGCGGAAGTCGTCCACCGCCACGACGGCGCCGCGACCCACCTCGTCCAACGTGTAGAGCCACCCGTTGAAGAACGCCGCGATGAGGAGACCCACCAGGGACACCCACCCCAGACCGGATCCGGTCCCGAACGCGGGGTCTTCCGATACGGCGTGGTCCTCGCCCCGGTGCGCCGGTCCCGACACCCCCGCGATGAGGACCCCCATCCCCCAGACACAGAGGATGATCTCCGGGAGGAGCGCCCAGACGTAATGAAGTTGCCGGCTGAAGTCGAGTTCCATGAGCGCGGTCTAGTCGGTTTCAGAAGAAGTCGTGGGAGCCGTTTCCGGAGCATGGGAGGTCTCGGACCCGGGAAGCATCTCCGCTTCCATGACCGGGGCAGCGGCCTCCTCCACCCGCTCCAGCACCACCTCGATGCTGGGCTCCATCCGTTCCAGGATCGGGGTGGGATGCCATCCCACCAGGATCATGAGGGCCACCAACGGCGTGAGGATGACGAGCTCCCGGCCGGAGAGATCCTCCATCTCGCGGTTCTCCGGCTTCTCGAGGGCGTTGAAGAAGACCTTCTGGACCATGGGAAGCATGTAGTAGGCCGCGAAGATGACCCCGGCCGACGCCACGATGGCGATGGTGGGATGCGTCTCGAAGGTGCCCAGGAGAGCGAGGAATTCGCCCACGAACCCGCTCGTTCCCGGAAGCCCGATGGACGCCAGCGCCGTGATGACGAAGGCCGTGGCGAACAGAGGCGCAACCCGGCCGACTCCTCCGAAGGCCTCGATCTCACGGGTGTGGCGCCGCTCGTAGAGCATCCCGAGCAGAAGGAAGAGCGCCCCGGTGCTGAGACCGTGGGAGATCATGACCACCAGCCCGCCCTGGATCCCGTTCAGGGTCAGGGCGAAGATCCCCAGCACCACGAAACCCATGTGCGCCACCGAGGTGTACGCCACCAGCTTCTTCGCGTCGGGCTGCACCGCCGCCACCCAGGCCGCGTACACGATCCCGATCACGGCCAGCACCATCATGACGCTCACCACGGTGGGGTGCTGCGAAGCCACCGGGAAGAGCGGGAGGAGAAAGCGCAGGAACCCGTACGTCCCCATCTTGAGGAGGACGGCGGCCAGCACCACCGAGCCCGGCGTGGGCGCCTCCACGTGGGCGTCGGGGAGCCACGTGTGCAGCGGAAAGAGCGGCACCTTGATGGAGAAGGCCAGCGCGAAGGCCGAGAACAGCCAGAGTTGCTCGGTTCCGCTGAGGGGCACCTGGAGGAGCTCCGCCAGCGCGAAGGTGGGCACCCCCAGCATCGTCTTCGCCTTCATGAAGAGATACAGGATCCCCACCAACATCAGGAGCGACCCGAACGCCGTGTACAGGAAGAACTTGATGGCCGCGTAGATGCGGCGCTCGCCACCCCAGATCCCCACGATGAAGTACATGGGAACCAGGGTCAGCTCGAAGAACACGTAGAAGAGGAAGACGTCCGTGGCCAGGAACACACCCACCACGCCCGCCTCCAGAAGGAGCATGAGCGCGTAGAACGCCCTCTGCCGCTTCCCGATGTACCGGTACGAGCCCAGGATGGCGAGCGGCGTGGTGAAGGTGGTGAGGAGCACCATGAACAGGCTGATCCCATCCACGCCGAGGGCGTAGTCCACGCCCCACGCCGGGATCCACGGAGTCGAGCTGGCGAGCTGCATCCCGCCCCACCCGGGCTCGAACGCCCACCAGAGTCCCAGCGAGAGGACGAACACGCCCAGCGACCACCAGAATGCCACGTGCTTGGCGGATTCCTCTTCGGACCGCAGCACCAGGAGCATCCCCAGGACGGGGAGCCACACCAGGGCGTGGAGGGCCCAACCGCCGTAACCGATGGCTTCGAGTATCAGAGTCATGATCGTCGCCTCCTAGAAGACCACGACGCCCAGGATGACCAGGGCGGCGAGGGAGAAGAAGAAGGCGTAGGTGTTGAGGTTTCCGGTCTGGAAGAGCGAACCCGCCCACCCCATCCCGCGGGCGACGAGTCCGGCGGCGTTCACCGCTCCGTCGATGAGGAAGGCGTCGATCCACTTCCAGCAGAATCTCGACAGGCGCAGGAGGGGCTGGACCACCGTGCGGTCGTACAGCTCGTCCACGTACCACTTGTTGTAGAGGACCTTCCCGAAGCCCGTGGGCTCGGCGTCCTCGGCGGCGGGCTTGACCTCGCCGCGGACGAGGACCCGCGACGCGGCCACGACGATGACCAGCGCCATCACCGTGGAGATCACGGCCCAGGCGACCTCTCCCCCGCCGAAGGGCGCGTAGTGCGAGAGCTCACCGAGGTTGGTCTCCTGGATGTGGTGCGCCGTGGCCGTCACCGGCTCGAGCCAGTGGTGGAGCCACTCGGTCATGGGAAGCACGCCGAACCCGCCCAGGAAGGACTCGCGGATGGCCTCGGGAACGTTGATCCAACCGCCGAAGGTGGAGAGGACGGCCAGGACCGCGAGAGGCACCCACATCACCGCCGGCGCCTCGTGGAGGTGCTTCTCCTCCGCGCTCCCCGTGCGGTTCGAGCCGTGGAAGGTCATCACCATGAGGCGGGTCATGTAGAAGGCCGTGAGCATGGCCGCGGCCAGGGCGATGACCCAGTACGCCGTGTACAGCCCCGGGAAGGGCGCGTGCTCCGCCCCGCCGAAGGCCGCCGTCTGCCAGATGATCTCGTCCTTGGAGAAGAACCCGGCGAAGGGCCAGATCCCCGCGATGGCCAGCGTGGCGAGCCACATGACCGTCCAGGTGATGGGCATGTACTTCCGCAGCCCACCCATGTTGCGCATGTCCTGGGGGTCCGCGTGGTTGTGCGTGTGGTGGAGCGCGTGATGCATGGAATGGATCACCGCCCCGGACCCCAGGAAGAGGAGCGCCTTGAAGAAGGCGTGGGTCATGAGGTGGAACACGCCGGCCGCGTACGCCCCCACCCCCACGCCCAGGAACATGTATCCGAGCTGGGAGACGGTGGAGTAGGCCAGGACCTTCTTGATGTCGTTCTGCTTCAGCGCGATGGTGGCCGCGAAGAGCGCGGTGAGCACCCCGATCCCCGCCACGGTGGCGCTTCCCACCGGGGAGAGGGCGAAGAGGGTGGACGACCGGGCCACCATGTACACGCCTGCCGTGACCATGGTGGCCGCGTGGATGAGGGCGGAAACCGGCGTGGGACCGGCCATGGCGTCGGGAAGCCACACGTAGAGCGGAATCTGGGCGCTCTTCCCCGTCGCCCCCAGAAGGAAGAAGAGCGAGATGGCGGTCGCCAACCCACCCCCGTACACCAGGGCGTCGGGCGCGTCGTGGAAGACGGGAACGAAGTCCAACGTGCCGAACGTGACGAAGAGGAAGAACATCGCCACCAGGAACCCGAAGTCGCCGATGCGGTTCACGATGAAGGCCTTCTTCCCCGCGTCGGCCTTCTCCCGGTCGCTGAACCAGTAGCCGATGAGGAGGTAGGAGCAGAGCCCCACGCCCTCCCACCCCACGAACATCAGGGGGTAGCTGGATCCCATGACCAGGACCAGCATGAAGAACACGAAGAGGTTCAGGTACGCGAAGTACCGGGGGTAGCCCGGATCGTCCTTCATGTACCCGACGCTGAACACGTGGATGAGGAAGCCCACCCCGGTGACCACCATCATCATCACCATGGAGAGCTGGTCGAGCTGGAGCGCCGCCGACACGTGGAAGGCGCCGGTGTCGATCCACGTCCAGTAGTGCACCACCATGGGTTCGTGCAGCTCGCTGCCCAGCATGCGCACGAAGTTCACCAGCGTGACCAGGAAGGCCAGGAGCATCACGCCGGGGCCCACCAGGGACGGAAGCGTGTGGGTGGCCGGCCGCTCGCCCGGTCCGCCCAGATCCAGCTCACCACCCGCCCGAACCGCGTCCGCGGAACGCCGCGCGTGTCGGAGAGCCAGGAACCCGTTGATCACGAACCCCAGGAGGGGAAGCAGGACCACGAGTCCCGGGAGGAAGGGAACGAAGTCGCCGCCGCCTCCACCGTGACCTTCCTGTACGACGGACGTCAGGAGCGTGGAGAATATCGTCATGCCCCTACCACTTGAGGAGGTTGAAGTTGTTCACGTCCACGGACTCGTAGTGGCGGAAGATGGAGATGATGATCGCCAGTCCCACCGCCGCTTCCGCCGCCGCCACCGTCATCACGAAGAAGACGAACACCTGACCGTCGATCCCCACCAGGCGGGAGAGCGCCACGAAGGCGAGGTTCACCGCGTTGAGCTGGAGCTCGATGCAGAGGAACATGATGATGGCGTTGCGCCGCACGAGCACGCCGAAGGTGCCCACCACGAAGAGGATGGCGCTCAGGATGAGGGCTTCGGTGATCATCAGACGCTCCTCTTGGCCAGAGCCAGCGCGCCCACGATGGCCACCAGGAGAAGGATCCCGGTGACCTCGAAGTGCACGATGTAGTCGGTGAACAGGGGCTGCGCGATGGCGCCCACGGCGCCGTGCTCGAGGAGCGCCGCGTCGATTCCCCGCCCCGCCTCGGTCATCATCCCGGCGCCCACGTCCGTGGCCCGGAACACCCGGGCGATGAACCCGGCCATGGCGCCCACCACGGCGAAGGCGGGGATCATGGCCAAGGGCGCCTTCAGGTCTCTCCGGTACTCGTGACCCAGGTTGAGGAGCATGATCACGAAGAGGAAGAGGACCATGATGGCCCCCGCGTACACGATGATCTGGATGGCGGCCAGGAAGTGCGCCTCCAGGAGCACGTACGTCGCGGCCACGCTCGCCAGCGTGCTGACCATGAAGAGAAGGCTCCCCACCGGTGTGCGGGCGAGCACCACTCCGAAGGCGCTCCCGATGGCCACCGCCGCGAACACGTAGAAGAGAATATCGACCATGGGTTACTCCGACCTCGGATCCGAGGGATCCCAGAGGAGGGTCGCGGGATGTTCCTGCTCCATGAGACGATCCAGGTCGTACACGAAGCGGTCCCGGGTATACTCGGCGTTCTCGAAATGCCGGCCCACGTGGATGGCCTCCACGGGACAGACCTCCTGGCACATCCCGCAGAAGATGCAACGGAACTCGTCGATCTCGTACACGACGGGGTAGCGGTTCCCCTGGTCGTCCTCACCACCCACCAGGCGGATGCAGTTGGCCGGGCCCCCGGTGGGGCAGAGTCCGCACGCCACGCACTTGGGGCGCCCGTCGGCGTGCACTTCCATGCGGTGCGTTCCCCGCCAGCGCGGAGAGAGGTCGGTCTGATCCTCCGGGTACTGTTGCGTGACCTTCCGCCTCGCGATGTGGCGGAACGTCAACGCCATCCCCTTGAGGGATGCCCTCAGGTACGACGTCGTCTCCGGATGGGGACGGTCCAGCACCTTCACCGAAATCGCCATGCGCTTGCCTCGTCCTCCGTCAGTCGCCCGCCGGCGACGGAATGGTCTTGATCTCCACCTTCTGAGCCCGTTGGGCCGCCGCTCCTGCGATGGTGCGGCCCCGATCCAGGAACACCACGAAGCCCACGGTGGCCATCATGCTCACCGCCGTCAGGACGAGTCCGTACGCGAATCCGCCCGAGCGCATCCCCAGTTCGTCCAGCACCAGCATCGTCCCCGCCACCAGCATGACGTACCCCAGCGCCACCGGGAGCATCACCTTCCACCCCAGCGCCATCACCTGGTCGTACCGGAAACGCGGGAGCGACCAGCGGACCCAGATGTAGAAGAAGAGGAAGAAGCCCGTCTTCAGCGCGAAGGCCACCAGTGTCACCAGCGTCTTCAGGACCGACGGAGCCGCCAGGAGCACGCTCCCGTCGGCGGCGAACCCCTTGATGAGCTGCCCCTGATACCAGAAGGCGTCGTCCCACGGCCCCGGGATGTCCCACCCGCCCAGGAAGAGGGTGGCCATGAGCGCCGACGCCGTGAGCATGTGCGCGTATTCGGCGATGAAGAACATGGAGAACTTCATGGCCGAGTACTCGGTGTGGTACCCCGTGACCAGCTCCGACTCGGCCTCCGGCATGTCGAAGGGAAGCCGGTTGGTCTCGGCGAAGGCCGAGATGACGAAGAGGATGAAGGCCAGGGAGAGCGGGAAGACGAACCAGAAGCCCATCTGCTGCTGCTCCCACACCACCCGCGTGAGCGTCACGTTCCCGGTGAGCATGAGCACCGTGATCAGCGACAACCCCAACGCCACCTCGTAGCTCACCATCTGCGCCGAAGCGCGCAGCCCGCCCAGGAAGGCGTACTTGTTGTTCGACGCCCACCCGCTGAGCACCACCCCGAACACGCCCAGCGAGCTGAACGCCAGGATGAAGAGGATCCCGATGGGGACGTCCGCCACGATCATGTCCACCACGCCCCACGGGGTGGGGAGCGGCGCGGCGAACGGGATCACCGCGAAGGTGACCAGCGCAGGGATGAGCGCGAGCATGGGACCCAGGATGAAGAAGAGACGCGCCGCCCGGGCGGGATAGGTCTCCTCCTTCAGGATGTTCTTGAGCCCGTCGGCCAGGGGTTGGAAGAGCCCGAAGGGGCCCACCCGATTCGGGCCCACCCGGTCCTGGAGCCAGGCCGACACCTTCCGCTCGGCCAGCGTGGTATAGGCCACCACGAGCATCACCGTGGTGAACACGGCTCCGATCTTCGCCGCCGACGAAAGGATCAACGCGAGCCCGGTGACGGGTTGCAGGGTTTCCATCCGGTCAGTCTCCCGAAAGCGAAACGGTCTCGTTCACCACCGCACCGCGGGGTCCGATCTCATCGTAGCGCATCCCCGCGAAGGGCCCTGCCTTGGTCCCCGCCACGGCGAAGGCCGCGGCCGCCGTACGGGGCACCTCTCCCTGGGTCCGTTCCGCCACCAGCGCGTTCAGCACCAGCCAGGCCGGACGGGACGCGCCGGGAGCGTCCAGGGCGGGAGCGAAGCGCTGCACCCTCCCCTCGAAGTTGGTGAAGGTCCCCTCCGTCTCCGCGAAGGTCGCGGTGGGGAGCACGAAGTGCGCGTTCGCGGTGGCCGGGCCGCCGTGCCCGCCCAGATAGACGTAGAGGGCGGCCGCGGAGCCGAAGTCGGCGCCCTGGTCCGCCAGGGCGTCACCGAGCACGATGACGATCCCGCCGTGGCCGGCCACGCCCTCCAGCCCGCCGGTGGCGTCGTCGCCGCCCACGCGCTTCATCCCCAGGAGGTCGGCACCCTTCCCGTTGGGTGCCAGGTCACGGCGCCGTGCCAGCGTGGGGAACCCCTTCAGGACGATCTCGTCCTCCGCCCGCGCGGAGCGGTACACGATCTCGCCCCCGCCGAACTCGTCCACCAGCGCGCGCAGCGCGGCCAGGTCCTCGTTGGAGCTGAAGGGAGAGGCCACCGCCCGGATCCCCTTCCCCGACGCGCCCTCCACCCCGGCGAGGAGGCGGGACAGCGCGTCCTTCCATCCCATGGCCCTGGTGGAGCCTCCCTCCCGCACCAGTGGAGCCTCCAGACGGTCCCCACGGTTGATCCACTCGTAGTTCCCGCGCCCGTAGTCGCACATCCAGAAGGCGTTGACCTCCAGGTTCTCCCTGGGCTTGAGGCGCTGCACGAGGTTGTCGCGCACGTGGAGGTCGATGTTGCACCCCTGCGAACAGTTCGGGCAGACGCCCGGCGTGTGGGTGAGGTCCCAGGCGCGGGCCTTGTAGAGGAAGTCCTTGGAGACCAGCGCACCCACGGGGCAGATGTCCACCACGTTCCCGTGCCAGTGCGTTCCCTCCAACCCCTCCTCGAAGAAGGTGTCGATGACCGAGCGGCTCCCCCGTTCCACCACCGTGAGGCGATGGTCCTGTTCGACCTCGCTCATGAAGCGGACGCAGCGCGTGCACATGACGCAGCGGTCGCCGTAGTAGAGGACGTCGCCGCCGAAGTCGTCGCGCCCGAAGACCCGCTTGGGCTCCCGGGAGCGGCCGTGCTCGCGCCCCTCTTCGTGGACGTAGTTCTGGAGGTTGCACTCCCCGGACATGTCGCAGATGGGACAGTCGAGGGGGTGGTTCACCAGGTAGAACTCGAGGACGCCCTTGCGCATGTCCAGCGCCAGCTCGGACTCGGTGCGCACCACCTGTCCGTCCATGGCCTGGGTCACGCACGACGGCATGGGCTTGGGCGCCCCTTCCACCTCCACCAGGCACAGCCGGCACTGGGCGGGTGAGGAGAGCCCGTCGTGGTAGCAGTAGTGGGGGACGTCCTTCCCCGCCTCCGTCGCGGCCTTCAGGAGGGTCGTTCCCTTGGGAACGGTGACTTCCCGACCGTCGATGGTCAGGGTAACCGTTGCGGGCGTATCAGCCATACGTCTCGTCTCGGGTCTTCTTCATCTCTATGCCACCCCGACGCGCTCACCGCGCCGGATGAGGGCGAGATACTCGTCCTTGAACTTGTTGATGGACGACACCACGGGAGCGCCCGCCGAGTCCGACAGCACGCAGATGGTGGTCCCCGTCATCTGGCGGCTCATCTCCACGAGCGTGTCCAGATCCTCTTCGGCACCACGTCCGTCCTCGATCCGGCGCAGGATCCGGGTCATCCACGCCGTTCCCTCACGGCAGGGCGTGCACTGCCCGCACGACTCGTGGGCGTAGAACTGGACCATGCGTCGTACCTGCTTGACGATGTCCGCGGTCTCGTCCATCACGATGACCGAAGCACACCCCAGCATGGAGCCCGCTTCCTGGACACCCTCGTAGGAGAGGGCGCAGTCACACTCCGCGGCCGTGAGGATGGGAACGGAAGATCCGCCCGGGATCACCGCCTTGAGCTTGTTCCCGTCGCGCACGCCCCCGCAGACGTCGTTGATGAGGTCCATGAGGGGGAAGCCCAGGGGGAGCTCGTAGTTCCCCGGCTTGTTCACGTGTCCGCTCACGCAGAAGAGCTTGGTCCCGGAGCTCTTCTCCGTTCCCCACTGCCGGTACCACGCCCCTCCGTTGTTCACGATGTGGGGGACGGCGGCCAGGGTCTCCACGTTGTTGATGGTGGTGGGCATCCCGAACGCGCCCACCGCCGCCGGGAAGGGCGGCTTCACGCGAGGGGTCCCGCGCCGTCCCTCCAGGGAGTTCATGAGGGCCGTCTCCTCACCGCAGATGTAGGCCCCGCCTCCGAGGTGGACGGTGATGTCGATGTCGACCCCGCTCCCCTGGATGTTCTTCCCCACGTATCCCTTCGCGTACGCGTCCTCCAGGGCCCGTGCCAGCACCTGGGTGGTCTCGAAGAACTCACCCCGGCAGTAGATGTAGGCCTGCTTGGCGCGGATGGCGAAGGCCCCGATGAGCACGCCCTCGATGAGCTGATGCGGATCCCACCGGATGAGCTCGCGGTCCTTGAAGGTACCGGGCTCCGACTCGTCGGCGTTGCAGAGGAGGTAGTGGGGCCGGGTGGGCTCCTTGGGCATGAAGGACCACTTCACGCCCGTGGGGAACCCCGCGCCCCCCCTTCCCCGCAGCCCGGAGGACTTCACCTCTTCGATGACGGCGTCGGGCCCCATCTCGAAGGCCTTCTTCGCCGCCTGGTAGCCTCCGCGCTCGACGTAGGTGTCGACGCGGCGCGCCATGGGATCGCCGAAGTACCGGCTCAGGACCCGGACCTCGCGGTCCGATACGTACGGGTACGCCATCCTACCTCTCCCCGGCCTTTCCCGACCGGAGCGCCTCGATGATGCCGGGCACGTCGGTGGGCGTCACGTTCTCGTAGTAGCGGGAGTTGATCTGGACACAGGTGGGAAATCCGCACGCCGCGAGGCACTCCGCCTCGATGACCGTGAAGTTCCCGTCCTCGGTGGTCTCTCCCGGCTCGACGTCGTTGTAGCGGAGGAACGCTTCGAGCACCTCGTCGGCACCGCAGAGATTGCATGAAACGTTCGTGCAGACCTGGATCAGGTGACGACCCACCGCCTGCTTGTTGTACATGGTGTAGAAGGTGGCCACACCGCGCACGTAGGCGGGCGACAGCTCCAGGAGTTCCGCCACGCGGTCCATGGACTCGGGGCTCACGTGCCCGCGAATCTCCTGGGCCAACCCCAACGTGGGGAGGAGCGCCGCCTGCTTGTCGGGGTAGCGCGACAGGATCTTCTCGAAGCGCTCCCGGTAGGGGCCCTCGAAGAGGGTCGCGTCGGGATTCCGGTCGGCCACCATGTAGGGATAGCTCGCGGCACCCGACGGGTGCCCGCCGTCCACGGGACGCTTCCCCACCAGGTCGTCCCCCCGGACCTGTTCCTCCGTAAGATCGAATTCGCCGGTGTTCCCGGCCCAGCCAGGGTTCTTGAAGGGGATCTCACTCATCGGTCGATCTCCCCCAGAACGATGTCGAGGCTCGCGTTGATCATGATCAGGTCCGAGACCAGGTGCCCTTCGGCCAGCTTGGAGATGGCCGAGAGATTCACGAAAGACGGAGGGCGCACCCGCCACCGAACCGGCTTGGTGCTCCCCTCCTCGGCCACCACGTACATCCCCAGCTCGCCCTTGGAGGCCTCCACCGCCGAGTAGCAGTCTCCCTCGGGAGCCGGAATGCCTTCGGTGATGAGCTTGAAGTGGTGGATCATGCTCTCCATGTCCGACATGCAGTCGGTCTTGGAGGGGAGGCTGATACGGGGGTCGTCCACGTTCATGGGGCCCCCGGGGAGGCGGTCCAGCGCCTGGCGCAGGATGGCCACGCTCTGCCGCATCTCCTCCATCCGGACCAGGTAGCGGTCGTAGCAGTCGCCGTGCTGACCCACCGGGACCTGGAAGTCGTAGGTCTCGTAGTCGTAGTAGGGCTGGTCCTTGCGCACGTCGTAGTCGGCGCCGGTGGCGCGGAGGTTGGCGCCCGTGAGGCCGTAGTTGACCGCCTCCTCGGCGGTGATCACCCCCACGCCCTGGGTTCGCCCGATGTGGATCCCGCTGCACGTCAGCAGACTGTCCACCTCGGCGAGTGTGTCGGGGAAGGTGTCCAGGAAGTCCTTCAGCCCCTGGGTCCACCCCTCGGGAAGATCGGCCATCATCCCGCCCACGCGGGTGGCCGACGTGGTGATGCGCGCCCCGGTATAGGCCTCGTGGAGCTTGTAGATCCGCTCGCGCTCCTGGAAGGAGTACAGGAAGGGCGTGAAGGCCCCCACGTCGATGGCCGTGGTTCCCAGCCAGAGGAGATGGCCGAAGATGCGATCCATCTCCATGAGGATCACCCGGGTCACCTTGCAGCGCTCGGTGACCTCGATCCCCATGAGCTTCTCCACGGACATCACGTAGGCGCAGTTGTAGATGAGGGGCGCCAGATAGTCCATCCGGTCGGTGAGGGGCACCACCTGGTTCCAGGTGCGGTACTCGCCGAGCTTCTCGAAGGAGGAGTGGAGATACCCGATGTGCGGGATCACCCGCACCACCGTCTCGCCGTCCAACTCGCACACCAGCCGGAGCACCCCGTGAGTCGCCGGGTGCTGCGGGCCGATGTTGATGAGCATGTGCTCCGAGTCCAGATCGGGCTCGGGGATGTCGAAGGGGGCCACGGGGCTCGGGACGGGACGCCCGTCCACCCCCATCTCGGGGTTCCGGCCTACCGCGAACTCCACTGTCTTCTGCGTCATGGCTTGCCTGATTCCGATGGAAGTCGCGTCAGCTCTCGCCCGCCGTCGTGCCTCGGTCCGGCGCGGCGGTCACGTTCACCGGGGGAAGGCGCACTTCCTGCACCGCCCCGCCCACCTCGAACTCCTCGGGGATGTAGAATCTCTCCGGATCCTGGTTGAGGGCCCGGCGGGTCTGCTCCTCACGGGAGAACCGGCCACGAAGCGGGAAGTCCTTCCGCAACGGGTACCCCTCGGCATAGTCGTGGGGCATGAGGATCCTCCGGAGATCCGGGTGTCCGCGGAAGGTGATCCCGAAGAGGTCGAACACCTCGCGCTCGAGCCAATCGACGCCCTTCCAGAGGGGCATGACCGAGTCGATCTCGAGGGCGTCCAGCGGCAGTTCGCACCGGACACGGAGGGCCCGCTTGTGGGTCGTCGAGAAGAGCTGGTACACCACGTTGACCGGACGTCCCGCTCCGTAGTCCACCGCGGTGACGTCGGAGCACATGTCGTAACGGTGCTCCGCGTCGTCACGGAGCCACGTGAGGATCTCCAGGCTCCGGGACGGGTCGACGAAGACCACGTGTTGTCCGCCGGCGTTCACCTGATGTCGTACCACCGCGCCACCGAACCGCTGGTAGAGGGCGGCCACGGAGGCGTGGTCGTTCCGGGCCTCGGGGGGCGCTTCGTTGTACGGGCTGGCCGCGCCCTCGACGAGAACCCCCTCGTCGACGGCGTCGAGACCACTCCTGGATTCGTCGCTCATGCTAGAAGTCCGAGGAAGGATCGTCTGAGGGGAAGGCGGCCGGGGTCACGGCCAGGCCGGAGAGCCGGTCCTGCTGCGTCGAGTTCCCGAAGGGCCCCGTGAGACCCACCAACTCCTCGCCGGCGGCACGGGGACGGGCCACCGTCGCCGGATCCTCGGACCGGAGCGCGTAGTGGTCGTTGAGGGACTCCTGCCGGATCTTCTCCTGGATCATCATGAGGCCGTAGATGAGGGCCTCGGGCCGGGGCGGACACCCCGGGATGTACACGTCCACCGGGATGATCGTGTCGATCCCCTGGACCATGGAGTAGACGTCGAACACGCCGCCCGACGAGGCACACGCGCCCATGGAGATGCTCCACTTGGGCTGCGGCATCTGGTCCCAGACGCGGCGCAGCACCGGCGCGAGCTTGTAGGGAACCCGCCCGGCGCAGATGAGCACGTCGGCCTGGCGGGGGCTGAACGACATCCGCTCCATCCCGAAGCGCGACAGGTCGTAGTTGGAGGCCGCCGACGCCATCATCTCGATGGCGCAGCAGGCGGTCCCGAAGGGCATGGGCCACAACGAGTTCCGGCGCGCCCAGTTGACGAAGAAGTCCAGCTTCGTGGTGAGGAAGGTGGGGGCTTCCGGGCCGACGAAGATACCTCTGGTCCTGTCTATCAGTCCCACTCGAGACCTCCCTTCTTCCACTCGTACAGGAGCCCCACGGCGAGGACGGCCACGAAGATGAGCATGGCCACGAAGACGCTCCAACCCAGCTCACGCATCTGAACGGCCCACGGCACCAGGAACACCGTCTCCAGATCGAAGACGATGAAGCTGATGGCCACCATGTAGAACTTCACGGAGAAGCGGGCACGGGTATCCCCCAGGGGGATCATCCCGGACTCGTACGGCATCTCCTTCTGTGGCGTCGGGCGGTAGGGGTTCAAGACGTGCGTAGCGACCGCCATTCCCACGGCGTTCACCACCGAGATGCTGAAGAGCAGAAGAAGGGGGAGATAAGCTCCCGACATGGCTCGCCAGGGTTTGTGAAATCGTTCACGTAAGGACGCCGGAAGGTATCCGAGCAGCGGGAGAAGTGTCAAGCGCGGAAGGCCCGATTTTCCACCTCCCGGACGGGTTTGCCCTCCCCACCGGCATACGGTAATCTTCGGCTCCCCGCCCGGCCGCTGTAGCGGTGGCTCGCATCCGAGAAGTCGAAGTCCCACACGAACCCCACGGCGTACCATGCCCATCAAGTGTGACAAGTGGATTCGCAGGATGGCCCAGGAGCACCGGATGATCGAACCCTTCGAGGCCGGTCAGGTCCGCGAGGGCGTCATCTCCTATGGGCTCTCCTCCTACGGATACGACATCCGGGTGGCCCCGGAGTTCAAGGTCTTCACCAACGTCCATCACGTGGTGGTGGACCCCAAGGACTTCGACGACCGGTCGTTCGTGGACATCAACGAGGACCAGTGCATCATCCCGCCCAACTCCTTCGCGCTGGCCCGCACCACGGAGTACTTCCGCATCCCCCGTGACGTCCTGGTGGTGTGCCTGGGAAAGAGCACCTACGCCCGCTGCGGGATCATCGTGAACGTCACCCCGCTGGAGCCGACGTGGGAGGGGTACCTCACGCTGGAGATCTCCAACACCACTCCGCTCCCCGCCAAGATCTACGCCAACGAGGGGATCGCCCAGCTCCTCTTCTTCGAGGGAGACGAAGAGCCGGAGGTCGCGTACGCCGACCGGAAGGGGAAGTACCAGAACCAGGTGGGCGTCACCCTCCCCAGGATGTAGCGGCCCCGGGGAGGGTGTTCCCTCACTGGATGCCGAGGATCTCCACGTCGAAGACCAGGATCGAACCGGGGGGGATGATCCCCATGTCCCGGGATCCGTACCCCAGCGCGGGGGGGATGACGAGCTTCCGCTTCCCGCCCACCCGCATTCCGATCACGCCCTGGTCGAAGCCCTGGATCACCTGCCCCCCACCCAGGAGGAAGGAGAACGTGCCCGAGTCGAAGCGCGTCCCGTCCTTGAGCCACCCGCTGTACGCCACGTCGAGGTAGTCCCCGACGGCCACCAGCGTACTGTCTCCCACCACCAGATCCTGGATGTACATCCCGGAAGACAGGCGGGTCATCTGGGCGAGGTCGATCCCCAACGTATCCGCGAAGGTGACCTCCTCGATGACCTCGAAGTCCACCGTCGGGTCCGTGGGAGTGTCTCCGCACGCCGCGAGCCCGATCACGAGGAGCGCCGCGGAGGTACCTGCCCCGGCCGTCCGATACAGCAAGGTGTCCATTCCAGTCATGAGTCCCTTCTGGTTGGGGCGAAAGGGGGCCGGTTGCCCCACCGCGGCCCCCCTCCCGCGAGGAGGAGGCCCGCCCGCCTGGCTTCCCACGGAATACAGCAGCCGAGCGCGGACGTTCCCCGGTCAGCGTACCTCCACCAATTGGAGCTCGAACACCAAGGTGGCGCCGGACGGGACGCGTCCCACGCTTCGCGAGCCGTAGGCCAGCCCCGGGCGCACGACCAGGCGCCTGCGGCCACCGACCTTCATCCCGGGGATCCCCTCGTTCCACCCCTTGATGACCTCGTTGCCGCCCAGGCGGAAGTGCATGGGATCTCCACCTACGCTCGTGTCGAACACGGTCCCGTCGGGGAGCCAACCGACGTAGTGCACCGACACCAGGCCCGTGCGGGTTGCGACGGGTCCCGTTCCCTCGTTCAGATCCTGCACGTACAACCCGGACGGGGTACGGTCCATGGCGGCCAGGTCCACGGACAACTCCGGAGCGAAGGTGACCCGCGCCGGGTCCAGTTCCGAGCCCTCCCAGGGAGTCGCGGCGCATCCGGACACGACCGCCACCAGGCACGCCACCACCGCCGGAGAGGCCACCCTTCCCGCCGCGCTGCGAATCGGTCGATCCAAGAACGTCCTCCTTGGTGGTGTGCATCACTCCGCGAGCTTCGAGACTACGGCGGAACGCCCCGGTGGAGCAAGGAAGCGATCGCCGGCCGGTGGCCCGCTCCCGGCACGGGGGCCTCCGGGGGGTTGGCACGAGACGTGCATTACGGAGGGTCGGTCATACGTGGAACCGGTGTTTGCCTTCAGGAGGCTCGACATGATGGGATTCAGCAAGACTCCGCGGAGCCTGGCCGTGTTGGTGGTGGCGGGGCTGGTGGCGGGGTGTGCCAGCGTGAAGCAGGAGGATCTGGACAGCCAACTCGAGCAACTGCGGGACGAGATGTCCCAGCAGATCGCCGACGGAGACAACGGTGTGACGTCGCGGGTGGACGCTCTGAGCCGGCGCGTGGACGCGCTGGAACGGGCTCTGGCCGACCTGCAGGGTGAGGTCGGGGGGTCCATGGAGCGGTTCGAGTCGGCCATACGCTTCAACGCCCCGGTCTACTTCGAGTTCGACCGGGCGGAGCTCGACGAGAACGACACCCGCATCCTCGATCGTTTCGCCTCGGTGGTGTCCCAGTACTATCCCACCGCCACGATCACCGCCGAAGGGTTCGCCGACCCGGCGGGAGGGTCGGACTACAACGTTCGCCTCGGCCAGCGTCGCGCCGACGCCGTGCGCGGCTACCTCACGACCCGGGGCGGCCTGTCCGCCGATCAGGTCCGTGCCGTGAGCTACGGCGAGAACACGCCTCGGATCATCGTGCCAGGAACGCACGGGCCCGGAGCCGACGGGTGGGAGAACCGCCGGGTGGCCCTGGTCATCGATCACCTGACCCTGTGACCCGGTCCCTCCGGGGAAACCGAAGAGGGGTGTCCGGGCGATGGCCCGGACACCCCTCTTCTCTTCACTGGGGCGGGTGGGTTCGAACCACCAACCTCCTGGTTAACAGCCAGGCGCTCTGCCGGTTGAGCTACACCCCATCGGTTCCCGCATCTCCCGCGACGCTTCGAGTATCGGCAACTCGGAGGGCCGTCCTTTAACGAAAACGGCCGCGGCCCCCTCGTCGGGGCCGCGGCCGGTTCGGTCTTCCTCAGCGCGCTTACGCTATACCGATCCGGCGTCGCAGCCCCCGCGGGGATTGCGATTCCAATTGGAATTCCGGTTCAGGCGATCACGCTTCATGGCAGCCATTCTCGTCCCGGACGGGTCGGGTGTCAAGGCGGCGGACTCAGTCACCCGCGGTCTTCCACGTGGACACGACCAGGTCGCGATTCAGGCGCGCGATGAAGTCCACGCTGATCCCCTTGGGACACGCCTCCTGGCACGCCCCGTGGTTCGTGCAGTTCCCGAAACCCTCCCGGTCGTGTTGCGTCACCATGTCCAGCACACGCGTGTAGCGCTCGGGCTGACCCTGCGGAAGGAGGCCGAGGTGGCTCACCTTGGCCGCGGTGAAGAGCATGGCCGAAGCGTTGGGACAGGCCGCCACGCAGGCCCCGCACCCGATGCACTGGGCCGCGTCCATGGCCAGGTCCGCGTCCTCCTTGCGGATGAGGAGCGCGTTGGCGTCCTGGGGGCTTCCGGTACGCACCGAGATGTACCCCCCCGCGTCGATGATGCGGTCCAGCGCGCCGCGATCCACGGCGAGGTCGCGGAGCACCGGGAACGCCGTGGCCCGCCACGGCTCGATCCAGATCTCGTCGCCGTCACGAAAGCTCCGCATGTGGAGCTGGCACGTCGCCACCATCCCCTTGGGGCCATGGGGCACGCCGTTGATCATCATCCCGCACGAACCGCAGATCCCCTCGCGGCAGTCGTGCTCGAAGGCGACGGGCTCGTGGCCGTCGTGGGTGAGCCCTTCGTTCACCAGGTCCAGCATCTCCAGAAAGGACATGTGTTCGCTGATGTCGCGGGCCTCGTACGTCTCGAAGCCACCGGGGACCTCGGGACCGTCCTGCCGCCAGACGTGGAGCGTGAAATTCATTACTTGTAGCTCCTGGTGGAGAGCTTCACATTCTCGAAGGCCAGGGGCTCCCGATGCAGCACGGGCGCCTCGCCCTCACCCTTGTACTCCCAGACCGCCACGTGGGAGAAGTTCTCGTCGTCCCGCTTGGCCTCACCTTCTTCGGTGGTGTGCTCCGACCGGTAGTGCGCTCCGCAGGACTCGTCGCGGGCGAGGGCGTCGTGACACATCACCTCGGCGAACTCGAGGAAGTCCGCCACCCGCCCGGCCTTTTCCAGGGACTGGTTGAACGTCTCTCCCGACCCGGGCACCCGGACCTCCTTCCAGAAGCGCGCCCGCAACTCGGGGATCTCCTTCAGCGCCTCCTTGAGCCCGGCCTCGTTGCGCTCCATCCCGCACTTTTCCCACATGATCCGGCCGAGCTCGATGTGGAACTCGTCCACCGTGCGGGTCCCGTCGACGTCGAGAAGCCGCTGCGTGCGCTCCGAGACCTCCCGTTCCACGTCCGCGAAGGCGGCGTGATCACGGGAGACGGGTTTCCGCTCCACACCGGCCAGGTAGTTGCTGATGGTGGCCGGGGCGACGAAGTACCCGTCGGCCAGCCCCTGCATCAGGGCGCTGGCACCGAGCCGGTTGGCGCCGTGGTCGGAGAAGTTGGCCTCACCGAGCACGAACATTCCGGGCACGTTGCTCATGAGGTTGTAGTCCACCCACAACCCACCCATGGTGTAGTGGGGCGCCGGATAGATGCGCATGGGCGTCTTGTACGGATCCTCACCGGTGATCTTCTCGTACATCTCGAAGAGGTTTCCGTACCGCTCGGAGATGACCGGGCTTCCCAGCCTGTCGATGGCGTGCTTGAAGTCCAGGAAGACACCGTTCCGGAGCGGGCCCACTCCGTGCCCGGCATCCACCATCTCCTTGGCCCGCCGCGAGGAGATGTCCCGCGGAGAAAGGTTCCCGAAGCTGGGATAGAAGCGCTCCAGGTAGTAGTCCCGCTCGTCTTCCGGAATGTCCGCGGCCACCCTTCCGTCTCCGGCCTTCTTCGGGACCCAGATGCGCCCGTCGTTCCGCAACGACTCGCTCATGAGGGTGAGCTTGGACTGATATTCCCCGGATGCCGGAATCGAGGTGGGGTGGATCTGCGTGTAGCAGGGGTTGGCGAAGCCCGCGCCCCGCCGCGCCGCCCTCCACGTCGCGGTGACGTTGCACCCCTTCGCGTTCGTGGAGAGGAAGAACACGTTGGAGTAGCCGCCGGTGGCCAGCACCACCGCGTGCGCCGCGTGGGACTCCACCTTTCCGGAGACGAGGTCCCGCGTCACGATCCCCCGGGCCTCCCCGTCCACCAGGACCACGTCCAGCATCTCGTGGCGGGTGTGGAGTTCCACCGTGCCGGCGGCCACCTGGCGCTTGAGGGCCTGGTAGGCTCCCAGGAGGAGCTGCTGCCCCGTCTGGCCGCGGGCGTAGAAGGTCCGCGAAACCTGGGCGCCACCGAAGGAGCGGTTGGCCAGGAGCCCGCCGTACTCACGGGCGAAGGGCACACCCTGCGCCACGGCCTGATCGATGATGTTCAGGCTCAGTTCGGCCAGGCGGTAGACGTTGGCCTCCCGAGACCGGAAGTCCCCACCCTTCACGGTATCGTAGAAGAGCCGGAAGATCGAATCGCCGTCGCCCTGGTAGTTCTTGGCGGCGTTGATTCCACCCTGGGCCGCGATGGAGTGGGCACGGCGGGCCGAGTCGTGGAAGGTGAAGACCTTCACGTTGTAGCCCAACTCACCCATGGTGGCGGCGGCGGACGCGCCCGCCAGCCCGGTTCCCACGATGATGACGTCGTATTTCCGCTTGTTCGCCGGGTTCACCAGCTTCATGTCGAAGCGGTGCTTCGTCCATTTGTCCTGAAGGGGCCCGGCGGGAATCTTGGCATCGAGTTGCACGGTCAGCTCCTCACTTCCAGGCCGTCAGAAGGTCAGGACGCCGGTGAGAACCGCCACCGGAATCGAGATGAATCCGAAGAAGATCACCAGCGCGGCCGCGACGGCCAGAGGCCGCCGCGCCGCGTGGTACTTCGGGTGGGCCGCCCCCACCGTCTGGAAGAGGCTCCAGAGGCCGTGATAGAGGTGGGCGCTGACCGCGACCATGGCCAGGACGTACAGCCCCGCCACCACCGGGCTGGACAGCCCACCCACCAGGTTGGCGTACGCCGCGCCCTCCACGAAGTCGGGGTGCAACTGGCCGGTGGTCATGTGCAGGAGGTGGAAGATCACGAAGACCAGGATCGCGACCCCGCCCCAGCGCATGAATCCCGACGCCCTGGAGAAGGAGAGGTGTTCCTGCTTCCGGTACGCCACCTGCCGGGCGGCATGGCTTCCCCGGGACGTCTGCCACGCGAGGATCACGTGGCCCACGAACGCCACCAGAACCAGAAGGCGGAAGGTCCAGAGAAAGCCCATGGGGGGTACCATGGGCTCCCCGAATACCCTCAGGTGGTGGGCGTACTCGTCGAAGTGTTCCGCCCCCGTGAACGCCTTCAGGTTCCCGGCCATGTGCCCGACCAGGAATCCGAACCAGATGAAGCCCGTCACCGCCATGAGGACCTTCTTCCCCACGGAGGTGTGAGCGAGCGCTGAGACGCGGCGCATTGCCACTCCTTGCGATTGTTGAGAGATCCCGATCAGCCGAGAGCCTTGAGTGCCTCCACCGTGGACCGCACGTGGTCGGCGCTGTTGGTCAGAGCCGCCTTCTCATCCTCGGTGAGCTCGACCTCGAGCACCTTCAGGAGTCCTCCCTCGCCGAGGAGGCAGGGCACTCCGAGGTAGAGGTCGCGCATCCCGTATTCTCCCTGGAGCCAGGCCGCGCAGGGGAGGATGCGGCGCTTGTCCTTCACGATGGCTTCGGCCATCTGGACCGCCGCTGCGGCGGGCGCATAGTAGGCGCTCCCGGTACCGAGGTATCCCACGATCTCGCCGCCGCCCTTCCGCGTCCGCTCCACCAGGGCGTCGATCCGATCCTGCGCGAGAAGCTGCGTGAGCGGGATCCCGCTCACGGAGGTGTAGCTGGCGAGGGGAACCATGGTGTCTCCGTGCCCGCCCAGGACCAGGGCCTGGATGTCCTCGATGCTCACGTCGAGCTCGAGGGCGATGAAGGAACGGTACCGCGCCGTGTCCAGGACGCCGGCCATCCCCACCACTCGCTCACGGGGGAATCCGGTGGTCTCGAGGGCCACCTGCGCCATCACGTCCAGCGGGTTGGAGACCACGATCACGATGGAGTCCGGCGCCACTCGCTTGATCTCCTCGGACACGGAGCGGACGATCCCGGCGTTGGTGCGCAGGAGATCGTCGCGGCTCATCCCCGGCTTACGGGCGATCCCCGCCGTGACGATGAAGATTTCCGAGTCGGCCGAGAGGCTGTAGTCGTTGGCCCCGTACACCCGGGTGTCGCACCCCTCGATGGGGGCGCTCTCCCACTGATCCAGCGCCTTCCCCATGGGGATTCCCTCGGCGATGTCCACGAGGATCACCTCGCGGGCGAGTTCCTTCTGAGCCAACAGCTGGGAGCAGGTCGCGCCGACGTGGCCGGCGCCCACCACGGTGATCCTTTTCGCGCTCATATGAGTGAAATCCGTATTTCGGCAGGATTCTGAATGAAGTTGGCCCGAACGTATGAGAGGGCCATGGGGGTGTCAACGAACGGCTACCCGCATGGAGGAGCGACGTTTCATCTCCGTGTCCCCACCCCGGAAACCGGCACGCCGCATCGGGTCACCCCCCCGTCTGGGAGAGCGCCACCAGCCCCCCGGACCCCGCGTCGCTCCCCTGCACCAGGTGATGCCGCTCCGGCTTGATCCGCAGGGTCTCGTCGATGAACGGCACGATGTCCGCCCCGGCCCGGAGCGGGTCGCGGAGGTTGGTCTGCAGCTCACCGAAGAGGCAGGGTCTCAGGTGACCGTCCGCGGTGAGGCGCATCCGGTTGCACCGGTCACAGTAGTTGTGGCTCATGGGGGTGATCGCCCCCACGGTGCCCGGAGCCCCGGGAAAGCGGTGATACGTGGCCGGGCCGTTCCCGGGTGGGCCTTCCACCGGCTCGAGCTCCTCCACGGCGCGGAGACGCCGCAGCGCTTCCGTGCAGGAGAAGAACTGCCGGGCGCTGAGATCCAGGTTCGACCCGGTGGGCATGAGCTCGATGAAGCGGACGTGCCAGGGACGTTCCCGGGTGATGGCGGCGAAGTCCTCGATCTCGTCGTCGTTCACCCCCCGGATGAGCACGACGTTGATCTTCAGGGGCGCGAACCCCGCCGCCTCCGCGGCATCGAGACCGGCCATGATCCGGGGGAACGATCCGGGTCGCCGGGCGATGGCCTCCACCCGCTCGGCGCGGAGGGAGTCCAGGGAGACGTTCACGCGGTCGATCCCGGCGTCCCGCAGGGCCCGGGCGTGCTCCTCGAGGAGCACCGCGTTCGTGGAGAGGGACAGGTCGTCGATCCCGGGAATTCCCTTGAGCATGGACACCAGCTCCGGAAGATCCCTGCGCACCAGGGGCTCGCCGCCGGTGATCCTGACCCGGCGGAGCCCCATCCCCGCCATGATCCGCACGATGGACGTGATCTCCTCGTAGGTGAGGAGTTCGTCCCGGCGCATCCACGGCATCCCCTCCATGGGCATGCAGTAGGTGCAGCGGAGGTTGCACTTGTCCGTCACGGACACGCGCAGATACTCCACCCGGCGACCGAAGGTATCCAGCATGGATCAGGCGCCTCCCGTTCCGGGGGGAACCGTGCCTTCGACCCAGGCGGACGCTCCGTCGGCATAGTGCTCGTGCTTCCAGACGGGAAGTCGCTTCTTGATCTCCTCGATGACGAAGCGTGAGGCGTCGTACCCCTCCCCCCGGTGGGGGCTGGAGACGGCGATGGCCACGCTCGTCTCCCCGATGGCCAGCTCCCCCACCCTGTGGACCACGGCGAGGCGGTCGGTTCCCAGGCGGAGCGCGGCCTCCCCCGCGATCTCCGCGAGGACTTCCTCGGCCATCTCCTCGTAGCACTCGTAGCGCATTCCGGTCACCGAACGCCCGTCGGCGTGGTCCCTCACGACCCCGAGAAAGAGGAGCACCGCACCGTCCTCGGGGTGGCCCACGCGGGCGAGCACCTCCGACGGGGCGATGGGATTCCGCACGATCCGGGAATGGATCATCCCCCGGCCACCGGCGGAATGAAGGCCACTTCGTCTCCCTCGGCGAGGCTCCGACCCATGGGCGCGTAGCTTCGATTCACGGCCACGGCGGGCTCCTCGGGGAGCGCGTCGAAGGGAGCGCCCCTCGCCCGGAGGGTCACCACCAGATCCGACACGCTCGCCCCCTCGGGAAGCTCCACGTCCAGGGTCGACGTGCCGAGAAGGTCACGGTACGCGGCGAAGAAGAGGGTCTGTACGGACAGCGCCATCCGGCAGGTCACGAAAGAAGGGTGAGGAAGAAGCCCGCGCGAGGGGCGGTCAGGAAGGGTACCCAGGCCCCGCCTCCGGCGTCAACGGGGCACTCCGCCACCCCTCGTGGTCCGTCACCATCCCGGGGGAACGCGACCGCCGGGCCGCATCCGCACCCCGGTCCCCGGAGGCGCGCCGAGACCGCCGCGCAGACGCTGGACGCGCTGCGCCATCTCTTCCCGGATCGCCTGCAGTCGGAGGTACTGCACCGGTGTGAGGACCCCGAGAAGGCGTTCCTGCTCCTCTCGGGAGAGGTCCGCCTCGCGGCTACGCAACTCCGCCACGCGGCGGAGCAACTCCCGGGCGGCCTCCTCGCCGGGCTCCGGCGCGGCCAGCAGGTCGGCGACCTCGACTCGCAACTCGCGCTGCTCGCGCATGAGCTCCTGGCGGCGTTGTGAACTCTCCCGCATGGCTTCACCGAGGGCCGCGTGCTGCTCCTCCGTGAGCCCCAGGCGCTCCCGGATGATCTCCCCGTACCGGGCCCTGACACGCCGCTCCAACTCGGAGCGCGGCGGCGGCTCGCCCCCACCGCGCCGCTGCCCGCGGACCTGCGCACTCGCGGCGTCGAACGCCCCCGCCGCCACGGCCAGGACCACGAGGAGGCCCAGGGACCATCCCCACCGCTTCACACGTCCCGACATGTCCTCGGTCATGTTCCCAGCTCCTCCAGGAGTTGCACCAGGGCTTCATCGGAGAGGTCGTCGAACGCCGGCACCCAGGTGGAGAGGCGCTCCTCGGCCAACCACAGGTTGCCCGCGCCCTCGGCGGACGCGTATTCCGGGATCGCTTCTCCGGCGGGAGTTGCCGGACCCAGGGTCCGCCCGATCCCCAGGGCGAGCACCGCCACCGCCGCGGCGGCCAGTCCCCACCCCGGAACGCCGCGCCGGCCGCTGGACGGTGCCCCGTCGGAGGCCACCGCCTCCTGGATCCGGTCGATCAGTCCCGCCGGCGCACCCGGGCGGGACGCATGGAGGAGCGTCACCACCTCCATCTCGCTCCGGCATTCCCCGCACCCGGCCAGGTGGGCGGACACCTCCCTCTCGTCGCCGGGGGAGAGGCTCCTTCCCACGTAGGCCGGGAGAGCCTCCCGCACGAAGGCACATCGCGAATCGTTCATGTCATCCACTCCCTCAGCTTCCGAATTCCATGGAAGTAGCTTACCCGCGCCGCTCCCTCACTGGAGCCGATCACCTCTCCGATCTCCTTGAAGCTCATCCCCTCGTCGATGCGGAGGGCCACGCAGAGACGCTGCTTTTCCGGCAACCGCTCCAGGAACCGCCGCGCCCGAGCCGCCTCGTCGCTCACGGAGA